>JASLXP010001296.1 GCA_030740295.1 Planctomycetota bacterium
CCGGAAAAACCGATCCGCAGCCATCTGATTCTCGCCCCGAACAAGCGCACTCACCTTTCCGTGCGCAGAGGCAAATGGATGTTCATCCCCAGCCAGGACAGCGGCGGATTTACCGGAAGGAAGCCGGGAGACCACACCTTCGCCGGGCCGCCGGCGGCCACCTTCGTGGGCTCTGTGAACAGCGACATCGAGAACGGAAAGATCAAACCGGACGCCCCGCCAGCGCAGCTCTACGATCTGGAAAACGACCGACTGCAGACCCGCAACCTTTATCGAGAGCACCCCGAGGTCGTTAAAGAGATGCGTGCCTTGCTCCAGAGCCAAGCGCCGAAGTCCGACAGTCGCAGCCGCCCTCCGGTGAAGAGTCAGGCGAAGACGAAATACGACCAGTTCAAACCTCTGGGCAATCTCCGTTTCGCGTTCGAGTCGGGCAAACTCGAAGGGTGGACGATCATCGAAGGCGCGGCAGGGCGGCCGGTTTCGGATCATGCGTCTTTGCCGCGCCATAAAAGCAGACCGTACAATCACGAAGGTAAATTCCATCTCTCCACGATCGCCACTGCGGACGGATTCTCCGACAAACAGAAGGTTGTGTTCCAGTCACCGAAGTTTGTCATCCAGGGCGACCGCGCCAGCTTCCTGGCATCGGGCGGCTTTGAACCAGGCACACTCTACGTCGGGCTGCTGGACGCGGACTCGAAAGAAGTCCTGCTGTCCGCCGGCGGCCCCCGAGGCCCCCAGATGATGCGGACGACCTGGGACGTCAGCAAGCTGAAGGGAAAGACCGTGTTTCTTCAGGTCGTCGATCGCAGTATCGCAGGCTGGGGCCACCTGACCTTCGACGATTTTTCCGTCGAAGGAAAACTGCGAACGGACGGCGCGACCAAGTCCGGGCAGGCGAAGCCGCAGTAAAAAGGAGCGGCGACCTCACTTCCGTGATGGAGGAAAAGGCAATCCGGTTCATGAAGGAGACGCCGATTGAGAAGCCGTTCATGGTCTATATGTGCCTGCCGGTACCGCACGGCCAAGGCGAGCGGTGGAATTACCGCGACCCACATTTCAAGCTCGATCCGCCGACCGCTCCGCCACCCAACCCAGAGACCATGACTCAGGGAGTGAGTCCACTATCATCCTTATATTCACCGCTGACCCGAGCAACACAAACGAGCCAAAGCATAATGACAGACAGTGCCATTCCATTTGAAACATTCGCAGGTTTCGAGCGAGTCCCCGGCGCAAACCCTCTCTTCTCCTGTGCGCCTCCTGACTGGGCAGCGGCTGCACACGCCATCGTTGTCGACGAGACTGTCCACTATATCTGGGCTCAGAAACGGGCAGATGACTCGTGGGTGCTTATGCACAGTTCAGCTCCGGCGAGCGATCCTTCGGCCATTGAGCACGATCCCCGTAATCCCATCGTCGTGCCGGCCGGGGAGGGTGCTTTCGACGACCACGCGGTGGAATACCCCTTTCCCTTCCTGAATCCCGCGCATGGCAGATACTACATGTACTACCTCGGAAAACGGCAGAGGGTGCCGAAACAGACGGGCTTGATGGTCATGGACGGCGATTTCGGCACGTGGCGACGCGTCAGCGATGGTCCTGTCATTCCGGCCGAATATGAGTATGAAGAAGATGGGTCATCGCATCCCTCGGTGGCTGTTGACGGGGATGTCATCCACATTGTCTATACCGGCGAAGCGAAGGGGCTCGGTGGCGAGCACCATCCCTACAACAATCCGACCCTCTGTCACGCAACGGCGCCGACGAGCGATCCCGCATGCGTCACCAAAGATGCCGCCAACCCGGTCTTCAAAGGATCTGGCGAAGCCTGGGACAGATACGGCGTCCGTGAAACAGAGATTCTCAGAGGCCCGAGCTACTTTCACATCTTCTACGGTGGCTACAACGGCAGCAAATGGCAGCTCGGGCACGTGAGAACCATCGATTTTCGCACGTTTGAGCCAAACCCCGCCAACCCGATTTTCGCTCCCAATGAGGACCCTGAAGCGTGGGATTCGGGAGAGCTCCTGACGCCTCAGGTGTTTGAGTTGAACGGAGATTACTACATGCTTTACGCCGGTTTGAAAGGCAGAGGATGGGGAGGAGATTCGGAATGTGGCAGCGGACTCGCGGTAGCAAGAAAATCTTGAGGCCCGCAGTCTGTTCACTCCGTAAGCAGTTTCAGGGCTCACGGAGTGAGTCCACCACGATGTCGTACATGCTCTTTCTGTTGATCGGATCGATGTCGTCGAAGACTTCGCGCGGCGTCCACCCAAAGTGATCATGGGGTCGAAACAGCAACAGAAATTCGACCAGTTGAAGAAAGCGGCGAAAGACGCCCAAAAGGAGCACGGCAAGAAATCGCCCGAGTACAAGGCAGCGCACGACAAGTTCGTCGACTACCGCACATACATCAACCAGCTTGATGTGAACAGGAAACTGAAGGAAGAATGGCGAGAGAAGAATCCTGATGTCGCCGACTGGAAACACAGCGCCAAATTCCCGGACAGCAAGCACACGCTCTTACGCTACAACTGGCAGCAGAAAGACCCGGAGATCATGGTACGCGGCATGGTGTTGGCCGGCGATACGCTGCTCGCCGCCGGCCCCCCGGATCTCGTCAACGAGCAAGGACTCTACGGCCTGTTCACCGCGAAAGACACGCAGCCGAGACTGCAGAAGCAGCAGGCCGCCTGGAACGGCGAGCTCGGCGGCTCACTCTGGCTGATCGACACCGCCACCGGCGACCGCAAAGCAACGGTCGAACTTGCCGCCCCGCCAGTCTTCGACGGCATGATCGTCGCCAACGGCCAGGTGCTCATCTCGCAAATGAACAAGACGCTGGTGTGTTTTGAGTGAAAGGCAGGGCGAGGAGGGGGTCGCAGGAATCTAGGATTTTACTCAGACTGAGCTGAAAAGATTGCCGGGTCCTGGCGCGGCGTTAGCAGAGAAGACCCGGCTAAACCTGCATTATTCTTGAACTGTTCAACATACGAGTTTGCACATCTTCAGATTCCGCCTTCACGAAGGCGGGCTTACGTTCGTGACCTTAGCTGCGGCGTCCCGCCGCAGAAATAATTGAACGGCGGCGAGACGACGACGCTACCCGAATATCGTCGGCTTGAAATCGTAGCTGCGGCGTCCCGACGCAGAAATAATTGAACGGCGGCGAGATGCCGCCGCTACCCGAATATCGTCGGCTTGAAATCGTAGCTGCGGCGTCCCGCCGCAGATTCTCGGCGGCGAGATGCCGCCGCTACATAGTCGCGGCTTGGAGCGGAGTTACGAAGCAGCAAATGAGTCGCAAGCTTCCAGCTTGCGATTGAAAATGGCAAGCTGGAGACTTACACCTTGGATCCTCGAGAATCACCTGCTATCCGACCGGCGTTCACAATCATGCTGAAAATGGATACGAAAATGCCTGGCAAACTCATCTGTGGGATGGTGGCTCTGGTGATTCTGGGGCTGTTTGTCTGCGTTGTGGACGCGGCGCCAGGTAGCGTGAAGAGATCAAAGATTGGCATCTTTCACGAGAAAGGGTTCCCGTCCAAGAGCCCAAGGCCAGTGGCGTGGTACAAGGAAGTTCTCGCAGCAGAAGGGCTGAACGTCACGATTATTGGGGTGAAAGAGGTGTGCGACACAAAGGCACTTTCCAGAGCGCGCTTTGACACCCTCATCCTGGCCACCGGCGGTTATCTCCCAATAGACAGCGAATATGCCATCGGCACATTCATGAATGGCGGCGGGAATGTCGTCATCGATGAGAACATGATGATCAGCCGGTGGAGACCACCCGCGAAGGTAGCCACCGAACACGACAGGTTGCGCAAAGACTTCCTCCAGGGGAAAAACATAGACGAGTACCGCGATTTTGTTCAGGCCCATGGGCTGCGCCAGAACCACGGCGGAAGTCTCTTCCAATACAGCGAGAAGCTCGATCGGTGGATTACGCCCATCGAGATATTCAGTTACCAGACACAGGGCACTCCGCAGTACTTCCAGGAGTTTGGGCTGGAGCCCTGGCCTAACCACGGGGAACCGGCGGCGAGCTATTATCTCCGGCCCTTTTCCGATGACCTCAAGCGCAATCAAGCCCTGGCGGACGCCGGCCTGCTGGAAGGGATGCCCCAGATACTGCCAACCAGGATCGCAACCGATATGGTAAAGGCGGTCGTTCCCCTGCCGGGCTTTCCGCCCACCATACCCGTGGTGAAAGCATCATCGGGGAGGGAAGATGGCATGATGCGTTTCAGGCTCGCCGGAGAGAGGGACTACTACCGCGCTGTGCCGTACGCATACCCCAATGACCTGCTCCTGCCGGTCTACGTCTTTGACAAGGTAAGTGGTGGCGCGTATCCGGGCTTCCCCAAAGCGGGAAAGCAGGCGAAGGACCGTGACTCGGATTTTTATATCTACCGGTCCCACTCGCCCCTGAAAGTGAAGGGCGGTTCCACCCTGGTGCATTTCGGTGTCGCCGGAGCGCACCTTCTTAAGTCTGACAGAGGTAAAGAGGTCCTCATCTGTGCCCTCCGCCTGGCGGAATCGATTCTTCCCGGTGAGCGCTCCCCGGAGTTCATCGAGACCTGTAACACCTTCGAGAATGAGCTGATGGCTTTCTATGGCAAGTCCATCGAGGCACGAGAAACGCTCATGAAGGTCGCCGCGCTCCACCATTACCGGGGAGAGCGACAGGAGCAGGACGAAGCCCTCAGACTTCTTCGGGAGCAGGAGCGAGTCTTTAAGGAAGTAAGCAATACTGGTGAGCGCCTGCGAGCGATGGCGTTGGAGACCAGGCCGATAGGGCATAAGAACCGGCTTGATCTGATCCGCACGTGCCTTCGCTCAGCGAAAGACCTGGAGCGGATGCGACTGAAATATGAAGCGGTCCTCCTGGAGCACTGCGAGCCGCCGAAGCCCGTGCCGGTTGAAAACCGCTTCAAGAGAATGAGCTGGGGCTTCGCGAACATTGTCCCACGGGGCATCACGCGCCTTGCAGGGCTCTATCCAGCAATGAAAAAAATCGGCATGTCCCTCGGGCCTTACTACCACCAGTCGGCGGGCGGATTCCATCGGGCCAAAGAGCTCTTTGAACAGACTGGAATCAGTACGGGGTACCGCATGTCCTACACAACCAGCGGCCACCCGGCCCAGAGAGCGTTTGATATGGGCATCCTCGACCCGAAAACCGGCACCGTGGAGACCCGTAAGCGGTCATGGTTCGAGACGCCGAAAGACTGGGAGTTCTATGAGAAAGACGCTGGCTGGTTCCTGAGAGAAGTGAGCAAGAGGCCGGGCATAAGCCATGTCATGTTCCTCGGCGAGAGGAACTTCAACTGGAATCTCTGGGGAGAGCGGATGGAGAAGCGATTCCGCAAATACCTCAAGAGGAAATACCTGACCATAGACGCGTTGAACGAGCGATGGGATACCCGGCACAAGGAATTTGACGACATCGTGCTGCCGGTGAAGAGACCCGAATCCCGGCCGGAGCACGCCCTCTGGGAAGATTGGACCAGGTATAGAGAAATCTACCGGATGGAAGAAGAGGTGCTGCCACAGGCGGAGTTGGTAAAGAAGTACGCGCCCAACTTGTTCCCTCTCACCTACGGCTCATATCACCGGCATGGGGACTACCCGGCCAATGGCATCAATTTCTACGAGCTCGGCAAGGCCTTCAATCCCACTGGCCTCGAGATGGGGCCCGGCCTCAAGAAGGAGGTTCTGACCGCCGACATCGCGGGATTCTTCCACAGAAATCTGACCAGCGAATGGTCGGCGTTTTACTTCCCGCCGTCGGCACGGCTGGAAAAGATCAACCTCTTGAAGGAGCAACTCTGGAACGGAGTCGCATGGGGCCAGATTGGCGTGCACACCTTCATGGGATCCATCGCTTGCCAACAGTATAGGAACCTGATCGATCCGTACAACAGGATCCTCCCCGTGGGCTGGCAGCTCAGGGAGGTCGACCGGGATTTTCAGAAATTCGATCACATCATTCTTGACGGCCAGAGGGTGGAGCCGCCGATAAGGATCCTCTATTCGCCCACGACGTTGCGGCACACCTCCTGGCCCGGCATAGAAGGGGACAAGAGCCTGGAATCGGTCGTGGGGTACTACGGGGCGTTTCTGGCCAATCACACGCCGGCACGCGCCATCGACGAAGGTGCCATTCTGGAAGGACACCTGCCGAGCGCCTGCCGCCTCCTCATTATTCCTCAAGTGACCTATCTGAACGACGCTCTGTTGCCTCGTATTGAGGAGTTTGTCAGGCGCGGCGGGACCATACTCATCACTCCCGACTCCGGCCGGTTCAATCAGTACGGAGAGGAACTGAACTCCCTGATGGCTCTGGCAGGTGTCGCCCCCGTGACAGTCAAGGACTCCACGGTTTCCCTTGATGAAGGGAAGTCATTGCCTTTTGTCACTTACAAGAAAGCAGCGCGATCCCTGTCGGTCCTCTTCCCGGAGGAGACTGATGTGGTCCTGCGATTCAAGGACGGACAGCCGGCTGTCACGCGGAGCAGGTGCGGAAAGGGATCCGTCATTGTGAGCGGCGTCCCTTTCGGTCGAAGCTACTACGGCGAATGGAAGGGCGCGGCGGGCGTCGCGCTTCCCTTTCTGAACGCCGTCCTTGATGCGGCCGGCATCGAGCGGGAATACTCCTGTTCGGACAGGGAGATTGTCGTGAGGCCGTGGCAGTATGAAGGCACGAGGTACCTCGTCCTCGCTAGCCGCACCAGAAAGGGGCTCGTCAGGAAGGTCTCCCCGGACGGCGGCTTTCCTTTCCGTCGCCAGCCGTTGATGGCGCCGTTCACTTTGCGAATCAGGGGGAAATGGCGGGTGAAAGATTATCTGCTTGGCGTGGAGCTGCCGGCGGAGTCGGACGGGCAGTTCACAGTCGTCTCCGGCCTCATCCCCGCGCCGGGAGGAGGCGTGTACGAACTTCAGGGAGCAGAAAAGCAGACGCTTGCGACGTCTCCTGCAAAGATGCCGTTACCAACCGGCCCGCCTCTGGTGACGGCCAGGAAGAAACACCTCACCCTCCCCTTCCGCGGCAGGCTGTTCGCTGAGTCCGGACAGATCATGTTGGGGGACTATCGCCTCAGCATGAACGTCGATGCCCGAGGCGGGGTCTGGGGAGGAGATTTCTACCTGCAGGTTTCACACCGCGGAGAAAAAATCCGGAAGCTCTGCAGGGCGGCCGAGACGATCGAATTTCCCTTCCTGAAGAAAAAATTGAACGTGGTCTGCCAGCATGTGAGTGCCGTCATGCCGGTGAGCATTGAGGCTGCCTTCACGGAGGAGGCCCGGGCCCCTATTCGGCACGATTGTGTTCTCAGGGAGGAAACCTGGCTGGGGCAGAAGAGCATCGTGCTCCAAAACGGCTATCTCACCGTCAGGATTCTCCCCGGGCTCGGTGGCAGGATCATCCAGTTCATTTCACGTGTTGACGAGGCCAACCACATGTTCAGTAACGAGAGGCTGATTGCCCAGGGATCGGGCGACACCTGGGTCGACTTCGGCGGCATGGAAGAGAACGCCGGGAGCTGGCCGGGCTACTTCTGGGATGCGCCGTTTGAATATAAGATCACCAAGAACTCTCCGGATGAATTGGAGGTGGTCCTGCTCCGAACGAAGTCTCAAAAGAACAAGCCCTATGCCCTGGAGAAAGTCTATACGCTGAAGAAGGGCCTGGTGAAGCTGATGGTACGAAACAGGATGTTCAACGGCAGAGAGGGCAAGGATTCGCTCAAGCTTCGGACGCACCCGGCAATGTCCGTGGGAGGTGACGTATCGCCGTCGGACACGTTCTTCTACCCCATTGGACAGGCTGCGAAGGCCGTCTCCTACTCCGCCAATCGGGACCAGGCCTTCTCGAATGAAGGCGCCTGGCTCGCCGTTTTCGACAGAGACAGGAAGAAGGGGGTGGTCCAGGAGTTCGCCAGGGAACGCGTCGGTGAGCTTTACATGTACATGGGAAAGGACTCCTACAACTTCGAGGCAACGACTGTTCCACACGAGGTGGCCCCCGGCGCGTATCTCGAATTCGATTATGGGCTCGGCATCCTTCAGGGAATGTCGGGAATATCCGGTTTCGGTAAAGACGTCGGAGTCAACATCGTGCTCGACGGCGGCGGTGTTTACGGGAGCAACAGCGATCTGGGGTTCACCATAGAAATCGGTTCTCTTTCTCCTGTGGCGGTAGCCGTAACGGTAAGCATCGAGAGCGAGAAGGGAAAGACGGCTGACGTCCCTGGCTTCATCCTGGAGTTGGCGCCGGAATCGCCCGGCATCAGATCACTGAAGTGGAACACGGGCGACCTTCCGGATGGAAAGTACTTCGTGTCGGTGAGGTGCCGTGACACAGCGAAAAGTGAAATCGTTACCGCCAGGAAACAATTCGCGCTTGCCGGCCAGAAGCAGGAGCTGTTGTCGAAACGGCTTGCCGGGTTCCGGAAGGAACTGGAAAAGGCGAAGGGACTCTATGCCCGAGACAGAAATGTGAAACTGAAGCAGCGGATCTCGAGAAGCGCCATCCTGTTGCATCGTTTGGAGGAGGCGATACAGAAGAACGAGACCGGCAAGGTAAAGGAATGGATGGGACTTCTTGAGGCCCTCCTTGAAGATAACCAATCAGATCGAGGAGGACGGAAATGACGAATGGAAGAATACTCGCGTCGACTCGAGCCAAAATAACTTTGTCCTTCAAAGTCCTTATCGTCCTTGCATGCCTGCTCGGGCCGGCCTGCGCGCAAGTGGTGATTACGGACAGCGGCGTGACGGAGAAGGAGGTAAAAGCAAAGGAAGGCTCCTACATTCAGAAGAGAAGAAAAATCTCCGTCAAGAGCACGGGGCCGGTCAATTACGGTTTTGCCTACAACTACACCGATGACCCAGCCTTCAAGAAAAACATTCCCCATCTATCTTTTCCAAGCATCGGGGATTCCAGTGTGGGGAGCTTCGGGCTGGGACTGACCGGAGGCGGGTGGTACGGCGGAGGCTTCCTGGGAGTCAGGGTCAATAAGAGATCACTCCACACTGTAGTCGCCGACAGGATAGAGGTCGTAAAGCACGAAGAAAGAGGGATTTTGGATGTCGTATGGAAGGCGAAACCTGCCGAGATCAAGGCTCGTTTCGTTTTCCTTCCGGGAGACGACAAGATCTATACCGAGCTGACGTTCACTCCGAGGGAGCAAATCGATTCGCTTGAGCTGACGATGATATGCATCCCCGGGCACTGGGGCCGTGTGAAACCGAAGGAGAGATGGCTCGCCACGGACATAAGAAGCGTTTCCCGGACCGAGAAGACGGCCTCATTCGATCTCGAGAAGGAGAACTGGATACTGCACTTCGATGCCAAAGATAACAGGGTGGGTACTTGTGCGGCTATGTACCTTCCGGATCAGCTCACCAAGGCGGAAGCCCACATAGGAGACCTGATCACCAGAACCAACTTCACATTGTCGCCCGATACCAAAAAGGTGCGCATGCTCTTCTGGTCCTTCCCGGACAGCTACAAGAAACCGGTGGACGCCTATCATCATCTCAAGAAAAACCAAACAGAACTGCTCGAGAATCTGAGGAAGTTCGATTTTGAATAGCACTGCCGAAAAAGGGCCCCCATTGCTGTTGAGCGACCTTGGGATCTGCGAGCCATCGTCGTCCATCTCTCCCGCCGGGGTCAAAGATCATTGGCGCCTTATTGATTACGAAACGGAAACCGGGCTCTCCGGACGAATGCTGTACTCCGGAGAGGAGGGCGTGCCGGAGGATATTTCCATGCCCCTTGACCTGAAGGGCTGGCACCGGATCTATGTGGGACTTGGCGCGACCAATCTTCTGTGTACAGCTTCTCCGCCGGGTGTCAGGCTGAAGTTGGATCAGGACCCCTGCTATGTCAAAATCTGCTCACTGGGCTCCACCTATTGGATCGAGCTCAGGGAATATTTCTGGAAGGAAGCCTGTCTGGAGGGTGACAGGATACACTTCGCCAAGGTCAAGGGTTCTCAGAGCTGTGTCGCCTATGTCAGGTTCGAGCCGATGAGCGACGAGGAAATAGAGCATGTCAAGGCGAGACGAATGGACTCAGAGGGGCGTTGTCTGACAGCCACGAACGATAGTGATTGGGAATACAATAGTGTCGACGAAATATTTGAGGTAATTCTTCCACTGAAAGACTCCCCCGTCGGGAAGCTGTTCTTTTGTATTGCCTGCGGCGACGTGTGCTACTACCTGGACACCAAGGTCGGAAACCGCCTCAAGTTGCGGCCAGGAATGGAATGTCCCAGAAGTATCGACCGCAAGATTGTCGAAGGGCTGGACCACCTGAACAGCGTGGAGCCCGACGTGCTTGGCAAAGTCTGTGATTTCACCCACGAGATCGGCCTCGAGTTTCACGCATCTTTCCGGGTCGGGGCCTTTGCCGGTCAACCGCCATATGATGCGCATTTCAGCTCAGAGTTCTTCATGCACCATCCGCAATTTCGCTGCAGGGACATCGACGGGCGCGAGATCGCGCGGATGAGCTATGCCTTCGAAGAGGTCCAGAACCACATGCTGGATCTTTACGAGGAAACCCTCGGGTATGACATCGACGGGCTGAACCTGATCTTCGTGCGCGCCCTGCCGATGATGCTCTACGAGGAACCTCTTCTGAACGGCTTCAGGAACGCCTACGGAAAGAATCCGCTGGAGCTGGATGAACATGACCCGGATTTCCTGGCGTATCGTGCCGGCGTCCTTACGGAATTCATGCGCAGGGTCCGGAGCCGGGTGGATACCGTTCGACAGAAGCAGGGCAGGGGGAGAATTCCGATATCCGCGATCTGCGCGGCGAACGAGCGGGTCAACACGTTCTTCGGTCTGGACCTGAAGACATGGGCTGAAGAAGGGATCGTGGACATCATCGCCCCCGATTTTTCTCTGCAGGGGAGAGACCATGACGACTGGGATCCGGACACTATCGATATCGATTATTTCCTATCGGTAGTTGCGGGAACGGATTGCCAGCTCTTGCCGCGTCTGCCTCATTATGCTCAGCAGGACGAGTATGCTGAATATTTTCGACGCATGCGGAATTGTGGCGTCCGGGGAATGTACCTGTGGGACGCGGAGGCCAATTACTTTCAAAAGCCGGAACAATGGGCATATATAAGAACTGTCGGGGATGCTGATTCCCCGGATGAGGTGCGGGCGCCGAAGAGGATCCTGTTGAAATCGCTGGGAGATTTCGTGACCGACAAGTATCCTGCCCACATGGCGTTCTAGCCCGGCACGGATGGGGAAGAGGTCACAACTTTGTGCCTGACGGGATAGCAAGGTGGGCATTGAACAAGTGGCAAGACTTGCGTTTGCGTATTGGAGTGCGGTGAATTGTCACCGCTTGGTTCTCTGGAACGTTCAAGTGCTACAATCCAAAGCGGCTAAAGCTTGAAGAGCTATGGATGGTCTCAATGAATTGCCTTGGGAATTGCGGGAAGAAGTTTCTTCATGGCGGTCTCGTCTTAACGCGGTCGAGACCGCAACCAAATCGTGGCGACGGGCAGCCTGCCTGCCGCCAGAGCAGCAGGCTGGCAGCCCGCTGCTACGATGTTCTCCGCGCCACACGAGCCAGGTGCCCCCTCAGGACGTAGAGAATTGCGGGAAGAAGTGTTTCTTCATAGAAAACGAATATGAGCCTCAACGGATCCATCGTCGAAGGGGCCGCCCTGACTTGGTTCGTGGAACCCGCCGGTGCGTCGCACGCAGACAGGCGAGCAACCATCCTGGATATCCGGATCGTTGAGAATAAGCCAGACGTGAGACCAAACCATGAGCAAAGATTCCCAGGCATCATCACCTTCCGGCGGGCAGTTCATCGTCTATCAGACCGAGGACGGGAAGCTGAAGATCGACGTGCGGTTTGAAGGCGAGACGGTCTGGCTCACGCAGCAGCAGTTGGCCGAGCTTTTCCAGACTACTCAACAAAATGTGAGCTTGCACCTACAGAACATCTACGGGGAGGGCGAGTTGCAGCGCGGGGCAACTCACAAGGAATTCTTGTCGGTTCGTCAGGAAGGCGGACGCTCCGTTCAGCGGCGGATGGAGAGCTACAACCTCGATGCAATCATTTCTGTCGGTTACCGGGTCAAGAGCGTCGTGGCCACCCGCTTCCGCATCTGGGCAACCCAACGGCTGCGAGAATACATCGTGAAGGGTTTCACGATGGACGATGAGCGTCTAAAGAATCCCGATCAGCCATTCGACTATTTCGAAGAGTTGATGCGCCGGATTCAGGACATCCGGACTTCCGAACGGCGGTTCTACCAGAAGATCACCGACATTTACGCCACGAGCGTCGATTACGACCCGACTCAGGAGGTGAGCATCGTCTTTTTCAAGACCGTCCAGAACAAAGTGCACTGGGCCATTACCGGCCAGACCGCCGCCGAGATTGTCCACGACCGGGTGGATGCGGCGAAACCAAACCTCGGCTTGACCAACTGGCGAGGCCCGGTGATCCGTAAGCAGGACGTCGCCATCGCCAAGAACTACCTCACCGAACCGGAACTGGCGGCACTCAACAATCTGGTGGAACAATACCTGATCTTTGCCGAGGGCCAGGCCATGCGGCGCGTGCCAATGCACATGGCGGACTGGATCGAAAAGCTGGATGCGTTTCTCGCGTTGAACGAACGCGACATCCTCTCCCATGCCGGCCGCATCTCGCACGAGATGGCCCAGTCCAAATCCGAGCTGGAATACGACAGGTTCAAGTCTCCCGCATCGAACGCTCCGCTGCCAGTAGATGCGGACTTCGATGAGGCCACGAAGGAACTGACAAAGCTCCCGAATCCCAAGAAACGCAAACCGCCGAAGTCATGAGCGCACTCAACAAATCCATCGTCGAAGAAGCCGCTCTTACGTGGTTAGGTGATCTGAACTATGCGGCAAGCATGCCAGAGACATACGCTGGGGATGAGCACGGAGTAGTCCGGATTGCATCGTGATCGGCAAGCACATCGCGATCAGGCGGACAACGCGTTCAATTTTGGAATCGTCCTGCTCTGGCCGTAGCCACGAGTTGCCAGCGCAGCCTGCCTGTGGCCGCAATCTTCGTTTGTAGTGCGGCAGTCATGCCGCTCTTCCCAGATGGCGATAACTCGCCGACTACAAACAGAATTTCTCCGCGCCACGCGGAGAAGTGATAACAAAGACTCTATGTTTCTTCGCAGACTACGCTGCGAAGAAATGGCCCTTCGGGCAACGGATCTGACCTCTCAGTCAACGAGGAATTCTTTGTAGTCGGCGAGTCATCGCCGTTCGGGGCGACGAAGTCGCTCCTATACGCCATTACTGGCGCACTACAAAGGAGTTTTCCCGGTTCAGAGGCTTTCTCTCGCTTGTTTTCAAATCGAGAAACTTTTTTAAGTTTGAGACCCCTTAGCGCCTATTGCTCGGAGAAAAACTGGGCGTATGCGATCTCTGCGTCCATGACGCGGTAGACGGTGTCAACGAAATTCATGAGCGCGTAGGTCCGGGTGATCTGCTCCCAGTCCGACTGCTCGCCGGCTGTCTGCGTCGCAAGCGTCTTGCTGAACTCCTCCGCACGTTTCAGACGGTCGGCGAACTGGAGTCCTAACTTGTGCGACTGCGCGGCCGCTTTCGCTCGTTTCCCAGTCCAGGTCTGGAGTTTTTCCGTACACCATTTCGGGAAACCCCTGGTCACGAGCGCACCAAAGTTGAACGGGGTGTGGAAATTGTTCCCGACTGCCGACCAGATCGAGTAGTTGCCGTCTTTGTTGTCGACCACATTCAACCGCCAGCCCTCTGCGGCCGGTATCTTATCCAGTTCCAGGTCGCCGGCGGGGACCATCATCTCCAGAAACCAGCGGTCGTCACCCACGCTGACAGCATGTTTCCATTTTCCATCCCAGGATTTCTCCATGCCGACGCCGTCGTAGCAGCAACCGTCAAGCGAGATCACATACTGGACGTACCGTACCTGGCCCGGCGGCTGGATGAAGACCTCGACGGAGTGCCGGTCGGTGTAGAAATCGCCTGACCGGTCCTGATTAGCCGAAGCGGTTCTCAGGTCAGAAAGAATGCGCTGCGGATCCGGCAGCATGAGCTCGATGCCCAGGTAGATCGCCGTCTCATCGTAGAGGGCCCGGAACGACGCCTGTTGGGGCGCCAGGAGCGTCTGCTCGTGCGAAAGGCGGAACCCGGAGAAAGGGACGGCCGCTTCCCAGCACTTCTCATCCAGCCGACCGTCGACAACTGGTGCCTGTGTCGCTTCCGAAGCGAACGCGACGCGCTCGTCGTATTGTCTCGGTACCTTCTTCGCCTGGGTCTGTTCAGCTTCCCGCAAGACGCGGCCGACAAACACATCGTCTATGAGCATTTCGTTCCCGAATGTATCCAGACGCGGATAGATGGTGCCAGGCGCATTGCCGCCGATCAGGATTCGCTGTTCGATCCGCGTCCATTTGTCGGGCACGGGTTTCCCCTTCTGCTCCAATCGGAACTGCCCCAGCCCTCCGTAGACCGCGAAGTGCATGGTCACCGCGCCGGCGCCCTTGACCATGTACCTGACGACGAAAACATCACCGGGCCTGGCGTTGTACGCTCCGTGGCCGGCGCCGTGCATATAGAAGAGAGTGGCTTTCAACCGCAGAGCACGCTTGCCGGAAAAGACATCCACGGTCTCCATCTTCGCCACACTGACTGAGCCCTGTTCATAGGCCGAGGGCATGAGCCTTGCCCCCTTGTCCGTATAAGACCCCTCGATACGCTTGAAACGGTTGAAGTCGACTGTTCCGGGACTCACCTCCCGCCATTGTTCCATGCCGCCGTCGCGGACGAGGTTGGGGGTGGTCTCGTTCGCGGAAGATGCAACCGCGCCGAAAAGCACACAGCCTGTTGTCAGGATTCTGATCAGCAGTGTTCTCATTGAATTACCTCACGGCCAACTCGATTTCCTGCCGCTGGCCAGAAATGATCTCCGTCACGCGCAGGATGTAGGCCCCCTTTGTTTGATTGAGCGCAAGAGGAATAGCGTGGCTCGATGCCCCTTTCACCGCCAGCTTCTTCATGTGGGCTTCGACCGCCTTGCCGTCTTTCACCAGTTCGATCCTGACCGCAAGAGTCACTTCTTTCAGCGCTTCGGGCAGGGCCTTGATTTCCAGCGTAACGACCTCGCCCGGCCGGTATGTTTTCTTCCTGCATTCCACCGCCAGTGCGTTCTCGACCCGCTCGGGCAGAAGCGCCAGCAGCTTGGCCTGGGCCGGCTGGATGCCGGCGGTCACGGAATCGGTATACCCCAGGTACGACTGCTGCCGCACGTTGTAGGCGTGCATCTTCCGGTCGGTCTTGAGTATGAACTCCTCGCCGGGCGGGTCCGCCACAGTCTTGTCCGGCAGCACGCCCACGAATCTGGCCGGGCCGCTCTCGAACACGTAGGTACGCAGGTCAATGCGGGTGTTACCCAGCCTGTCGAGCACTTCGATGTCGCCCTTGACTCCGCCTCTCTGGACCAGGGTGTTGCGGAGTGCGCGGAATTCGTCCACCGTCGGCGCGCCGGCCAGGAACAGTCCGTGACCCCGGCCGAATCGTCTCGCGCCTTTCCTGGTGAAATCGAACAGTTCGTCCAGCGAACTCTTGTCCAGAACCAGCGCGCCGCCCTTGGCCACCACGCCGGTGCCGGCACAGGTCGGGCAGTTTCCGATAGGGTCTCCGGCGCCGCCGAGATGCATGGTCTTCTTGCCCTTGCATTTCGGGCAGGTCTCGAATTCGATCTCGCCCGGCCCGGCATTCTCCTGTTCCCCTAACGGGCGCAGATACTCGTCCATGGTCGCCGGTCTGTAATCGGCAACGACCAGACCGCCCGCCGCGGCGAACGCTTTAATCTTCTCCACCCCACGGCGCGAAATGGACTGGCTGGCGGGCAATATCAGGACACGCTGCCGGTCGCCGAACTGGAGCTTCTCCTCGACCACGTCCTCCCCCACGCACTGGAAGTCAAGCCCGACACGGCGAAGGAGGTTTATGAAGTTGCGGATGGAGTTCGCCCAGGTGGTCTCGAGCGGGTTGTAGACGCCAGCGATTCGCGAGCGGTTCGACCATAGAATCAGGATCGGGTCCAGCCGTTTCTCAGCGGACATCAGCAGCCGATCAATTCCGCTGCGAATATCGAGAATCTCCTCCGAAGTCTGTTTGAAACATAGATACGGCTCAGTCAGGTCTGCGTTGATATTGTTGTGATAAGGCCACCAGGCAAGCGCGTTGCCACCGCGGAAGAGCGACTCCCACGGCTTGGTGCGCATCTGCCATTCGCTCATTTGCCCCCGGTAGAAGCCGACCCAGTACCCGGCGCTCACCCTGGTCTTGTCTTTCTCCTTGTCAAAATACTCCAGGTCGGACTGGATGAACGCGTCCACGACCTTGGTCATTCTCGGGATGTCAAAAGAATCGTGGGATCCCAGGCAGTTGATGTCTATCCCCACCCGCGCACCCGGGTCAAGTTCCCGGACGAGCCCAGCGGTGTACTCCGCCACCAGGTTGAACCGGTCACGCTTGTAGAGGTCCTGTTCCATCCAGCGCGACGATTGCCGGCCGGTCTTGGCGTCGAGGAATGAGATGAACCCGATCTCGTCGAAGGAGCCGAAGGCCGAACCCCATACCTTGTTGAGGTCGGCGATGTTCTCGTAACGGCCCTGAAGATATTTCCGATAGTCCTTGAGGACGGTCGGGTTATCCCATTTTTCATGGCTCTGAATACTGCTCTCGCTGTCTATCTGGTAGGCAAGCGTACCGTACCGCTTGTAGGCCGCGGTCCGGGACAGATAGACCCTCCTCAACGTTTCCTTCCAGTCCCCCGCCAGATATTTGTAGTAGGTGGGGAAACTCCACAGCCCCCAGCACAACGGCCAGGCCCCTAGGTTGTCTCTCACCAGGTTGTCCGCGGATTGCCTCATGATGTGGGGCGAGATGTATTGCGCCATGTCGAAATAGCCGGTCAGCCCGTGTTCCTTCAACAGACGCAGGTGGGTGTTCTTGATTCTTCCGCTCCAGCCGCTGCCCCACAAGACGAACTGGAACTCGTCAAAATCGTTGGAGGGAAGACCAGTCCAGGTTTCCTGCTCGTCCAGCACGGTGTCTCCGGATACCACCTTGCAGACGATCTTGTATGCCCGGGAGAGCGGGTGCCGAATTCTGTTGAAACGGAACTTCGTCTCGCCGCTCTTCAGCGCCACGCGCTGCTCCAGCCGCTCATAGGTGTCCCACAACTCAGCAACGACCTTCTTCCCGGCTGGAACCCGTTCTTTCAGCGTTATGCTCCCGCTGATCCCTTCGGTGCGGCCGAAGTATTCCTTGTCTGCCGAGACCGACGCCAAGTAAACGGTGTCGGTGACCGTCACGGCGGCCGACGCCCAGTCAAGCACCATCCCCCGCCGCTTCAGCCACAGGTCCGTCAGATATAACCCCTGCTTGAGAACCGGGAAAGGAGGCGAGAATGAGACCGCGGCCTCTCCGGGATCAATCTCCTTTTTCCCCTTGACGATCACCCGGTTGCCCCGGTCGCGTATCTCGTAGTAGAGCCGCGTGCCCGGCAGAATCCGGCCGCCGGAGATACGGAAGGTCACGGGAGACGAGGGCAGTTCATCCCGCGCTATCACGGTGTCCACTGGCTCCGGCCGTACCCGCGACCCGCTTTCTTTGCCCGCTGCGTATAGTATCGCCTTGCAAAGGATGGACAGGTAGTAGTTGTAGAACAGGTCGTCGTCCTCCACACCCGCAAAAGGCGTCAAGGCAAGATCCTTGCTGTAGCGGGTCCAGCTCCCGGTGTGGAACACATCCTTCTTGCCGTTCTTGAGGAAGATGTCGTTGTATTGCAGAAAGACGACTCGCCCCTCGCCCAGTTTTCCCGTGCGTATTTCCAGCGGCCCGATCTTGCGGGGCGGATATCCGTCTTGCGCGCGATAGAGAGGCTGAAGGTCCTTGTCCAGCGGCAGGCTGGCCAGCGGCACGCTTGCGCTCACGCTCTCCGCCAAGGGGTTGGTGGCGTCGCCAGGTTTCATGGCCTTCTGCAACTCTTCGTCAGCGCCCCAGGGCGAGACCAGGACCAGAGCCGTACCACCCTTGACTCTCTCCAGTATCTGTTTTCGGATGTTCTCCGGGATAACGGACCACTTGATTTTGCCGATAATGATGGCGTGGTAGCGATAGGCCGGGCTGAGAAAGCCGAGGGCCCGTTCGTTCAGAGCCTGTTCCGACGGGATATCGTCATAAAAGGACGGGCCCGGCGGGCTCCATCCCACCCACCACCCGGAATGACGGCTGTTGGCGACGATGTCCACCCTGGCATCCAGGCGGGAAGCGAGTTCCACCGACTCTCTTGCCGCTCTCTGAGGCAGAAAGACAAGGAGGTCCAGCCGTCCGGCGGAGAAGGGGCGCGCCCATTCGATCCGGGGCGTGAAATAACTGCCGGGGTAATTTCCGAACCGCGTGTTGCTCCACTTGTAGTCCTGCGGCCTCTGCCGGCTGTACTCCGTGACCGTCTGCGCGGAAATACCGAAAGCGGTCGAAGCAAACAGCGCCACCAAAACCAATGTTGTTCGTTGCATCTTTGCACTCCAAATCATCCTGGCACTTCAACGACAGTCTCAGCATCGGCTGCACTGTCGACGCATTGTAGACCTGGAAACCTGTCCTTCCTACTACGTCGCGGCCTTAGCTTTCCCATGATCAACGTACGACCATCATGGTTTCGCCTCGGCTGGCGCGCGGGCATCTCATCCTGCGCCCGAGCACCTCTATACGGTGGAGATCTTTCATGCTCCAAAGATTGACGGCTTACGATCTTGGATTTGAACGCCGAAGGTGTTTTGTCTTCCAGCCCAGGGTTCGCGAGCGTCAGCGAGCAACCATGGGTCTCGGGCAATCATACCCAGTTCTGCGGTGAAGGATGGTCTGGGGTAGTTATTTCTCATAATCCTTCCCGTTCAGGCTGCGGATCACCGATACCTGCCAGTCGTTGAGTTTCTTCTGCATACCGTCAAGGCGTTCCCGATGCTCCGGGTTGGCCGCGAGGTTCTTGCTCTCCATCGGGTCACTGCTCAGGTTGTATAGCTGGTAGTTTAACTTTTTTGCGTGGATGCTGTGGAGCTTCCACGGCCAGTCCAGCAGCGCAGCGTGTCCCCTGAGTTTCGTCTCCGAAAACTGTGGAAATGTCCCAATATCCTTCTTCAACCGTTCCGGGTGAGGTGTTGGCTTGCCCGCCTGCTGTGCTTCCATGATCGCCTTGAGGATGCGATCGCTCCATGTTCCCTGCCCGCCCTGGAACCCGTGCCAGAATCCCATCGGCGGACGCTTGCTGACTTTACCGGCGATGACATCGCTCAGATCGATCCCATCAAGCGCGGGCTTGCCGCTGCGCTGCACCTTCGCCATCGCCAACAAGGTCGGCAGCATGTCCGAGGTGTTGGCAGGCACGGCAGTACGACCCGGTTTGATGCTGGCCGGCCATTCGATGATCGACGGCACCCGCAGTCCTCCTTCGTAAATGCTGCCCTTCCTCGCACGTCCGCCGGACGTCGCCGCATCCAGCCCGCCGTTGTCGCTGCAGTACCAGAGAATCGTATTGTCTGCGATCTCCAGCTTACGCAGTTCACTCCGCAAGCGACCGAAGGCCGTATCGAGCACTGTGATCTCGCCCAGATACCCGGCTTTCTTCTGACCGGCATACAGGTTTTCCGGATCCGGCTTTTCACGGTGCGGATCGTGCGGTGATGGGAACCAGGCGATCGCAAAGATGGGGCTGTCGCCGTCCTTGTGTTTGCGCAGGAACGCAATCGTCTCGTCAATCGTGATGTCGGATCCCCTGCCCTTGATCTGTTCAACCTTGCCGTTGCGGCTGAGGTAGGGATCGTTGTCGAAGAAATTGAGCCCGATGCACCACTCGTCAAAGCCACTCCCGCCCGGAGAGACCGGACTCTCTGCCTGTGCCGAGCCGACGTGCCACTTGCCGAACATGCCGGTGACGTAACCGCTCGCTTTCAGCTCCTCGGCAATGGTTATCTCCTGCGGGCGCATGTATCGACCGTGGTTGGTGATCTTGATACGAAACGGATGCCGTCCTGTCAGGACGCTGCCGCGTGTCGGCGAGCAAACCGGCGCAGCGGCATAGAATCGATCGAAGACGAAGGCCGCGCCGGCCATGGCATCGAGGTTCGGAGTCTTAACAATCGGATGGCCGTTGTAGCCGGTATCACCCCAGCCCTGATCATCTGCCATGACAAGAATGATGTTCGGCCTGGCAGCCCAACAGACCGAAGAGACGGCGCAGAAGACGATAAACATGACACGGGAGATAGGCATAGACATAGCGGTACTGCTCCAACTGTTTCTTGAATCGGAACGGAAAGCAGGGCAAATCTTCCTGATTATAGAGCTTGGCGAGGGGAAAAGTCTCCCACGCATAACGTGCGACCGTGGGCTTGGCTACCTTGTCGACAACCTGACTGATTCTGGCCTGAGCCTGGCGAGTGGGTGCCCAGGGACTTCTGCTTTCAGAACCGGCAAGCAGGTCAATGAAGAAAGGCAGATTGGACTTTCGCAGAGTTGCCGCCACTCCTGTATCAGGCACGCTGATTTGCCGGCAGGCGCGGGGGGAACAACCGGAAGAGAA
The DNA here is from genome assembly GCA_030740295.1 of Planctomycetota bacterium. The sequence goes on from JASLXP010001296.1 coordinate 20,672, forward strand.
GGCCGAGCTGCTTGAAATCGCACGGGAGCTCTACGAGCATAGACCGAAGGACGTGCGGTGTTTCCAGCTTCGTTGGAGGGAGATGTGAGACGAACTGAGCTAGCGTTCGTGCTCGCCTTGCTTTCGGTTGCTCCCCACGCGCTTGACGCAGACAGCGGGCAGAGAGGACAAGAAGCGAAGGGACTACTGCAAAGCCTAGCCAAAACGCCTGGACCGCACATTGAGCGCATAAAGGCGATGGGAGACAACTCCTGGATCAATCTCGGCCAGGCAGCGCCCTGCAGCCGGTTCCCCAGGAAGAAGGTTGCCCGGGGAAGGGCCTGGGCCGGCAAAATGGCTTTTGTCCCTGAGCTGCGGGGTGCCTTTTTCTGCGGCACCGGGAGCCACGGCGCTGTGCCGGATGGCTATTACATGGACGACCTCTGGTTCTACGATGTCAATGCCCACAAGTGGATTTGCCTGTATCCCGGCGCCACTAAGCTGACTCAGCTCAAGCTCGACGAGAACGGATTCGAGGTGACTCTCGAAGGGGTACAGAATCCGGTCTCCTACCTCTCCCACGCGTACTGCAATACGACCTACGTGGACCACCTGAGGAAGTACATGCTGATCCACCGTCCCTGCCCCTGGTGGACCAGGGCCCTGCCCCAACGCGCCAAGTGGCTCGGCATTCCGGATGGCGCGAAGCTGTCCTATAACTACGGCAAGCTCAACATGAACTGCCGCCATCCAATCTACTGGGACGTCAACGAGAACCAGTGGCAGAGAACCTTTGTCAGGAAGAAGGGCGGTCCAGAGAAGAGCTTCTGCGGCGTCCTCGAGTACGTCCCATCCATGAAGCAGGCCCTCAGCGTCCACTACGGCAAGGTCTGGTTCTATGACTTTGAGAAAGAAGAGTGGACAGATTCAGGGATAGCCAAAGGCCCGAGTGGCTATGACTCAAATGCGTGTCTCGACCGCGAGGCCGAGAAGATGTACCTGGCCTCCGGCAAGACTTTCCACGTCCTCAACATCAAGGCGAGGAAGTGGGACAGGCTCGAGGCGGAAGGCCAGCCTGAGAACCTGGGCAACACGAACGGCAAGCTGTTGCTCTTCGACTCGGCCAATGGCGTGGTTCTCTTCAGCAAGGCGGGCGGAGAAATCTGGACCTACGATCCAGAGACAAGCCGGTGGACCGATATGGGAAAGACGACCCCGAAGATCCCGTGGAAGCGCTACAACCCCAAGTACATGCTCGCACATGGATTCTACGATCCTGAGCTCAACGTCCACTTCATCTACCGTGCTGGTGACAGCGGCAGCAACGACGCGACCTGGCTGGCGTATCGATACAAGAGGCGATAGGCGTCTTTGCAGCCGGGTGGCCCTTTCGGCGACGGAGACCTCTCCTGCTCCTGCTCCGGTGGTTGAAACCACCGGCTACTTGCCTATGCGTCTCCGGGGCAGAAAATGCGCAATGACTTAAGAGGCCTGTTTAAGTAAGCATAAGTAGTCTCTGTTACGGATACGTTTTCCCGCCTCCACGGGGGCAGTACCCGGACGTAACCCAGAGTCATGTCCGTAACAGATACTGAATAGGAATCTGTGCTCCAGTTTTTGATCTGAAGGAATCAGCTTCATGAACGACACAAAGTCATACCAACCAACTACAGCCGATATTCTGCTCCGGCATCTTGAGCCGACCCTTGAGATGCTCCGTAACGCTATCGAAGAGTGCCCGGAAGAGGCATGGCACATCGAAACCGAAAATGCTCCGTTCTGGCAGCAGGCATATCACATTCTCATTGGCCTGGACTTTTTCCTGAGGGACGATGCCGTTCCATTCAAGCCACCACCATTCCATACGGACGAAGCTGCCGGCCTGGTCCCCGGAGCAAAACCGGTGATCTCACGCGACGAAATCTCCGGCTTCATGAATCAGGTCTTTCAGCAGACACAAGAGTATCTGAGCAGCCAGACAGAACAGTCCGTCACTGGTGAAGTACAGTGGGGCGAACACAAGTGGTCCCCGGCTGACAGAGCCCTCGCCCAGCTTCGGCATGTTTCCCATCACCTCGGCTCAATGCAGTCGATGCTGCGCCGGCATACTGGAATTGCCCCGGGTTGGCTGGGCTTCAACGAATAATCCCAAAACCAGTAGGCCAAGGCGAGGACAATTTTACGGATATGAATGACAATTCTCAGGGGCAAAGCCCCGGGCCGTTTGCCTAGCCCAGCCCAACGGGCTGGGTTTTCGGGCAGATCATTCTTAGGGGCAAGGCCCCAATGATTGGCCTCCTTAAAAATGGCCGGGGCGTTGCCCCTTTTCAAATCTTTGTACCATTCACCCAGCCCGGTGGGCTGGGCTAGGCAAACGGCCCGGGGCTTTGCCCCTGAAATCCGTCAAAACGACTCCGTCTTGCACACCTTCTTTGCCGCTCCATTTGACCTCACCACTCCATCTTGAATCCCAGGGTGGCCGCGGATTTTCCATGTGTGTGTTCGAGACGGAATGCATGGCTTCCGCGCTTCAGGGCTACCGTGGTCACTCCTCCTCGGGGACGACGCTTGCGGTCTCTGCGATTGTCCCACACAGGTTTGCCTTCCACATAGAGCACAACATTGTCGGCGTGTGTCGTGACGGTGAGCGTGGCTCGCGTATCTGCAAGCGCCACGATCGTTCCAGTGAATACCAAAGCGATGTTGCCTTTGCGTTTGGTTCCCGCGCAGTTGACGGTTGAGACGCCTATAGTCTCAAGGGGCGTGAGTTCCTTGATGACCGGTGATCGGCCGGCATATTCGTAGTAGGTACGCTTCAGGTTCAGGAGCATCAGCCTATCGGGCGCGTACACCACGGGCTTTCCCATCCATCCATTCTCTGCAACCACGCGAGCGATGATCCTGGAGTCCACGCCGCACTTGATCAGCTTCCCGTCGTATCGGGCGGAATCGGCGCCGGGAATCGTGCCGTCAGTCGCGTACGTGATTGGATAACCGTCATGGGCTTTGATGCGCACGCCGTGATCCTCAGGTTCCCAGTACATCTCCGGATCCGGCGTGATGGGATAGACCTCGGCAAAGGACGACCAGGGCCAGTTGCCCGCGGTGCTGTCCACGGAGAAGACGATGGAATCTGTGGTTATTGGATGCTTGAGCAGGATGTCGCCCCCGCCGCGGATCTCGGCTTCGGCCAGGGGCGTGGTGGTTTTCGTAGCCGCGTCGTAGCGGCGAAGGGAGCACTTTACGATGGCGCAGGAGCGGACGTTGTCGAGGCGCGGCGCAATGCGCAGGCCCAGGAGCGGGACGTCCGTGGGGAACTGCAGGTGGAGGTGGTGAGGCACGTTCCTGCACCACTGCGTGGTCCGAGGCGTCTCGTAGTAAGTGTAGGGGTCGCCATCGAACGCGAACCTGAACAGGTGCTTGGGCAGTCGCCGGCTGATCGTCCAGCCTCGGCGCGACGTTCCGTAGGCCTTCCGGGCGACCGGCCCGGCCTCGCCCGCCTCATCAAATGCGCGGACGGCCACGAGCCCGCCGTCGGGCAGGGAGATGGGCTCTTCGTAGAGTGATGAGTCTTTGGCTGGCTCAGTGCCGTCAAGCGTGTAGCGGAGTTCGGCAATAGGGAGATGGGGACGGAACGAAACCGTGCCCAGCTGGTCACGAGTAATGAGGACTTCGCTGGCGTACGTCTTCGGGGGCACGGCCAGCCAATTCTTATCGGTGGCGCCGGTCATGTGCAGACCTTTGTTGACCACGCTGAACACCGCGCCGTACCCGCCATTGATGATGACGACCGGATCCATGTAGGAACACCCCATGTGATAGGTCGAGTAACGCAGGCCAAAGCCGGGTTCCCACGAGAGCGCGAAATGCCACGCATACTGCTGCATCACGCTGCGGAACCCTTCCGGATCGGACGCGGCCAGCCCCAGCAGGCCCCACGCGGCCCCTTGTGCGCCGTAGGCGTGGTTGTTGCGCATGGCCCAGTGATGATCGAGCTGGTAAAGGGCCGTTCCATTGGCAATTCGGTCGTCCCCGCGGAGCTTCGCGGCCAGGCCGGCGCCGCCGGTGCGGAACCACGCCTGCCGGCGCGAAGGGCCGTGGCCGTAGCCCTGGCCGCCGTGCCCGCCCCGTCCCGGATCGGACCAGCCCGACATGACGTAGGCCCCGATCGTGTCCCACGTCGTCGTCTTCACCCCGATGCGGTAGGCGCCGAGGGCGTCGAACGAAAGCATGGCGATGCTGGGTGCGACGAGCGACTTCCCGCCGTACGGCAGCGAGCCCGGGTGGTGCCCGTAGATGGCGTGCCCCCACTTGCTGAAGTCGGCCGTCTGGGGGAAGTAGGCGAGCGTTTCGGTGATCCACGGCAACACGGCCGCATCACCGGTGGCGAGATAGTATTCCGACAGCATCACTCCCGCGGCGCCGTTGAACCAGGCGTTCAGACCGATGCCGTTGCGGCCCGACTTAACCAACTCGTGAGCGACCTTCTGCAGCAGGGGGCCGTAGCGAGCATCCCGCATACCGAGCACGTTGCAGAAGGAGTAGCAGGACGGAATGATGCCCCTCGCAGACCTCGGTGCTCCCCTTTTCTCGAGATAGTCTGCACTGAACGTCGCCATGTCACGCCGCATCTCGTCCGCCATGGGGCAGTCGAACGGAAAGGTATCGGTAAAGGCCGGGGTCTCGGGGAGAGTCATCGGTACGGAGACGGTGTCCGCGCCTCGGAGGACGGTGAGCTCAACTTTCCGGCTGCCATCGAGAAGTGCAGCGACGACCGCCCGGCCCAGCGTGCTTTCGTGCGACCGCATGAACCAGCCGACGGTCGGTTTCGTGTCGTTGGGCTGCAGCGGAATCCTGTTGACCCCCATGATCAGATCGCCGACGCGCAGACCCGCCTGTGCGGCCGACTTCCCGGGCCGCAGTTCCACGACCGCCATACATGCCTCCTCGGCCCAGTAGGCACTTTTGAATCCCAGGAGCCCCACATCGACTATGCTGCCGCGTGCCGGATAGGCCAGCATCACGACTTCGTTCACGACCGCCGACTTTCGGCTCCTGTTGCTTACCACCAACTTGACCTGCCGTTCGTTCACGGCGTCTGCTACTCCCGGGTCGATGGCGAAGTAAAGGCGGCGGACGGACGGCCCCCAGGGCTTGCGGGGAAGCGGCTTGCCATCGGTACCCAGAAATTCCAATTCGGCCAGCGAGGCCCTGTTCCCGCCGTCCAGGGAAGATTTGCAGAGCACTTTGAAATAGCGTTCTGTTGAGGGCTCTTCAAACATCACCGTCACGGGTCTGGTCCCGGGCTTTTGGAAAACGCCCGCACCCAGCGGAAGCCAGTTGTAAGAACCCCGGCTGTGAAATATCTCGAAGGTCTTCACGCAGGAACCGTCCTTCTTCGGGGAAGGCGTCAGGCGCAAACCGCCGACCTCGTAACGCTCCCCGAGGTCCACGACAAGCCAGGGGCGTTGACCGGGAGAGTTGACCTCGCAGCTCCAATCAGTGGTGACATCGCCGTCGACCGCGACGTCCCCCGGCCCGCGCGTGCCCAGCGCCATGATCGGATAGCGCATCACCGCGACCGACGCCGAACTGAACCTGGCCGGGCTTGAGGAATAAACTTCGCCGCTCTCCGCGTCTTCGATGGACAGCATAACGGGGGCCTCGCCTTCGCCGTTCCAACCATAGATATTCACCGCTGTAAGGTGATGCAGTCCCTTTGCCAGCGTGCAAGACGTCTTCAGACCGCATCCGGCGTCCAGCTTCAAGGCCATCCTTCCGGGTCTCCCTGCCGCCCAGGTGACCTTGCCGTTCTCGGTTGTCTGAGTTTCCCACCCTTCCTGTTGGAATGGAGCTCCGACCTGGACGGGCTCTTCCTGGCTGGCTGTGAAGCGTCCGTTAACGGACGCCCTTCCTCTCGGTCTTTTGGCCTCCGAAACCGAGATCGCGAAGAGCAGGATCGCAAGTGTGGTCGATGCCAGGTTTCTAAACATGTGATGCATACCCTAACCTCCATCCTGTGAGACACGCCACAAAGACAGAGGTTAGCAGCCGGTCAAGTTTGTTCATGGTGTGTTGGCCGCGAAGTATGGTCAGAGGCATCAGTTCAGTGCTTAGACGGATAACGTTAACAACAAATGACTGGAGAATGCCCGGGTCTAACCAGTCATCCTCGAGCTTGGCCAACTGACGAGCCCGTCGAAACGGTTCTTCCAGAGCATAGCCGTCAAGCGCACCCTCGAATTCCTGGAGCTTTTTCTCAATCGCCGAAGGTGACCAATCCATCTGCTGTTTCTTTATTCGGGTGATAGGAGTGTGTGTGGGTTCTGCGATAAGAGATTTATTCGGACGCGGCCTGACGCCACAACAGAAACAGTGGACGGCCGTCTCGGCCGTGATTCACGGGCTGGACGCCCGTGCCACAATTCTACTTCACCTTGATCTCCGCCCACTGCTCCGGATAGAGCCACGACTCCGATGGCTCGTCATTGACGAGGTTGGTCTGCTGGTTCGACCAATAGGTGCGGGCCGTGTTGATGGTGCCGGCGGCGTTGGAACTGATGAAACCGACGTCGCCGCGGAGGAGTTGGCCGGGCTTCAGGGTGAGGCCGATGGCTTTGAGGCGAATGGATGCCTCGATGAAGTAAGAGCTGTCGCCGCGCTTGATGACTCGCACTCTTGCACTCTTGACGATTTCCACGCGGGCGAAGTTTCTGGCCATGACCGGGGAGGAGTAGGTCTTCCCGGTGCCGGTGACTGTGGCGTCCTTGGGTTTCATCAGGACAACGACCGGGCGTTTGCTGTGCTGGCTGATGAGAAGGCGGAGGTCGCCTTCGACTGGCTCGCGTTTCCTGTTGCCGGTCGGACTGAGCTGGATGTCGACCGCGTCGCCGGTTTTGAACAGGCGGGTGATATCCTTGCCCTGGTTTTTCCAAGGTGAATGATCGCTGACGTTGAAGTTTGCGTAGAGATGGGTGTCGTTCCACATGAGCTGGATGCTGGCGTTCTCGGGTGTGCCTTCGCGTTCGATTCGGATGCGGGCGACGTCTTTCCATTCCTTGAGGTTGCCGTCGGCGGCAGCGTCCTCTGGCGCGCGGGCGATGGTGTATTCCTTCTTCTGCGGTTTGGTTGTTGCGAGATTTCGGGCGGTGACGTCCGCTCTGATTCTGGCGAGAAGTGCGTCGTCCATGGCGATCGTTCCGACGTTGAAGCGGCGGATGGTGTCGAGGCCTTTGACCTGGTGGACCATGCATGCCTGTCCGGGCTGGCCGGTCGCCGTGCGGACCACACCATCGGTGTGTTTGACGAGTGTCCCACTGAACGGTTCGCCACCAACAGTAAAGGACTCCATCGGGGCGCCGACCAGATGCTCTTCCTTGTCGGGGAAGGACTCTCCTGGCAGGCGACCGTCGACGAAGAGCGATCCAACGAAGAGGCCGTCGGTCGTCATATAAAAGTCCTGTCCGAGATTGCCGCGCATGGCGAAGACTCGCCCGATTTCGTCGCTGACCTTCACGACTCCGAGCGTCTTGAGCGGGCCGATGAGCATGCCGGGTTTCGGCATGGTGGCGCGGTGCGAGCCGTGGACTCCGGGATACGGGTTCGGGTAACGCCAGCGGACGCTGCCGTCTTTGGTATTGATGCCCAGCAGGCGCGTGGGGCCGGCGTAGCCTTTCCAGCTCAGGCAGAGGAGCAGATTCTCGTCGGTGACGGGAACGAGGTCGCCGTATTCGTTGATACCGACCTTGGTCATCGTCTTATCGGAATAGATCGGAGCGCCGTCTTTGGTGAAGCCGGCTGGTTTGTAGCGGACGATGTCTCGATTGCGGCCAGAAGCGAAGATGCTGAGGTCGCTGCCGGGGCGACCGCCCCAGCCATTGCGAACGGCCAAAGCGTATTCGCCTTTTCTCTTGCGCCAATCTTTGCTTTCCGGATCGGCGGGAAACTCGGTCTTCATCACGATGCACTCGGAACGCTCGATGCGACCGTTGCGGTTCTTGTCATTCCAGATGAGGCCGTCCTTGGGGTTCAGGTCGGCCCATTCTCCGGAAGGCAATTCCTCGACATCGCCGTGCCGCGTGATCTTTCCTGAAATGTTGCCCACGTGGCAGATGGCCGCGACCGGCTGCCACTTGCCGTCGATGGGCATGTAGACCGCCTGCCATTTCTGCGGGGAATGCACGTATTCACGTGGCTGCCCGGATGCAGAGCTTGCGAAACGGGTCGGCTGGTTGTGTGAGTGGTGACTGATGGGAAACTTCTCTCCGGGCACCTCCGGATCGGGTGCCCAGAGAATCTGCGTGACCTCATACGTGCGCTTTTCCTTGTCGAGCTTCATCTCGACCGGGCCGTAGTAGCCGAGGGTTGGATCGCTGTCGTGCAGATAACTGCACGTGCCCGAATAGCCCGTGTTGCCGATGTAGTCACGCACGAGTCTGCCATCCTTGCCCCAGACGGAGACGCGGCGGGGAAGGCTCGTGTCCTCGACCACCCAGACGTTGCCCTGCGTATCGCAGTCGATGTTTTTGATGGAGACGATGGCCTGCGGATCGAATTTGCCACGGATGGGGCGACCGCCTCTCTTGCCGCAGGCGTAAAGAAAGTTGCTACCAGGTCCGAAGACCTTGACCTGCCTGTCCGGACCATCATCCGCAATGCACATTTCGCCGCCAGGACCAATGGCAATATCAACCGGATGCCTTAAGCGCCGTTCTACGGCATCTCTGACTGTGTCTCCACCAGACACATGGTTTACCAGCCCCTTACCAACAGCTCCTGTCCGAGTGTTAACCTTCATGACCTTGTTCCCGTCCAGCACAAAGAGGTCGTCAGGTAAGACCTCCAGTCGCTTGGCATCGCTGATCCCGTACACCTTGTTTGTATTCGCAAAGCACGCCCGGATCGGGTCGTCCAGCTTTATCTCCTTGTTGAACGATGCAGTTTCAGCATCCAGGATGACTATTCGACCATCGTCTAAGGCAAGCGCGAGGAGTTTCTCAGACGCCGCTATGTCGGTGACCTTTCCTTTGAAATCACCAGGCAGCAAGTCGGCCGGATTGAGATCGAACGGCAGCTTCTTTCCGTCCTGCACGAACGGCATGTAAGCGCCGTTCTTCTTGTTGAGCCGGATCAAATTGTTGAAGTCTTTGCTGTGAAACGTGTGTCCCGCCATCGCGTACACGTATTTCTCATTGGCGGTGATGCGAACGCCGCCTCGCTTTTCGCCCCAGCGCTTTTTGCCGTCTGGCCCGATGCCGATGATGCCGCTGCCGCCCTCCACGACCTTCCAGCTCAGGATCATCCAGTCGCCGGAACGTGCCACGTCCTCAGGAGGTGAATGGTCACTGCCCCAGGCGCCATGGCCCCTGGAAGTGCTCCACGGCGGCGTCCCGGGGTTGTAGAAGCACATTTCGTATTCCGCACCGAGCCCTTTGTGGTAGAGGCCGCGCACCAAGTAATTGCCGGTAGCAGCAAACTGGCCCGCGCCCTTGTAGCCTTCACGATGATTGCCCGACCAGACCTTGTCGGTCAGGCCGTCCCATCTCACTTCGACCGTTCGAGTGTCGCCCTTTTCGCTGACCGTGTAATCGGAGGGATCGAGATCACCCGCGAGATTGCGGATGCGATTGCCCTTCTCGTCTTCGATGGCCACGGTGAATCGCGCGGCATCTTTGGGCAGGTCGAAACGGATAGGGATCGTGCCTCCGAGCTTGCTGCCCGCGCTCACGTACTGGCGAGGCTCGATACCACCTTTGGCGGCAAGAGTCGCCGCACCCCAGATCCGGTAGTTCGACCAGTAGAATTCGCGGGAGGTGTGTCCCGGCTGAAAGTTGTCCGCATAGCGGTGGATCGGCCACGTCTTGCCAGTGGTGTCACCCCAGAGGAACTCATTGCCGAGCTGGAACGTGAAACCGTCTTTGAGCTTCGGCACATTTTTGTAGAGCAGCTTCCACGGAATCCGTACCTCCTGCAAACAGCCTTTGCCGTCATCATCAATGCGGTATTTCATGGCCGCGCCTCTGCCTAGCTCGCTGCCGTCCTCCTTCGTCCGCAACACAAACTCATCCGTGCCGCCGCGCGCGTTCCGCGGGTCTTGCCAGGTCGCGTGATGAAGAACCGCCATCTTCTTCGCGGCAAAGTGCCAGGTTGTGAGCCAGAGCGTCTGGTCGGTCACGATGCGCATCTGCCATGAATCGGACTTCCATCCGTCTTTCGGATTGAAGTCCGGATTCACATCGCTGAACGCCGGCGTCGGGTCTTTCCACTTCGCCGCAAGATAGAGATTGTCCTTGTCCCACATGGCGCCGACTTCCGCGGAATAACGATTCCGCACCAGCTTGTCCGCAAAAATCCAGATGCGCCCCGACCAGTCCCAGTCATCGAGTCTGCCATTGATAGTAACCGCGCCTTGGGCGGGAACGACAGTCAGGCCGATGTTGTGGCTCTGCCGCCCGATCATGTTCTGGGCGTCTTCAGCGGTGAGAATTGTGGTAGTTAGAAGGAGTGTGATCAGTGTGCGCATAGGGATGAGACTTCTTTGAATAATGGTAACTATTCAGGCAATTGTGTTTACGGAGTTCCATTCTTGGGCTGAAAGCCCGATAGCCCAAAGCACAGGCCTCGTCGCTGAGGTCAGCCAGGGCCTGTAACTCCTGGTCAACTGCAAGGATGAATTCGACCCATGGGCCGGACTGTGGAAAGCGATCTGAATCCGGGATGCGTGACATCCTCTCCTGATGGAAGTCCGTCAGACCTTTCAGGAGAGCACTCCGATCGGCCAAAGGTGAGTCGTCGAGGACTCGCTCCAGGCCGCCGGTGAGGGCCCACTCCCGGTCACTCAGAATTCTTTCAGCTTCACTTTGAGCTGTTCTTCGTGGATCGGATAAATCTGAAATCATCGAAGATCATCCAGGCGTGCCTGCAAAACAGGTCAGTCTTTACAGCCCTGAAAAGAGATTGTCGAATTACCCGGTCTCTGATCGTGCTCCGGACGGCAAATTCAACATCACCACTTATGTAGCTCTCGTAGTGCAGCATCGGCGAAAGGCGCATCGGGGGTGGCGCACGCCGTACTAGGCGCAGTAGCTCCAGGCCATGTTGGCGGGACGCCCGTGCCACAGAAATGTTCTTGCGCAATGCAAAGAAGTTGGGCGCCGTCCTCTGCTCAGCGCAGACCACGCAGCGAGTAGGCTCGGCGATTCACCCGGGTCATTCCTTCGAGGAGAGTTTGGTGCACATCGCCATCGCGGCCGACGATCCCCTTGTGCCAGTCTGCCGAGTCATCGGCATACTTGAACCAGTGCCAACCGACGCAGCTCGGTATGTCCCGCAGCAGGCTAACCGTGAAGGTCTGGTAGAATTTCACAGCATCGCTGTATTTCAAGACCCGGAAACCGGCGCCATGCGCCTTGGTGTCTTCGCTGGTCACCTTCATGGCATAGAACTCGCCGACGAGAAACGGGCGGCCGGACCACTTCGTCCAATTGGCCAGCCGCTCCTTTTCGGGCTCCCAGCGATGGTAGTAATTCACAGAGATGACATCGCAATCCTTTGCACCACGAAACACAGGTTCGCTGATGCACCGCCCGTGCACGCGGCTGCCAAGATAGAGGTGGTCTGGATCGGCCTTCTTCAAGGCGGCCGCGACCGTGCTAAAGTAGCGTGAAGCAACCATCTCCAGGAACTTCCCCCGGACACGTCTGTCGTTGATACGATCACGAGGGACGCGATTTTCATCCATCCACGCGATAGCGGCGCGGTGGCCGGGGTCGGTTTCCGGCAGGGACAGGTATTTTGCCAGGGCATCGGGGCGAAACGGAAGCTCGTTGTCGGAGAAGTGGCCGACGAGCCATCTCTGCTTTTTCAAGGGTTGGGTTTTCTCGCGCGCATAGCGCTCACAGAAGGCCGGCCACTCCGGATCGAACACCGGCATCGTCTCGTTGGGATATCCCGGCTGACCCCGTGACTTCGGGCGCTGCCGTTTGTAGGTGCCCATGAACGACAAGCTGCTGCACCAGGCGATCTCGCGCCCGGCAGCCTGGAACGGCTCCACCTTAGACCACCGTCCGAGCGTGTTGAAGCCGGCGCTGGTGAGCAGCTCGTGAGTGTCTCGCGCCCAGTCTTTGTCACCATCGCTGCCGATGCGTGCGGGATCCACCGAGTTCACGCCAATCGTGAAGAACAGGCATCCGTCCGGATCTACAAGCCACCACCGGTGGCCCTCCTGGCGCACGCGGAAGAACCCTTCCGAATCCTTCCTGGCGCCGGCAGCTCCTCCAAAGAGGTTCCGCTCATCCGGAGGAATCGAGGCATCCGGCGCAGCACGGACGTCCCTTTCCTGCCACGATCGGCCGGCATTGCTACTCCTGACCGACTCCGCCTGCACGGGTGGCAAGCCACCGAGTGTGTTAGAGACGCGCATCCATTTGGGGCCGACATCGGTTCGCTTCAATGGTTGGGGTTTCTGTCGATGCTTCCAGTTGGAGGGGATGCTGGGCGCGAGCTGGATTCCGCCGGGCTTATCGATGCCCAGTTCGCCGCCGACGGCCAGGTTGCTCTTCCATACGATTCCAGCGGATGGGTTGGTGGCCACGATCATCGGTTTTGCGTCCTTCGGCGCGGCCATGAGATTGTTGGCGATGGTGACGCTTTCGGGCAGGAGCTTGCAGCCTTTTCTGCCGTAGCCCGCATCGAGTGCGAAGAGCGCGCCGGGGTTGTCGACGAAAGTGTTGCCGTCGACCACGCAGTTTTTTACCTGGAAATAGCCGCTCAGGGGCGAGTCGGGAATACCCGCCTGGAGCGAGATGGCGCCTCCCGCGCGGCCCTTGGTTCCCGAGAAGTGGTTGCCCGTGATGCGATGACCTTCGCCGATCACTCGCACGCCGCCGGCGCCTTTGGCGTCGCCGCCGATGAAGACGTTGTTCTTCACTTCGCAGCGGTTACCGTGCCGCAGGGTCAGGCAGCCGGAGCAGTGGAGGAACGTGTTAAGGGCGTAGGTGTTCTCGCACGACTTGTTGGAGATGATTTCGATCTCGCCGTTGCATTCCTCAAACAGGTTCTCCGATACGACGCAGCGTGCGGCGGTCATGCTGCGAGTACTCGTGCCGATGCGGATGGTCTCGAAGCCGTTGCCATTGCCGGGCGGGCGGTTGGCAAAGTAGTTTCGGCGGATGATGTGGCGCGCGGTTTTGCCGCCCTCGAGCCAGACGCATACCGTGACGCCCGAATGGGCCTGGCCCGAAAACCAGCAGCGCTCCACTGTGTTGTCAGTGCCGTAGAGCGAGACCCAGAAGTAGCGCGTGTCGATTCCTGGGGGATTGTAATCGACAATCGCCGTGTTACGCAGGATGCAATGTCGCGTGGGGGGCGAGCTCCTGGCGCGAAACTCGATGACCGATCCGGATTTGAGAGCGCCGCCACGAAACTGCAGCCCATCAACCGCCAGGTACTCTCCGCCAATGGAGAGCCTTGAGCTGCCGTTAAGGATGACCTTGCCGGGCGTTTGGGCCCGCAGCGAGATCGGGCGCTCTTTCGTGCCCGTGGCCTTAAAGACGAAATGCTGATCCGTGTAGGTGCCGTCGGAAAGAACGATCGCTTCTCCCGGCTGGACCGTACGACAGATGCCGGCGAGTTCAGCGGCGGAGCCCACCGTGTGCGAGGCCGCGATGGCCTGGTGGGGTAGTGTGAGTTGTGTCCTCTCCTGACCTTTCCGTTGCTCCTGGGTGGGCGTAACGCAACCAGCGAGAACTAAAAGCAGGCAGAATGTCACGAGGTTTCCAGATTGGCAGACCATAGCGAGAGCATAACGTCTGAGCCGCGATGGACGTAACCAAAGGCAGTGGCGCCAAAATCCACTTTGGCAATCACTGTTTACCTGATTCAACAGCCCGGCAACTGAAAATGCCGCCCGCCATGGCGCCCGGGTGGGCCTGGAACTTGACTGTCGCTTTCTGCTTGCCCTTGGTCAGGTCGGCAGGGTTCCTTATACTGCTCGACGCTGTAGCGAGTCCAGAAAATCAGCATTCGCAGGAAGCGGGCATAAGATATGTATCGGACAATCACGGCTCAGGCCTTGGTTGCGGCCAACGGCTGCGGTAGGAGAACGATCAAGAGAATACAGCATGCCTGAACGTCTCGACGACCTCCCCATCTCCGGCCGAGGATTCACCCGATTCTTCACGGGCTCGGTCCTCCTCCATCTCGGCGCGGTCATTGGGTTCTATTTTTTCATCACGGCATCCATCCGGGTCATCGAAGCGTATCGCGAGCAGGCGGCGAAAAATACTCAACGCAAGAAAGACGAGGCCCTCGTTACCCAGCAGATCGATGAGGATGTCAAAGATATCGTTCGCCAGCGGCTTGAGAAGCCCACGGAAGAACAGGTCGAAGAGGTCGCCGAAAAGATCGGCGAGCAACTGAAGAAAGATGAAGACTTGAAGGAAGTGGTCGACGACCTGGTCGAAAAGCTCGACCGCCCGCTGCCGCCGCGGCCCGAACCATCCGGCAGCCCGCCCGCCGAACAGCCCGATGACAAAGCCTTCGAGGCGCTGGCCGAAATCGTTGACCGCAACCTTCAGGAATCCGTCGAAGATGTCTCCGACGATCGCCTCGAGCAGATGCTCGCCGACCGCGTCTTTTACGAAGATGTCCCCGAAGTCCAGAACCAGGTCGACAACGCCTTCAAGAAGGAAGCCCTGGACGAGCTCGCCCGCCAGTCCGTCCAGGAGACATCGATGGAGGTCACCCGCAACACCTACGACGAATGGAACGCGGTCAGGGCAGCGCAGAAGCCGGATAAGGCTCTGTGGAAAATCCAGCAGGACATCATCCGGGCGCAGCAGAAGCTGAACCAGGCCATTGCCAGGAAAGACATCAAGTCAGCCATCGACCAAGGCAAGTTCATCCCCAACCTTGCGGACGCCACGAGAAAGAAACTTGAAGGCGCGCCGAAAGCCGCGGACAAGCTCAAAGCCAAGCTCCCCGTTCACACGGCGAAGAAGGAGCAGCTCATGGGCCTCCTCCGGGAGCTTGAGCCATTGCAGGCAGGATTCCTGGATTCAAAGAAAGACGCCCTGCGTGAAGCCCTGAAAGCGCACGGCATCAGGTCTGCCATTCAGGCTGCGGCTGATGAATTAAAGGAGAAGCTCCAGTCCGGCACCTCTGAGCAGAAGCAGCAGCGGGCCCAGCGTTTCGCTCAGAGATTGCAGAAGGAAGTCGCCGAAGCACTCGAGGCACTCGACAGAGAAGAAGCGCTGGCAGCAGCCCAGGGCGGCGCCGGTGAAATGGAAGATGGCGAGAGCCTTGAAGAGCTCGGCCCCGAAAACGAAGGCGGCCGCGAGGGTGGAGGCGCTGGCGGCGAAGCAGAAGGCGAAGGCGGAGGCCAAGAAAGCAGTTCAGCCGGCAGTCTCGGATCCCTCGAGCAGTTCGAAGATGCCGGCGGAGAGGGGGAAGGAATCGGAGGCGAAGGCGGCGAGGGGGAAGGCGGCAGCAGCGAAGGCGGCCCCGCCGTTGCCGGAGTTGCAGGAGAGGGTGGCGGCGGCAACGAAGACGGCGAAGGTGAGGGAGAGGGCGAAGGCGGCGGAGGGTCGTCGGGCGGCAAAGGCGGGTACGGAGGCAGATCCCCAAAGGCAGACTCCTTCGTCGAAATGGAAAAGCTGAAAGCAGAAGCTGATGAGCTCGCGGACAAGTTTCCCCGCACCATCGAAGCTATCGCCATCACCGCCGGAGTCGTCACCAGCTTCAAGAACGGCCCCGACAATTCAAGGGTCCCCGGCCCGGGCGGCGCAGGCGATGCCGATACGGACACTTCGATCCACCTCCGCTTCAAAAACAGAGAGAGACAGGCGGCCAGAATAACCAACAGCCGCAAGATGGGCGTCACCGAAAGCACCTTGCGCGAGATCATCCAGCGCAATGCTGGACTGCTCATCCCCGATCAGCCGCCGCCGTTGGCCGCCGCACGCCCCACAGCCTTCAGCATCAGGAAAGAAGAGCGCCCAAAGCCTTCTGCCGAGCTCTACATCGACTCCTCGATCCCGAAACGCGAAATCAGAAAGGAAAACCCGAACCGCAGCCGCCTGCGCCACCCCAACTATCCCAAGGGCTCCTACGCAGCCATCCCCTACATGCGCCGTCGGCCAGTCATCGACGGTAAAGACGGCGACTGGAACCTGTCGACCACCCACCTCGGCAAGCTGCTCGACGGTCGAGACCGCAGCCTACACATGGGCTGGCGGCCCGAAGGACTGTTCGTCCTCGCCAAAGTCAAAGACCTCATCCCCGGCTGGAAAAAGGGCGACGATATTGATTCGTGGTTCTGGGTCTACGACTGTATCGAATTCTGGTTCGACATGAAAAACTCGAAGGCCGAGAACACCCGCAAGCAGGACTGCCAGCAGTTTTATGTCTGGCCGGCGCTCAAGGGCCTGCACAAAACGCCCATCCTCCGGGAGATCATCTGGAAGGCGGACAAAGATTTCTGGGGAAAGCAGGCATGGCATAATACGGACACCATCATGTCCCGCGATGACGGCCAGAAAAAATGGATCGCGTCGACCGAACACGCCGGCGCCTACACGCTCGAGATTTTCTTCCCCCGCACGCTGCTCCGAAATCTCGGCTACTTCAAGGCCGGACAGGTACTCGGCTTCCATTACGTCATCAATCACGGCGTTGCCAAGGGCCAGGAGTCCGACCCGAATTTGATCGAACCGTTCGTCCAGCCCTACAGCATGAAATTCCACTACTCCAGCCACCCGAACAGTTGGGGTAACCTCCAGCTTCTTGGTACCGACGGTAACCTCAATATCCTCAGGCCGGATGGTAAGCCGAGTGATCTCCCGATCGCCGAGGTATCCAAAGTCCTCGGCCTGCAGGTTATCGATCCCGACAGCAATACCGACACGGCCATTCGCAATCACATGACTCTGCGCGTCCGCAACCGTGTCGGCTTCAACGGCGACGCCACCTCACCCGACGGTCGCCTCCTCGGCGACTGGGAAGACCTTCGCCTCACCGAGACGGGAAGATCGACAGGCATCTTTGAAGGCTGGCTTAAGCTGACCGTCCTCCCTTCCATCAACGGTGACGGCAGACTCAGCGCCCGGTCCGGCGACCTGCTCGACATCAGCTACAACGATTTCATCAAAACCGCGGGAGAGTACAACCAGAAGCTCGCGGCCACCGTCCACGTGGTAGCCCCGGTCTTCTCGGTGGAAGGCGGTAGGAAGGAATGACCTGGCTCCTCACTGTCGTCTGAAATAGTGCCCACCGGCAGTCACTATTTGGCCGACCTGACTGTCCGACAACTGAAAATGCCGCCCGCCATGGCGCCCGGGTGGGCCAGGAACCTGACTGTCGCTTTCTGCTTGCCCCTGGTCAGGTCGGCGGGGACCTCGTAGGTTACGTCCATGAACTTGCCCGGCTTGGGTGCTTCGAGTTTCTGCGTGGCGATCTTGCGGCCGTCGATGAGGATGTCGAATACCCGGTTGTTCGAGTCACCGCCCCAGTAGGTGACGGTCAGCCAGATCGGCTGATCAGGCAGAACTTTCATATCGTAAGAGAACCATCCGCCCCCTCTCGCGTCCCGCCAGTTGCGCCCGAAAGCCGAGCCCGAGTAGGTCGTTTTCCCCTGTTGGTTGTGCGCACCTTCGAGTTTAGTGCCGGGCGTTACCAGGTCGACGGTCGCAGCTTCGAGCTCTTCCAGTCGACGGGCCTCGGCTTCGCGGGCGGCTTTCTCTTTATCCCACTCGGACCGGGTCAGGAGTTTCCAGTAAACGGCGTAGCGCTGATGGTGGACTTGGTGAAGCGGGATGAGGGAGACGTCCTCGGGCTTGCCGACGCCACGGGTCTGGAATTTCAAGTCTCCGTTATCGCTGCGCCTGACCCATTCACCCGGATCCGTCGATTCGGTGACCAGCACTGGCACGGGCGGGACGGGGTTGCCCGAGTACTGCTTGTTGTGGCCGCAGAGGAGGTTGCCGGGCACTCCCTGGCGTCCCAATTCGCCGGCCAGGACCAGGGGGCCGAACATGACGACGCCGAGGCGCCGGTCGTCGCGGGCGCGATAGAGATGCAGGCTCATGGGCAGTCGGACCTTAATTGTGTCTTTGTCTTTCCAGGTACGCGAAAAGGCCAGATAGCTCTGTGGCTTCGCCGCAACCTGCTCCCGGCTGCCGTTGATCCAGACCTCGGCTCCGTCCCTGGCCCAGTAGGGCACGCGGATCCTGATGGTGAATTCCTGCGGTTGCCTGGCCGACAATCTGATCGTCGTCGTGTCCTGGCGAGGGAATCCCGTCTCCTGCCGGACGGTCACGCCCTTCTCTTTCCAGTCGAGCTGCGAGGGGATAAAGAGGTTCACCCATAGCGTGTCGTCCTTGTGGAAATAGATGGTGTCGCCGTATTTCGCGTGGTTCTCCATGCCGGTTCCCACGCAGCACCACATCGAGTCGAAAGGCGTGCTGTAGGTCTTGAAGTGGCCGGGCTTGAGCGAGTAGAAATAGGTATACCCGCCGCTTTTCGGATCCTGTGATCCCAGGATGTGGTTGTAGAGGGCCCGTTCGTAGTAATCCATGTAGGCCGCGTCCGGTTTCCATCCGAAAAGATGCCGGGTCAGCTTCAGCATGTTGTAGACCGCGCACGTCTCTGTGCTGTCCCAGTTCAAGTGCTTCGCCTCTTCCCCGGCTGCACGAAAATGTTCGTGGAAATCCACGCCTCCGGGCGCGAAGGAACGCGCATTCACCGCCCGATCCCAGAAGAAGCGGGCGATGGCCGCGTAGCGCTCTTCCCCGGTGAGCTCATACAGGCGCGCGGCGCCGATGATTTTCGGCAGTTGCGTGTTGACGTGTTTTCCTGTGAGCACGTCCTGCTCGTTCGCCAGCGGATCGAAAATCACCTTGTGGTCGAAGCGCCGGGCCAGGGCCAGGAAGTCCTTGCTGCCCGTGATGGCGTGGAGATTTGCCAGCACTTCGTTCATGCCGCCATATTCGCAGGTGAGCATGCGCTGAAACTGCCCGTCGTCGAGTTTGTCCGTCCCTCGCTTGGCCCACTCGGCGTATTTCTGCGCCACCTCGAGCGCCTGCCGGTTGCCGGCATGTACGTAGGCATCAATCAGGCCGGCGTAGCTCTTGTGCAGTACGTACCACGGCACGTAACCGGTGCACAGACCCCATTTGCCGACCTTGATCCGGCCCGCGAAAAGCTCGCGCCACACCTCTGTCCGCACCGGCCCGGAATAACCGTTGCCGTGTTTCTGCTGGACGGCGGCGAGCTCGTCCACCATGTAGTCCACGCGCCGTTTCATCTCCGCATCGCCCGTGCTGGCGTAGGTCAGCGCACAGGCGCTGATGTAGTGGCCTGACACCTGCCCGACGCAATCCTTCCTGGCCCATCCGCCGTAGCGTTTTCCTTTTGTGGGAAGGCCGGCGCGCTCGTGAAACGGCCAGAGGTGCCGGTCCGGCTCAACTTTCTCCAGGTAGGCCTTGTTGAGCTCCATCGCTTTCTTGAAAGGACTCTCAAGTAAACGCACCCGGTCAAGCGGAAACGGCCGGGCCTCAGCCGGACCTTCAGTTTGACCCGTGCAAAACATGACGGCTGGACCCAACAGAACCGCAAACATGATTCTCCCGCTGCATTCCATGGCAGTTTTACTCCAGACGATTGCGCCGACCAAGATGCTTGGACACCCGTGCAACGTCCGCCTGCTGTGATCATAGTTCACATCCCCGCCTCTACAAAATCGGCACATCAGCTTGTCGTAGACGGCTTCGAGACCCAGGCCAAGCGCGGTCTTCATTTCTTCATGCTGAAAGCCCTGGGTCCAGACTTTGCCGCACCACAAGGTGGTGACTGCCTGTCGCCACAGGCTTTACATCTTGGGTTTGGCAGCTTCCCGTACGATGGCGCCGTGTTCGTCGCTTAAGACGAGCATCGAAAATCGATTCACCTGGTCGATGAGGTTGGTGTTGAGCGAGGTGAAATCGAAGCGGCCCCTCAGGTCGGTGTAGCCGTCTTTGTAAAAACGGTGCTGGCCGCTGTTGAGGCGGGCGTAGATTTTGACGTAGACGCCCTTGAGGGGTTTGCCGGTCCCCTGGTGGGCGACTTTGAGGTGGCCGTAGTTTTCGATGACCTGGAGGGCGATCGTGTTGGAGAAGTATGCCTGCGACTTGCGGACTCCTCCGGCGAGGATTTCGACCATGACGTTCTGATTTAGAAATTCCCCGGGCAGGTCAAAGGAGAGCGTGGTCTTGTCTTCGTCCAGGTTGAAAGTGCGGGTGGCGTTGGGGCGGATGTAGGCGAAGTGCCCCGCAGTCTGCTGGACGAACGGGTTCTTCGAAAAGAGAAGCTCAACGTCCATGCGGTAGAAATTGACTAGGCAGGTCTTGAGATTCTGGTAATTCAGATTCACCTTGCGGGCCTCGACGGTGAAGTCGAAACCGGGCTCGGTCGCCGCGAGCTTGGTCTGCTGCTGCGAGCGGTCTTCCTCGTCGCGGATCTGCGGGCCTTCGCCCTTGATTTCGTCAAGGTGATCTTTGATTTCATTGAAACGATTGCGCCAGCGGTCGACCGGATGGCTGGCGTACTTGCGGGACATCTCTCCGGCTTCGTCAAGCTTGCCCTGGTACATGGCAACGTAGGCCTGGAGATAATCGTACTGGAGATCCTCGTCGACCTTGACACGATTGACACGGGCGAACGTCTCCGCGGCGTCTTCCACTCGATCCTGCAGCAGCAGGTAGTAGGTGACCGCCAGCAGATCGTTGTCGGCCGGTCTGGGCTGGTAGGAGAGTGTCTTCATCAGACGCTGGTACTGCTGGTAAAAGCGGTTGTTCAGAATCTTCTGCGTGCCGCCGAGCTGATGGGCGCGGGCGTTGACGAGCGGCTTGTATTCCAGGTGCTCGTATGTCTTGCGCTCGACAGGATCGAACGTAACGAGCCCGCAGTCGATGACGCCGCCCGATTGCCGGACGAAGCCGTCATTGTGCTTGAGGTAATCACGGATGGTCGCCACATCGTCGTGCAGGATGCCGTATGACCAGAGCGTGTTGTTGTAGGCGTGGCGGGCCTTGAGCTGTGAAATGGCTGACGTGAAAAATGCCTTGTCCCGCATGCGGTAGGCGATGTCGTTTAGATTGACGCGATTCAGGTTGTTGGCATCAATGTATTTCACCACGTTGTCGTTCGAGGCGTTCTGAGACACGAATTCCCATGACTCTGTATCCTGTCTGGTGGGCTCTCGAACGACCTTGAGCTTGCGGTCTTCGCCGCGGGCGATGAGTGCTTCGTTCTTGGCCACGTGAACTGGAAAGAGCGTGTATTCGCCCGGTGCGGGGAAATAGAAATGGTAATCGAAGGTGCGCGTTGAATAGGGCTGCAATTCCCAGTGGAAGCTGCGCGTGTAGAACCCGTTCATCACGGGCACGGCGCCGTGCGGAATCTGCAGGAGAATGTCCAGCTTCTGCCGGGACGAAGTCGGGTTGGTGATCACCACCTGGCATCCGTAGACCGTGTGAATGAGGAATTCATCGGTCACGTACTTGTCGAGGCGTTCGTTGTTGACGTGGCGATAGCGGTCGTTGTGTTTGAAGAAATTCTGGCTGACCAGAATCGGAGTTTGCTGTTCGGCTTCATCCGTAGGTCGGATTTCCTCGTGAACAACGATCAAGGGACTACCGGCAGTCAATGTCATGCGGCCCGCCACAAATTCGGTTTCGTGCTCGCCCGCCTCCATCGGCAGGTCCAAGAGAGCCAGGGCGAACATCATCTCCGGGAAATTCCGAGCTGACTCGACAAAGCGGGCGGAGAAATACGGATCTTCCGGACGATGGTTTGCAAAGTCCCTCCAAAACGCGTTGACCGTAATCAGCTCGGCGGACTGCTGTTCAATCGGCAGCTTGAAATAGTTATTTTCAACCCACTCTTGCGTCTTATCCAATTGTCGATACAGCTGGCGTGCCCTCCGTTCGAGCGAAAGTTCACCATAGAAGGACTCTGGGCTCTTCGCTTCGAGAGATTGTCTGGAGCCAGAGCGACTCCGGAGTGAGGGCTTCGCAAAACTGGGGACCCGGCGTTCGGCAGCTTCTTGGCCTTCCGATTCGCCGAGTGGCCTGCTCGACATTCTGCCAGGGCGATTGGCTTTCAGCTCTAACGTTTCAGAGATTGCGCCACGAGCCGCCCCGCCGAGTGCAGCACCGTCATCAGAGGCAGGCACTCCTTCCATTTCCTGCTCAAGCAAACTCAGACTACTCGTTTTATCCAAAGCTCGGCCCTTTAGAGCCGACTTGAACAGAAGACTGACTTTATCGACATTTGATGGGAGCAGGTCGAACCGGTCATTCACATCGCGGACGGTATGGTCGCGATCCGCTGCGATGCGTTGTGACAACAGAATCTGTTCCACCACATTCAGGCGAGTGTAATTCCAGGGTCGGAGATAGCTTTCCAAATCCGCGCCGACGAGCCAATGATCGAGAAAGGTCTTGTCTTTCTTATTCTTGATGAACGGCAGTACGACCTGTTCGAAGAACACAGCATCCTTCTTATATAGGAGGTTCTTCGCCGAATTTAGTGGGTGATTGTGGGCGTCAGATGGAGCTTTCCGCAGTAGAAGAGAATTCGAATTCGATAGTTCTCGAAGGATCGGAAGCCGCGAGCGGCCGACTTA
>JASLXP010001297.1 GCA_030740295.1 Planctomycetota bacterium
CACGATAAACCAGGCGCCCATTACCGGTGAATCCATACCGGTCGAAAAGGTTACCGGTGATGAAGTCTTCGCCGGCACGATCAACAACCAGGGCGCGTTCGAATTCCGCTCCACCAAGAAAGCAGATGACAGCACTCTTGCTCGAATCATTCATATGGTAGAGGAAGCCCAGTCCCGCCGGGCAGAGAGCGAGCAATGGGTAGAACGGTTCGCCCGTACATACACACCGGTCATGATGCTGATAGCGCTTGTAGTCGCGTTCGGCTTCCCTCTGTTATTTTCAGGCGGGTGGAAATTCTGGATCTACGAAGCGCTGGTCGTCCTCGTCATTGCATGCCCATGCGCGCTGGTCATCTCGACGCCCGTCAGCATCGTTGCCGGTCTGGCAACCGCGGCAAGGTGTGGGGTTCTGATTAAAGGAGGCTCCTTCCTCGAGGCTCCCGCATATCTGAAAGTGGTCGCCATGGACAAGACCGGCACGCTGACAAGGGGCGAGCCGGAAGTGCAGGAAGTCATTCCTTTCGCCGATCACACGCCTGAACAGCTCCTCAGAAACGCGGCTGCGCTTGAATCGAACAGCGAGCACCCGCTGGCAAAAGCTGTGGTGCGGAAAGCGGATGCGGATGGGATTGAGTTCGAGCGGACAGACGGATTTCAGTCGCTGCAGGGACGGGGAGTGGAAGCCAGCATCGATGGCAAGTCGTTCTGGCTTGGCAGCCACCGTTTCATGCACGAGAAAGGCACGGAAACTCCGGAGTTCCATGCCATGGCCGAATCCCTCGAACAGAAGGGATGCTCTGTGATCGTAGTCGGCACAGACGACCACGTCTGCGGCCTCATCAGTGTGTCTGACAGCGTGCGCGAAGAATCGGTGAAGGCCGTGGGTGGAATGAAGGATGTCGGTGTCGAACGAGTCGTCATGCTCACGGGCGACCACACGACAAGTGCGGCGACCATTGCGGAGGCCACAGGAGTGGACGAGTTTCACGCCGACCTTTTGCCCGAAGACAAAGTCCAGCAGATCGAAGACCTCGTGATGAAATACGGCCACGTAGCCATGGTCGGCGACGGCATCAACGATGCCCCTGCAATGGCTGCTTCCAATCTGGGAATCGCGATGGGCGCCGCGGGAACGGACGCGGCCATCGAGACTGCGGATATCGCCTTGATGTCTGATGACCTGTCACGCCTGCCGTGGCTCATTCGCCACTCTCGCCGCACGTTGCGTATCATCCACCAGAACGTCTTTTTTGCGCTTGGTTTGAAAGCGCTGGTGATGCTGCTGGTTATTGCTGGTAAGGCCAGCCTCTGGATGGCAATTGCTGCCGATATGGGAGCTTCGCTGCTCGTTATATTCAACGCTTTCCGCCTGTTCAGTAAGGGTACAGATTTGCCAGGCGAGCCCGCACAGAAGAAAAAACTGGTGGGGGATTCCAATTTAGGGTGAAGGCGCTGCGGATAATCCGCATTACTGCCTGTGGCAAGACCTGACGCCTCGGTACGATGCACCTTGGATCCGATATTTGGTCTCGTGGCTCTCCCCCACCAGATGGCAAAAGTGTCGCGGATGTTCTTGGCAAATCAAGCCAGGGAAAAGCCGTGAAAATGGAGCCGCAATTCGCCAGTAAATCACAGCCTTTGAGGCGAGTTACTACACACCTGCTATCTGCTGCGCTGCCTCTGCCTTGCCCAGAAAATCCAACATCAACGTTTTCACTTCCCCTCCTCTGCTGAGCGGGGCGAAGTGGCCCGTGTTGGTGAATACCTCGGCTCTCCCGTGGGGAATGCCCTCTTTCAGCTCATCAAAACAAGCGGCAGGAACTAATGTGTCCTGGTCTCCTCTAATCAGAAGGACGGGGCAGTCGATGTCCCGCAGTTTTTCGCGACAGTCAAATCCGTCCATCAGAAGGGCCCTCTTTGCCAAAGCGCGGCACGAGGTCTGCGAGGCGTTGCGGCACGCGAAACAGACCAGTGAGGGGTCGCACGCATTGAGTGCCTTGCAGTGCGAGAAACGAGAGATGAACTTTCTTCCCGGCACTCGCTGAAACGGGATTCCCGTCTTGAGAACAAGCCTGGTCAGCCAGCGCTCATACCATTGCAGGGGACGCCGCGCGAAAGCACTGACCAGTGTGAGGCTGAGTACTCGCTCCCGGTGACGCGGAAGAAGAAGCTGGGCGACCGAACCGCCGAATGACCAACCCACCAGATGAAACGTGTCCACACTGAGATGCTCCAGGAGACTCTCGACGTCCCTGACGAGATCTTCATAAGTAGACTTGCCTGGATCGCTGCCGTCCCCGCGCTCGCCACGGTAATTGTGGCCTATGACTCGATGCGATTCGGACAGGCCGAGGAACATCCTGTAATTCATATGAAAATTACCTCCCATTCCGTTCAGGATGACCACCGGGGTTCCTTCGCCCATGATGCCGTAGGTCAGTTGGACGCCGCAGCCTGACTCGCAAGATTCCGAGAGAGGACCGTTGGTCGTGTGGAGACCGGTCTCCAGGCACTCTATGAAACGTTCGTAATCGTTGGTGGACATTTTCTGAGTCGGCCGGGCATGTCTGAAGCAGATTCAACCCGAGGGCGAACGTTCCACAAGCCGCAGCCCCTTGATGGGCCAGGCGCGAAAGCCTGTCCTGATAGCAGGTCGTATTAATAGGTCAGAATAATTACCGTCGGGCAGGCGCAGAATTAACTCCGGGCTCCGCGGATTCTTTCGTGCCGAGTGATAGAACTCCGGTATCAGGTTTTGAGCATCCAATGTTCTGCCGCCAGACCAGACATCGAACCGGCACGGCATCAGGTCCGCCAGGGGGTGAATGGTCAGCACGATCGCCGAAAGCCGCGTCGGCCGCTGTAATGAGATCGTCAGGCTCGTCTGCGGCTGGCTGAAGCCTGTCGACGGCCAGAAAGAGCCCTCTTCCCGCATTCGAGTTAATACGAGAGGATCGGCATCCGAGCTAAATGCATATGCATCCTTCGGCAAAGGTGTTCCCTTCATTTGATGCAATTCGGGATCTCCATGAATCTCGTAAACAAAGTCATCCTCAAAATGGGCCAGTGGTTTCAAACCGGCAGGCACCCCTTCCAGTGGCCGCTGCAGAATCGCCTGCCGAACGACAAGCCAGTCCGCGCCGGTAGCCTGCAACAGGCGAATGGATTCCCGCGACGGGAAATCGACCAGTCCCATCACTCCTATCATCCCCTCGGGCGGAGAAAAGCTGGCATAGCCGTTCAGAATCTTCATCGAATGATGCATCGAAAAAAACATGGTGAACGCATCGGTGTAGCCGTGCGTGTAAGGCAGCTCGATGACCGCCTTCTGCTCCTTCTGCGAAGCCATCCATTGATAGACAGGCGGGATGCCATCCGCATCAGGCGCGGGCCCCAGCGGCGGCAGAGCCATGTATTCCATGCACAGAATCAGAAGCATCAGGACAAAGTGCTGCACACGTTTTTCCTTCCTCGGCCGAAGCCATTCTTTTGCACCAAAGGCTGCGAGGACCGAGAGACTGAAAATAAAGAACGCGCCGAAGCGCGTGCTCATCCTCAAAACCTTGAAGACCGGCACCAGCAACATCAGCAGCGCATAAGGCCCGGGCACAAGAGGCTCGGCATTGAACTTAATCCGCGGGCCGAGGCTCAAGACCCAGCACGACAGGCCGCAAACGGTAAACAGTATCGCCGTCTCCTTTTTGCCATTCTGCCACAATGTCCAAACCCCGTAACCGGCAAGCAGCAGCACGATCAGGCCGGGGAACTGTCCTTCGCCGGGAGGCATCCCGGCCAGCACTCGGGTGTACATCATGCTGTTCTCGGGCGGCGTCAGGATGGTCAAGACATCCGATGCAAGGCGAACGTTTTCTTCAAGAGTCCTTTCAAATCCGAGCCTTTTCTTAAGGACGATATTGGGCCAATAGAACGGCAACAGGCAGATGAACAGCGCGGCAGACCAAACCACCAGGGCGGCCGCTCCTTTAACGGACCATGACTTTCTCAGACCCGCCCTCAGGACAAGGTAAAGACCAAGGAAGACGCAGTAATACAGGCCGTAAATTCCACTGCACAGCGTCTGAAGAATGAGAAACAGAAAAGCGACCACCGCATTACAGATGGGCCTGTCGAGTATCGAACCAAGCCTGGCGAAAGCCGTCCCAGAGCGCCCGGGCAACAGAGATCCGTCTTCAGAATCGGGGGGCCGCTCGGACTGTTCCTTCCTGTCCAGATACCGAAGAACGAAGAAGAATGAGAATGCCATCCATTGAAGACTGA
Organism: Planctomycetota bacterium; assembly: GCA_030740295.1. Next base: position 4,279 of record JASLXP010001297.1, read on the forward strand.
GCCCGGCAAAGTGTCCGTATTGACTGAACCGAAAGGGACAGAACCCAAAAATGGCGCCAGCCAGCGCTGCCCCCAACCTCGAACCTGTCAGATGCAGAGCCACCAGGTAAGCGCCGCACGCGGACAGAAAAAAAGTCGAAAGCAGCAGAAAGCTGTAGATGAAAACAGAGTTGTCCGTGAACAGCCGCAGGAACAACGCGGCCGGCCACCAGCCCATCAAATGGTCGGTAAAACAGAGGCTCAGTTCGTGAGGCCAGAACGCGTTGGATTCAAATAATCCACGATCAGCTCCGAGCACATTCTTGACCCCCTGCTGGAGCCCCCACACATTGAGCAGCGCATCCTGCCCGACCGCGCCATAACGACCGGGCACGCGCGTTCCAAGAAATAGCGCATGGGGCCAGGTCATCGCGATCGTAAGCAGAAAGAAAAGGGCGTACGGCCACGCACGGCTGGCAATGGGCTGGCTCTTATCTTCTGCTTCGGCGGAGTTCGTATCCGGGTTCATGTCTTGGCTTTTGAATCTTCGGCCACGTCTGAGCTGCTATGGACGTCATCGCCTCGAATTCTCAGCAGTGACAGAGCTCTTCTCGTGATCCTGCGCAATCTCTATCCACACAGGATTGCACATTTCCTGGTATTAGACGAGGTGGAGTGATGCCGCTCAGTTCCCCTTTTCATGGAACAGGTACATGATTGTCACCGTATTGGAAGGCATGCCCTCCAGGCCGTCCGAATTGAACGCGCTGACCCGCACGTAGTTGGGGCCATCGGTTGCCGGGCCGGATGCGGCGGCCGGGACTTTGTCTGTGGTGACATCTGCCACGATGTCTTTGAACTTTGGATTCTTTGCGAGCTCGAGGTGATAACCATCTACATCATCCACGTCATTCCACGAACAGGTGACGTCCTTGACAACGATTTCTTCACTGGGGCCCGGCGCGCTGATTTCGCCCTACACCGAACACCAATACGGCAACGACGACAGCAATGACAGCTCAACAGCGACGACAGTGATTTTCTTGGCCATGCCTTACTTCTTGACCTCGGAGTCGGAGAATGGAAAAGCCCAGTTTATCACGGCCTCGGCACGAATGACTCAGGGACATATAAGTCTTTTCGCAGCGCGAGGTCGGGACGACTGGGCTTCCATTTCCCGGGAGGGCGCCAAATCCATTTGGCAACGGGCATCCCAATTCCTGTGGGATTTTTCGGGCCTATCCATCCAGTTTCTGCTTGTTCAGCATGGCCCAGTTGAGCCACCTGTCGTAATTATGCGCGAACTTCTCGCCGGTCATTTCGCGCAGAGCCGAGCCAATCTGGCCCCGGACGCGGTCGTCCTTTTCAATTCGAAGCCGTTCAATCAGCGGGCGGACGAGTCTCAGGTTGCCATGAAACTGAAAGCCCTCGGCAACGGTGAAACGGACTTCGGTGTCTTCATCCTCGATCAGTTTCATCAGCGGGTCCATGGCCTTTTCCGACCTGGTTTTTCCAAGGGCCTGTGCGGCCATGCCCCTCGTGACAGGCCTCTCGGATTTCATCTGGCCCAGAAAGATCTCAAGCAAGCTGACATCGGCGCGTTCGAGGATCTCACGCTTGGTTGCCCGAGAATCGTGAGTGCCGGCGGAAGGGTGGATTTCAAACAACTCATCCATCGACCGGCTGTTCATCTTCATGAAAAACTGCCAGTAAAACGCGCCACCAATTGCCAGAAATATGGCGACGATTGCGACCTGCCTATGTGCTGCAATCTGCATTTAATGCCGGGGCTTCAGGCATCATCGGCGCCATATCTCGCCACTATTGCCTTAAGCTTGGCCACCAGGGCATGGAATCCGAGCCGCTGAACGAATTGGAATGAGGATTCGTCCGGGCCGCCGTAGGACAGATTGTCTTTCACTTCCAGAGGGACATCCGTGCGAGTCCGAGCCAGCTCTTTTGAAAGCTCATAATCAGCCCTGCCTTCCTGCAGTTTACGGATGACCGTTGCTTTACCGCGAAGGTCGACCGAGTCCAGCAGACTGGGATCGGCCGCGATCTCCTGGACGGTCAGGCTGGCCTGCAGGATTGTCAATGCCGTCTTTCCACCGATGCCTTTCACGCCCGGGATGTTGTCGACTGAGTCGCCCCGCAAAGCAAGGAGCTCGAGGATCTGCGAAGGCTTCACGCCCATCTTCTCCTCCACTTCCGCTGGGCCCTGGATCTCTTCGGTCTTCATGTCGAAGAGCAGGATCTCGTCGTCGACCACCTGTGCGATGTCCTTGTCTCCCGTGCTCATCAGCACTCGATAGCCGGCTTCCTTCATTCGCAGCGCCAAGGTGACCATGATGTCATCAGCCTCGTACCCTTGGATGCCGTAACTCGGAAATCGCAGGGCGTCGGCCATCTCTCGCATGAGATCGAACTGCGGGATGAGTTCATCGGGCGGATCACCACGATTGGCCTTGTATTCGGGGAAGATCTCGTTCCGAAAAGTCGTCGGCGCCACATCGAATGCGATGGCCACATGCCGAGGCATCTGCGAATCCAAAAACTTGATCAGAGACTGGAGCGCGCCGAAGACGCCGTTTGCAGGGGTACCGTCCCGCGTCTCCACGTGCCCAATGGAAAAGAACGAACGGAAGAGAAGGGCAGTACCGTCGAGGATATAGCAGTCCATGTAAGCGTAATGAGTAATGAGTAACGATTGACGATCTCAATTCAAGGCTCGTCCTTTTTGTATCCGTCCGCCAGAAAAACGACCACCGCGCTAGCCACGGTCAGTGCCGCGCAAAGCGAAACCGTCCATCTCTCAAACCCCGCATCCATTCCCCATCCGACCAGGAGGGGGCTGAAGAGCCTCACTGGAAGCAGAGCCATCGATTGCAGAATCATCGTTTCTGTCGGATTCCATCCTTTTGCGTACGATTGCACGAGGTTGAATCCGGCAACGAAGTAGCCGGGCAGCCACATGGCGCAGAGCAGGTAGCCTGCCATACACCAGCCGGCATTGATGGGCCAGACAAGCATCAGTGTGCCCAAGGAGAATACCAGGCAGACAGCAACAAAGATCGCTCGGTATCCGAACCGATCCGAAAGTTTGCCTGCGATGACACTGCAGAAGCAGTTTCCAATCCACGAAGCAAGGGTAAGCGAGGCAATAATATTGTGGTCATCCAATGCCCGCTGGATGTAATCCGAATAGAGACTGAACCCGCCCGAGACCGCGGCGAAGAAGAGCGCCAACCCGGCCAACATGGTCGCCAGCGCCCGGTTGCTCAATGCATCTGAAAGAAGCTGTCTGATGGAACGCACTTTCGGAATCACCTCCAACAGCGGATTCGGCGTCTCTTTGTGACGATACCGGCTGAACGAAAGCGCGCTTAAAACGTACAACAATCCAGTAATGATGAAAATGCGATGAAACTTGTCCGCGCTGTCCGTGTCCCCGAAAAACAGATTCAGGGAGAGCGCCCCCAGCAACCCGCCGGCCCCCAGGCTCAAAGAACGTAACCCGAAAAACCTCCCGCGAAAGGCATCCTTCACCGCCCCATACGTATATCGAATGTAATGTGGATCGATGTTCCCAACCAGGAAGACGAACAGGGAGTACGCCCCAAAGAGCATCATGAGACGCGTGGCGTTCCCGAACTCAAAAGACGAAAGCAGAACTCCGAGAGTCGTCAGCGAGCATCCCGCCGCCACGAACAGGACGATAACCTTCCCAAAGTTTTTCGGTCCAGGCTTGATGACCTTCAGCGAGAAAGCCTGAGAGAGGCTGTAGCCGCCCCAGAAAAAGGCCGGCATCATCCCGACGATGAAGCTGGAATACCCCAGGAACTTTATGTAGCCCGTCACCACCGTCGGCATGTACGCTATTGCCGCGGCCATCCCCCAGAAAAACTCTGTCCCAAGGATGGGAAACACAAACCGAATAGCTGGCCGAGCCGCAGGATCTTGCACCGAGGTGGATGGGGTGGGAGGGTGGCGGGGCGGAGTCTGGTCAGGCGGGTGGAGAAGAGCGCCGGAAGCCGAGTTGGAACTGATCCAGATTCAGCGCAACCAGCATTCAAAATACACTCTGTTATTTCGAACGAAAGAGCAAGCAGTTCGGCCTCTCTGTCTTCTCTTGGTTTTGGTCTTCGTTCGTAGGCTTCTTCTTCCCATCAGACTTCAGCCGAGACTCATCTCCGCCACGCTGCTCACCCTCCATTGCACGCATTAGCCCGCCCCATATAATCCGCCGCGCATTGAGGCATACAGAGATTTCGGGTATCTCTGAATTGAACGCGGCAGTCTTCAACCAGCAAAAGGAGATGGTCATGTCAGACGTCAAAAAAGTAGCTTCGGTCGAAAAGAACAGCGAAACCCAGATTCAGTTCGGCATTACCGAGTATCGCGAGAATATGTATGTGGATGTCCGTGAACACCTGGAGACCGATACATACAAAGGCCCCACCAAAAAAGGTCTCCGGTTTAATGCCGATCTCCTCGACCAGATGATCGATGGTTTGAACACCGTCAAGAAGGCACTGGATGGTGAAATGCCGCCGGAAGAAGAAGAAGCGGAAGAAGAGGAAGCGGAAGAAGAAGGCGAATAGTTGGCGCTCTCCCGGAAGCAGTCCGATAGGAATTAACGCGTACCACGTGTTGGATGCCGCGCTGGGGGTTCCTTCAAGAACGAGAAGACTCCTCCCTGAAATGTGGTTTGTATTCTTCAGTGATGCTCATTGGTGCCTCAGGCTGTTTGTTTCAGCGTGCGGGATCTCACAGTATATGGCGCGCGCATCGTTCACAGTCTTCATTAGGGACCGATGAAAACAGAATCCGCTTTCACGAACGCCGTTCTCTTTGGGTGTCTGATTTCGACGGCTCTGTCCGTCTCGATGGCCGATTCGGACGCGTCGAGACGCCGCACTCGTTTGATTGAGCTGAGTCGGACCGGTGAGGCGGCGATTCCTCTTCTGCTGCATTCACTTGAGGACAAAAGTGGCGCGGTACGTCGAACAGCCCTCAGGCTGCTGTCCTCCCTGGGGCCGCCCGCGCTGCCTGGACTCAAGAAAGCACTGAATTCATCGGACTACGTTATCCGCCGCGCTGCCCTCTTCACTATATGCGATCTGGAAAAGGCGAAGGCCCTTGCCGAACTGGAGCAGGCTCAGAAAGACGAAGAGCCACTCGTGCGCTTGGCGGCAGCAGAAATCCTCGCCCGGCTCGAGCCTCGCACCGACGAGATCATCAAGCTGCTGTCGGCAGCTCAAAAGGACACGCTGCCAGAAGTCAGAGAACGAGCTTCGGAAGCACTGTGGCCTTTCTATAAGAAGACAGTCCTCCTCAGCCAGCGCAAAGACTGGGATCATGTGATCAAGCTGGTGAAGAAAATTGCCCTGCCGGAAAAGGGATGGCGATTCAAAACCGACGAGCTCAGAACCGGACATATCGAGAAGTGGTTCGAAACAGGCTTTGACGATTCAAAATGGGCAGAGATTGGAATTGGTAAAGCGTGGGAAAAATTCGGTCACACCTTCGACGGCGTTGCCTGGTACCGGGGGAAATTTCAACTGCCGGAAAAGCCAAAGCATAACGCGGTCGAATTGCATTTTGGCGCGGTCGATGAATCCACGTGGCTCTGGATAAACGGTCAATACGTTGGTCAGCACGATGCCGGCCCGCACGGCTGGAACAGGCCGTTCCGATTGGACGCAACGAAACAGGTCAAGTGGAACGGAGAGAATCAGATCACAGTCCGAGTTTTGGATACCAAATTCGCAGGAGGTATCTGGAAACCGGTTTCCATTGAGATATTGGAGTGATGCTATGAACAGAGAGAATTGGAATCATGATTCAGGATTCAAGATTCAAGGGGATTCAGGATTCAGCCCTTCAACCGGCCTCGCAAACTTGGCCGGGCAAATCATCAAAGATACAGGCTGCAGAACTCGTTGGAGTAACGGCTTTAGCCGGGGCCGGGCAGCCGAAAGTACCCGGCTAAGGCCGTTCCTCCAACACTCTCGTCGAGCATCAGTTACGACATTGTATTCTAGGAGGATCCAGGATTCGGGATTCAGAATTCAGGATTTATGGATCTTCTGTTCAGTCCTCCTTTCTGGCTTCGCGCACGGAGAAGCGCCCTGGCAGAAGCTGTACACCGGTGAGGATGCCACTGGCTCGCACGTCCTCGGGCTA
>JASLXP010001298.1 GCA_030740295.1 Planctomycetota bacterium
GATCAGGGCCAGCCCTTCAATCTCCGAAACGTGCAGGTGGACGAAGGCGCAGCGATTAAGAAAACACTGGTCACGCAGAGACGATGGATAACTTACGGCAGCTCAATCACTCACGCGGGCTCGGCAAAGAGGCCTTCGCAGATCTGGCCGGCGCTCGTTGCGCAAAAACTGGATTTGCACCTCACTACATTCGGCTTTGGCGGCAACTGTCAGTCGGAGCCAATGATAGGGCGCATCATTCGCGACATGCCCGCGGACTTCATCACGCTCAAACTTGGTATCAACAGCCACGGCGGAGCACTCTCTGCCCGCACGTTCGGCTCAAATGTCATCGGGCTCATTCAGATCATTCGAGAGAAACATCCAGACACGCCGATGGCGTTGGTCTCACCCATCTATTCTCCGCCCCGCGAATCGGTAAAGGGAGGCAGCGGCCTCAGCTTGCAGGACATGCGCGAGATTCATGAAGGAATCGCCGCGAGCTGCCTCAAATACGGCGACCGTAATCTCTATTACGTCGATGGACTCAAAGTCTTCGGCCCCGACGAACTGAAGTTTCTGCCGGACGAGCTTCACCCGGATGCGGAAGGTCAGTTTGCGATGGCGGAGAATTTCGCGAGGGAAGTCTTTGAACGGTTTCCTTCGTGAGAGAGAGCTCAAGAACCACAGCCGTGGTGTGTGCCCGTCGCGGATGCCGGGTCGCATGCATTCTCCTCCCCTTTCTCGCGGCCCTGCCCGCGGAAGGCCCTCCGACCAGGCCCAAAGGAGCGCTGCCTGAGTACCACCCGGAGATGCTCGAGTATTACGAGGCACTCAACGATTACTGGAAGGGCAAGCGCGAGCCGCCCGCGATCCGGCGGGTGGAATCAAGGCCCTACTCGGCCCGTGGTGTAAAAGGAGTGGTCCTCCACGATCGCAGCCGCATCAGCCGCCCTATGACTCTGGTCGGCGGAGAGCTTGCAGCCGCGCAGATGATGAACGGCAAACGCTCCTTCAATGAGATCTATGCCGAGCTTTCAAAAAAAGTGCCTCAGCAGACCGCCCTGGCTTTCGTGAATGGCGCAGGACAAAGGCTCAATCGCGGGCTCTATCTCAACAACATTCGTTACCGCACCCATTACCTTGCGCTTGTGAAGGGATTTCAGAAGCAGGAAATTCGTGAGCCCGTATCCAGGGGTACCAGCTATCCCATGTGGGAAGAGGAGACCAGGGCTCTACTCAACGAATGGTTTCCAAATCGGGACACCTTTCCCGATCCGCCGGCGGCCATCGTGGCCCCGCACATTGATTACAGGCGCGGCAAACAGGGCTACATCTCCATCTACGAGCAGATTCGCGGACTTAAGGGCTGCAAAAGATTTGTCATCCTCGGCACCGCGCACACATCCATGGCCCGGAAATTTGCCGTGACGAAAAAGGACTTCCGCACGTCACTCGGGATCGTTGAAACGGACCGCTCCTTCATCAGAAAGCTGGCAAAGAAGTATCCGCACCCGTTGTTTGAAGATGAATTCCTGCACAAGTCCGAACATTCGGTCGAGCTGCAGATCCCTTTCCTTCAACATTTCTTCGGCAGCCGTATCAAGATCGTGCCGATCCTTTGCGGAGCCCTTGATTCACACATGCTGCTCGGCGCTGACCCGATGGATGATCCGGAGGTGAGCGATTTCATGAAGGCCCTCCGGGAGACCATCGATAAAGCATGGGGCAAGACTTTCGTCATCGCCGGCTCTGATCTGGCACACCTCGGTCGCGAATTCGGCGACAAGAAATTTCTGGATGAAGCCACCCTCGCCGATGCTGCAAAGAAGGATCGTGCCCTGGTGGACATGATACTGACCGGCGATCCCAAGAAGTTTCTTGACCACCTGTTCGCCGACAAAAACGCGCGCCGGGTATGCGGCGCATCGCCCATCTATACCTTGCTGCATGCATCCGGTCCGCTCACGGGGAAGTTCATACACTACGAACAATGCACGAACAGAAAGGCCACCAATTCGGTGAGTATCCCCGGTGTGGCGTTCTATGGGAGGGAGGATTGATGGTCTCGAGGATCCAAAGAGGAGAGGAACGACACGCTTACCATTCGCAGTCTCGCAACTTCGACATCGCCCGATCAATCAAAAAGAGGACAGGCAACAAAGATGAATTCCGAATCAGCAACTGAATCGTGCAGATACAGTCTTGAAGCCGGCGAACTCGCACAATGGAATCGCGACGGCTACTTCGTCCGCGAAAACGTATTCACGGCGGAAGAGAACGATGCGATTCGGCAGGCTGCCGAAGATGTTGTCGTCGGCGATCGCGCGTTTCCATCAGCTCATATGGATCGGAATGCCCTCGTGACGGACGGCAAAGAGGAACGGAAGGGCATCTATGGAATGCACAAGATTCATCACCCGAGCTGCTACCTGACGGCGTTTCTGGATCGCGCACGAGACGAACGCCTCACAGACCCTCTCCTCGATGTGCTCGGGTCGGATATCCTCGGCATCAACAATCTTTTCATATGGAAAGCCCCCGAAATCGGGCTGGGCTTTCCATGGCATCAGGACAAATTCTACTTCCGCAGGAGGTTTACTACGGAGACGACTGTCGGCACCTGGACAGCCATCGACCCGGCTGACCGGGACAACGGCTGCCTGTATGTCATTCCAGGCAGCCATAAATGGGACATTCGTGAGCATGACGATCTCGATGGATCGCAGCAAAAGGAGTTCAAGCTTGCGCGCGGCGTCCGCGATGAAGACGGTGTGCCAGTCGAAATCCCGCCGGGTGCCGTCATCTGGTTTCACAGCCACCTTCTGCACAAGAGCACAGACAATCACAGCCAGCGGTTCCGCCGCTGTTACGTCATCCATTACTTGAGCGCCCAAGCAGAATGGGCCGATCCTGGACTTGCCGGTCGCCGGGGCCAACCCGTCATGTGGATACGCGGCAGGACATTTCCGGGCAAGGTATGCGAAGTCGAACGGACTGTACTATCGATCCTCGAATAGCTGGTCTGCCCTCAATTGGGAACCCTCAAAGGCCGGGAGTTGCCGTCAAATCCATGATTAGCACGTAATTCCGACGCTTTGGCCTGTTTTTACTTGAAACGGTAGCTCGACGATCTAAGATTGCCGTCCCTTCCCTAACGCCGTCACGTTCGTGACATCGGCGCACTCATAGACAACTTGACCAAGAAACCTCTCTCAATCTTGGGATGTGTCTGCGTTCTTCTCTCCCCATTATTCAGGAGTGTGCCATGCGGTATCTCACCAGTTCTCCATTCGGGCGCATCTGCGCCTTCGCGTTGTCGGTAGTGACAGCCCACACCTTTGCCGCCGAAGGAAAGGCCCCATATGTTGCCGAGGTAGCAGGCAATCGTGTCAATGTCCGTGCTGGGTCAAGCACCAACTACCGGATTCTCAAGGTTGCCAATGCCGGCCAGAAGCTCGTTGTCCGCGAACTGGACAAGGGCTGGGCTAAGATCGATGTGCCCAAGGGCGTCTACGTATTCATCTCAAAAAAGTACGTGCAGGCCGGTAAAAATGGCCAGGGCACCGTCCTGGGCGAGCAGGTGAACATTCGCCCCGAGCCGAATACCCGGCGGGCCGCCATGTGCCAGGTCAAGAAAAATGACACGGTCCGCATCATCGATACGGCCGGAGCGTTCTACAAAATTGAGGCGCCGGCCGAGACATATGCCTACATCTCCGCCAAGTACATCCGCTACTTTGGTGATCTGGAGAAGATGGTGAAGGACGTCGTAAAGAAGGAGGAAGCTGACACCCAGGTCGCAGCAGTCATCGCGCTCGATAAAGAAGCGTCGGAGAAGGGCACAACCCGGGAAGAACTGGCCAATCTCGTTGGAAAGTATCAGTCACTCATGTCCGATAAGAAGGTGGGTGATGAACTGAAGACGCACATTGCCCAGCGATTGGCCAATCTTGCCGAACTGAAGCAGATGTTTGATCTGAAAGAGCAGAACGCGCTGCTCATTGAGAAGCTGGAAGATTCCAGCCAGCAGATCCAGCAGCTCTCTCTCCGGGCAGAGACGCTGGCCCAGAAAGCTGATGAACATGAGGCCAAGATCGCTGAGCTCGAGTACGTCCCGCCACCGCCACCGACTTACACGGGCAAAGGTGAGATCAAGTCGCTCATCCGGCTCTGGAATCGGCCCGGCTCGCATAAGCTCGTCAACGACAAGGGCGAAACACTGTTCATCCTTCAGAGCGATTCACACGACCTCGAAGGCTTCACGGGCAAATCAGTCGGCATCAATGGAGAGCTTCAGGCTCTGCGCGGCTGGCGTACGAAGCTCCTCCACGTGGACGAAATCGATGTCATCGATGACCTGGCCAAAAAATAGCCTGTCGAGAGCAAACGCTTCAGAAGCCTCGTCCCTCATCCAGGGGCGGGGCTTTTTCTATGGCCCCTTCAAGGAAGAAAGGAACTGTTGATTCTTTTCTATGGAATCATTTCACTGTTATCTAAGACAGTACCCTACTGCCAGGACATCAAGTTCCACGGTTGGTTCTAACCCGTGTAATCGAGCCCCATATCTGGTGGGCTGATGAGCACACAGTGACAAGACCGAACGATCAGATCTGAGGCACCTCGGTTGCTAGAGGGCTGAAAACACTAAGCCCCAGCCCAAGGAGGTTTGCCCCATGAGTCTCAAGTCCAGAAAGGCGGCTATCGTTTCAGGCGGCGCGTGCCTCATCGTATTGAGTATCGGATGGTCGACCTACATCCACGATGCTGAGATCAGTAAACGCTCCCAGTCACTGGAGCGGGCGCGAAAGCTCCGTCAACTTGCCCTCAACATCGTCAGCTACCACTCCGAGAAAGGAGAATATCCCGCGTCAGTGCCACTGGCGGAACTCTCTGAGAACGGGGTCGACAATGCAGGTGTTGAATACGGGATCGTCACGGGGCGCAACGGACACCAGCTCTTCATTCTCCAGACAAAGACCGAAGAGACGCAGCGCGGCCTGTCTTTCGGGCTTCCAACAGCGGAAGCAGAAAGTCCACGGTCTTTGAAGGGTCTCGCCAGCAAGGCATCTTTGGGAGATGATGGAATTCTGCAGCTCAAGACGGCCCCAGCGGGCAGCAAACTTCTGCTCGCCCCGAACTGTTTCTTTGATCAGACAGACGCATTCGAGTTCCAGGATGAACCAGCGGAGACCGTGATTGGCGATGCCGGCCATATCGTCTGTATCTCCTCCAGCCGGTATCGGGGACAGATCTGTGAAGAATTCGCTGTTCTTCATGGCTGCGTTCGCGTCTTCGCCGGCAGTGAATCCAGAAAGATCTGCCCGGGCGAAATACTGATTCTGCTACCTTGAGAAACCAAGGGCGAATTTCGAAGCAGATTTGAGCTTTGACGCCTCCAACCTGCTTTCCTAGAATCCAAAAAGTACCGGCTTTACACCGTTCTCGGACAGGATGCATGAGTCAAAGTACCATCCATTCCCTGAAACATGGGGAAACCCACTTCGTCAAGCTTAACCCGCCCAATGGAGTGATTCTCCCCTCGGACTTTCCTGAGATTTCAAAGCACCTTGAAGATCTTGTCATCGGAGATGAGTCGCCGGAATTCCTGATCAACTTTGGAGAAGTTCAAGGCTTTGATGGGAAACTGGTCGATATCCTCACCAGATTTCGGAAGGACATCAGGGAACGCGGCGGCAAGCTGGCGCTGGTCGGCGTTTCAAGCTCGCTTTATTCCGTTTTCGAGATTGCCGGTGTGGCCTCACTTTTTCTGTTCTGTGAGGATGAATCACAGGCGGTTCAGGCCATCGGACAAAGCGGCAGTACTCAGACCCTCTTCAAGGGCAAGGTCGACTGGTCGTCTGAGCTCCGTGAGGATGCCGTCATCATCGACATCAAAACCCCGCGCCTAAACGAGTATGACCTGGTAAACGACCTTGCAGACGGGCTGGAAAACTTTGTGGATGAGATCAATGCCCGGAATGTGTTGCTCAACTTCGAGCATGTGGAATTCATGACCAGCAGCCTGCTGGGGCGGCTCCTGCAACTCAGAAATCACCTGGAAAAGAGAGAGGGCAAACTGGCGCTCATTGGGCTCTCTGCCTCCATCCGCCAGGTATTCGAGACGACCAGGCTGAGCGGCTTCTTCTCATTCCACAACAATGTCGACGCGGCTCTCAAAGACGTCTGAGGGCGAGCATGTGCCAGGATTCGGCTGAGGAAACCCCGGACAAAGAACCGAATGCCGAGGCAGATATAGACGGCCTCCAGCAAGATGGCGACGGAGGAGCAGAAACGACGGATGGAAGTCCTGTCAGTTCAAGTGAAGAATCGGAGTCTCAGAAAAAAGCGGAGCATGAACGTCCTGAAGCTGAGACGAATCCTGAGGAAGGCTCAGAACCTGCAACAGAGGAAGACGAGGGAAGTGTTTGTCCCAGTTGCGGCAGAGCTGTTGTGATGAAAACTCGCGCCACCTGTGCCTATTGCGGCGTCGAACTGCCCTGGGCAATCAACGAAGAATCTGACGAACAGGAGAACCCTCAACTAAATATCGCCGAACTGCTCGGCAGCTCAAACCTGACACGGCAGTTGGCCAGCGGCGCGACCTATCCCGTGGCCTGCGGAGCTTGTGGCGAGTCCCTCCCGCAGGAAGAGAAACCTGAGACATGCCCTGGTTGCCATGCGATGGTACGGGATCCATACAGTGGCAAGCTCGTTTACGCTGAAGAAACCGCGAATAACACGTCTACTGTAAGAATTGTTTTTCTGATCGCGATGCTGCTCGCATGTGCTTGCGCGGCAGTGTACATCTTCAAACTACTGAGCAGAGTGACTCCGCCTTAAGGCTACCGGAGTAATCGTTCCAATCAGTTTCTGTTACGGATACGTTTTCCCGCGCCACGAAGTTGGTGAGAAATGACCCGCCCCGTTCTGTTGACCGTCTTGCTGCTGCCCGCAAGGGCGATTACCGAACCGGCTGATGGACTGGTGCCGGGGTCAGACCCGATCACCGTTCGCAAAGTGATGGTCACCGATTGTCGCGTACTGCGGGCGTTTGTCGGAACGCCGGTGGATGGCACCGTCTTCAGCAGGCACTACGGCGGAGGTGTCGCTGAATACCCCGAACGTTCCGGAGCAGGAACACAGTTCGACTTCAACAACAACGACGGCCTGCACATCACCCTGGCGGACGACAGGGGATTCCAAATGGTCGTGCTGCGTGGTGGCGCCAGTACGAAAATGGTTGCGGACGCAACGGACATTGGCCATGCCGGGACGGGAAAACTGACCTGGGAGTTTGCCGGAGGGCAGGCTGTTCAGACCGCGATCTTTGACAAGCCGGTGAAAGCGAAGCGCATCAGCTTCTTCGAGACGAAAGGCGGCAGTATCGGCGACGTCAGCTTCTTTCGCATCGAGCCGCGCGGCGCCGTACCCGGGAAGCCTTCCCCATGGTCGCCAGCCGAACCGATTGCCCTCAAACCTGAGGATCCGACTCCACTGGCCGATCCCGATGCACAGGATGAACAGAAGGTCCTTCCTGACAATATTCTCAACGCCGTACAGGAGACGTTTGGCTCGCGCCCTCAGTCCATTTACGGCTTGAAGAACAGTTCAGAGCCCTTCAATCTTTCGCTGAAGAAGGGCGTTCCTCTTCACCTGTTGTCCCCTCCGCAGGAAAAGGTGACGGGCATCTCGGCATTCGCTTTGAGAGCTTCGTGCCGAGGGCCGGCGCGGCGGCTCCGTCTGACAGTTATCGTGCATGACCCGCTGAATCCCCGTCGAAAGCTCTCCTGGATTGAGCTGATGGTCAAACCTGGCACAGCCTTCTCCGTAACTCTTGACATCCCCGACCAGGTGCTGTTTGAGGGCAGTCGGTTCTACCTCACACTCGTGTCAGATGAAGATGTCCGGTTGGTGCCTGTAAAGCCCGGGTCGACCCTTCTCCAGAGCCTCACCGTCGCTCGTGAGGACGCTCTAGCCGAGGCCATTGCATGGCGGAAGTGGCTGATGCGCGTGCTGTTCGGCGCACTTTCTGAGCCGCGGCCCTGGGGCAGCTACCACAGTGGTCTGAACAGGGAGCAGTTCTACACAAGAAGCAAGTACGCGGCGCGCTGTCCGGAACTTTTTGAAACGCTCGACCAGTGCCACACACTGGATCCAAAAGACAGTATGGTCCGGCAGCACCGCGAGTGGATCTTTGCCCTTTGGCTCCACGGCCGGAAGCAACTGAGCGACATCCCTGCTCCGCCGAAGCCGCCGGCCGGCGTGCCCGGGTGGGCGTGGTACCCCCGTCTGGCCTGGCTGGAGGCAAGGCGTATGGCCGAGTGGTGGATGGATAACCGAATGGTGCCGACTGGAGAGTTTGGCGGTCGCGTTAATGACGACACCACCATGTATCAGCAATTCGCCGATCTCCCTTTCTTCGAGACAGGTGGTGTCGCGGCAAAAATCCTCGATGGAGCGCGCCGGCTGGCCGCGCACGCGGAGAAGACCACTCTACGGGACGGCGTCAACACGCGCATGACCGATGCGCTGCACGCCTACGAGGAAGGCATCAATCACCTGGCTCTCATGGCACGCTGGCACTATGGCGATCCCATTCGTTTGGAACGCTGCATGGAATCGGCCCGCACGATGAAGAAGCTCACCATCCTGACGCCTGACGGCCGGCGTCATTTCCCGGACGACAAACACATCGCCTGGTCAAACCTCAAGAACCCTCCTAAGCCAGGTAAGGTCAGGCGGGCTTCTCCGGCGCTCTGGCACACGGCCCTGACCGTGGCTAACTACAACCGGAATGAAGAAGCGCTCGCAACCCTACGTGAGTGGGCGGACGGCTGGCTTCGTTTGATGAAACCGGAAACGCGGAGATGGCCCTCCGGGATCGAAGTGCTCAGCGGCAAAGCCACGGAGTCGCGCAGGGATCGGCCTTTGAGATTGGGTGAATCCACCCAGGCCGCGACGTTCATGTACCTTTGTGGTCTGACGTCCGACCCGCGCTACCTGAGCCCATTCTATTTCTACTTCGAGCAAGGCATCCTCACCAAGGAGTCCAGACGATACGCGGCCGATGCCTACGCTTTGGGCAGCCTCGACAACCTGGATCGCGACACCCTCCTGAAAATCGCCTCGCAGGACGGAGCACTCTCCGTGCTGGTCACCGGCTCACCCGACTTACTTCTTCAGGAAACGATCGGCCCGCCGCATCCTCGAGGCCCGAGCATCTC
>JASLXP010001299.1 GCA_030740295.1 Planctomycetota bacterium
ATTTGCCATCAACGATCCCTACTTCTGTTTTGCTCTCCTGGTCATACGCTCTGAAGCCCTTTGTGTTTTCATGAGGCGGAAGCTTTACCGTCTCAAAATTCCCTGAGCCTGAGACGGTCATCTCAAGCGTGATCGGATCGCCAACCTTCACTGCTGTGGGCTTAGCCGTGACGACAAGATTGTAGTCGCCGATGGCGCCACTGAAACTGTCGGGTCGCCCATCCTGTGGAAGGGGAAGAACCTTCAAAGTGACCAGAGGCGCCATCACGGTCACGTCTTTATATGTCTTCTGCAGTCTGGAAAAACCAATGAAATCGCGCACCCGTTTCTGTCCCGTGACCACGCGGTATTGCATGGATGAATTGTCCAACTCATGATCACCGGGTGAGAGGGGTGTTAACAGTCGCTCGAAGAAGTAGCGCGCATACTGCCTTCCCTCGTAGGTCGATGATGAGCGGAAGAATCCAACTCGCTGCGGCTCTGCTTTGCCTTGAACACCGAGTCCAACATCGGGTTCTTTGCCCTCGTTCGGGTCGGCAACCAGAAAGCCCTGAGGTGGGAGCCAGGGCAAAGAAAAAGTCGGCCCATCGATGTCTTTGTTCGCTAGCAGTTCGACGGTCAAGACGACCGGATCTGAGAGGTAAACCTGTTCTTTGGACAAGCGTACCCGCATCAAGACATTCTCAGCCGCTTTTTCGATGACTCGCAGTGTCTGTGGACGGACAATGGTCTCTTTGCCACCAAAGCTCAGGGTGATTGGATCAATACGAAACAGTCCTTGCCGCGAAGGGAAAACCCGACAGGAAAACAGATCTCGCCGCTCAAGCACTCGCCCGCTGGACACCTGTTCGGATTGTCTTTCCCATTTAGAGAATCGAAGGCCATTCACCTCGGGTAACTGAGGCGGAGCCATATCGCTGGAACCGCCAACGATCATGATCTTGAGTAAGGACACGCGATTCACCGGCACTTCGGCTGGAACTATTTCTGAACTCGCCTCGATCTTTGGATCTCCAACAAAGAGGGCAAGTGACGGAACAGGATACTCCCGCCCGCCGGCAGAGACTGTAATTCCCTTTAAAGAGAAGCTCCCCACTTTCTCGGGGAAGACCAGACATTTAAATGTGATGCTGGCTGAACGGCGGCCATTGATAATTGAAATGTTGGACGACTGCTGCCAGTTTCCAAACTGAAGACCAGGAATTTTTGGTACCCGCGGTCTCGATGCCTGCTGCGCGCCCCTACATGAAACCACCAACTGCACGGCCTGGCCCAGACGGCAACGATCTGTGGTGAGTTGGGGGCGAACGGAAATCTGGGCGTATAAATCGCCGAACAAGCCGAGCGCAAACAGAATAACGAGTCTGAGAATAAGCACGTGAAGTACTGAGGCCTGCCTGCCACTTCCTTGTGTCGCAGGCGAGACGCCAGCGCTCCGGGGGGCCTTCCTTACACCGCAAGCAGCCACGTTGTCAGGCTCTGACGACAATGTGATTGGGTGGGCCACTTGGAACATCTCTACCAATCCTTCTCGACATACCTGCCGCCGCCGTAACGCATCATCCGCTTCTTCAGTTCCTCTTTCTCTTTTTCGGTAAGCTGTTCGAGCATGCGTTTCGCCTGCTCAGGTGTGAGTTTTTGCGCCTGCTTCTGTTTCTGTTTCTGTTCCTCTTTTTGCTCTTTTTTCTGCTGCTCGTTTTGCTCGCCCTGCTGTTTCTGTTTCTGCTCTTTCTTGTCCTGTGACTGTTCTTGATTCTGTTGCTGCTGGTTTTGCTGTTGTTGCTGATCCTGCTTCTGCTCTTGCTTCTGATCGTCTTTCTTCTGCTGATCTTGTTTCTTTTGCTGTTCCTGTTGGCGCTTCAGGATCTTGTCACGAATGCGGCGCACTTCTCTTTGGGCGAACTGAATGTTGTGGTTCAGATCGGCATCCTCTTTAAAGCTGCGGCCCATGGCTTTCTTCCTCAGGTAGCGGGCATCCTTGTAATGCTCCAATGACTTCTTCGCCAGGCCCAGGGCTTCTTCAAGTTTCTCACCGGACTCCTTGCGCTGGGCCATCCGGTAGGTCGCATTGCCAAGGTTGTAGCGGGCACGACTCTTCAGCGGCGTCGCGCCTTTCAGCATTGCCTGCTCATATGAATTGATTGCATCCTGGAAACGATTCTCCGCGTAGTAGACGTTTCCGATGTTGTAATGGAGTTCCGCTTTTTCAGGGGCATCGGTGCGAGCGTCCTGGTATTTGCTCATCGCCTCAGGAAGTTTGTTCTCCTTGAAAAGGCGATTGCCTTCCTTGACACGCTTGACAATTGAGTTGGCCCCGTCGGTCGAACAGACCGTCACGAAAAGCAAGAAGTAGATGCAGCGATTCATTCCTGTTTCCAGATTCCTTTCTATCAAGCCGCAACCACATTATCTGAGAGAGCCGCACTTTCTTCACGGACTCTCCTGCGGTCGGACATTAAGGATTCGACTAATAGCAACACAAACGCTACGAGCAAAAACAACTGATACCGATGCTGGTAGCGTTGAAGTTTCTGCGATTCCAATTCTGATTTCTCCAGAGCATTAATCTTCTGCAGGATCCCGTCCAATTCAAGCCCGGCCGCGGTGACGCGATGATAGGCGCCGCCTGTTTCCAGGACGACTTTCTGTAACGTCTCTTCATCGAGGTGAGCTTTGACAACCTGTCCCTGCCGATCTTTCAGAAAAACTCTGTTGCCAGTCTCGTCGGTCATGGGGATGAGCGAACCATCCGGAGTGCCCATGCCGATGGCATAAATGTGGACACCGATCTTGCTTGCATCCTTGGCCGCTTCTATGGGTTCTGTTTCGTGGTCTTCGCCGTCTGTGATGAGTATGAGCGCCTTTCGCGCAGCCGAGCTCTCTCGAAAGACCTTGTTGGCCTCACGGATTGCGTCACCGATCTGAGTGCCCCCTCGCTGGATGAGGCCAACGTCTATGCTTTCGATGAAAAGGCCACATGCGTCAAGATCCGTGGTCGGCGGGCAATGCACAAATGCCTCCCCGGCGAATGCGATCAATCCAACACGATGGCCTTCAAGCTGTCCGAGTAAGTCCTGAATCTCTCGGCGCGCTTTAGTGATCCTGTTGGGCTTGAGGTCCTCGGCCCACATGGATTTTGAGACGTCCACCGCGATCAGAATTTCAATTCCGCTGCGTTTGACCGTCTCTTCAGTCTCACCCCATCTCGGCTGGGTGAGTGCCAGCCCGATAAAGGCACAAGCCAGCAACAACAGCCCTGCCTTCCATCGTTGGCGGACAGGGCTCACACTCCGGGTCAGCCGTTCGAGCAGCGCCGAACCCGCAAATCTCTCGAGCGCGCGCTTCCTCTGCTTCCCTGCCCAGATGAAAAACATGAGCATGGCGGGAAGGCCAAGAATGAGAGGAATGAAATAGGTTTCTTTAGCGAAATTCATTGGGCTGATGAGTTATACGTAATACGTAATACGTAATACGTAATACGTAATAAGAAAGTTTGGGGTTGGGAGGCGGTGTTGCTGGATGGAGCCTCTATCGTGCAAATTCGTACCTTGCAGGATGTGAAATGGAATCCGACGTTTGAACAAAGTGGTCCTCGAAGACCACATTTACTCATTACGTATTACGTATTACGTATTACGTATTACGTATTACGTTCTCATGGCAGTTTGCGTAACCGAGTATTGCCCAGACCCACTTCGACCAGCAACAGGCCAAGCGCGGGCAGCAAAAACATGGAGAACAGTTCGAGATACTCCGAATACTTTTCTCCTTCGGTTTTCACCTTTTCGAGTTTGTTTATCTCTTCATAGATCTTCTTGAGAGATTCGCCGTCGGTCGCGCGGAAGTATTGTCCGTCTGTGGCCTCGGCGATACGTTTGAGCTGCCCTTCATCGAGTTCTGAGCTGGGCATCGGCGCCAGAGAGGGCGAGCCATCGATGTCAGTGCTCAGGCGATAGGATTGGTCTTCAGTGCCAGCGCCGATCGTGTAGATTTTGATGCCGAGTGCGCTGGCCATTTCCGTTGCCGTTTCAGGCGTCAGGTCGTGGACGTTATTTCGTCCGTCGGTCAGGAGAACCATGACCTTGGATTTGGCTTTTGTGTCCGCCAGGCGTTTGGCGGCGGTGGCAATCCCCCAGCCTATCGCGGTCTGGCTTCCCCATACCGGCTCTTTCCGATCCTGCATGGCTTTTACCTCCCGATCGGTCGGGAGCTTCAGACGCTTGACGATATCCATAAGCACGCCGTGATTTGTCGTCAGCGGACATTGGATGTGCGATGAGGAAGCGAAAACGAAGAGGCCAATCCGGTCACCGCCACGGCCTTTCGCGAAATCAAGTATGACCTGCTTAGCTACCTCCAGTCGATTCTTGGCATTCGCGATCGCCTCGTTGTCGGCAAAGGAAGTCCTTCGTCCGCCGAACGGGAAGAAGCCGCTCATTTGGCTGCCGGCGTCTCGAATCCTTTTGTACTGATTATCCAGGTCGAGGGCCCACATGCTGAGAGAACAGTCAACCACCAGGGCGATGTCGATCCCTTCGGTCTGAATCCGTGTCTCAGTCTTCCCCTGCTGAGGCCGGGCCAGCGCTAGCACGATCAGCACCAGGGCCGCAACCCTCAACACAGAGAGGAGACTGCGCGCTCTTAAAGACAACGAAGTCTTCAGCAGCTTCAGTTGCCGCACCGAAGAGAACTGCATCGTGCTCTCGCCCTTCAACCACAGTGCGCGCACAATCGGCAGCGCGGCCAAAGGAAGCAGCAGGAAGGCAATCCAATCTCGGAACAGTTCGGGGAGCATGGGCAGAGCGTAATGAGTAATGCGTAATGAGTAAGTCTTGTCTTGAATACCCAGATTCGTTGCAGAGCCCGGCTCTACTTCGTGGGCTTCGGCAGTTCTCCCACGGATGCGGCGTTGGAGATTACGTATTACGTATTACTCATTACGTATTACGTCACGCAGCCAATTCTTCATCTTCATCTTCATCTTCACCTCCTTCTTCCTCGTCGAGTTTCGTTTCATCAACCAGTCGTCTGGCGCTTTCGAACACTCCTTCCATTTCATCTTTGCCGGGCTCATATTGCGCGAACTTAACCTGGTCACAGTGCTTCAAAAAATCCTGGACGAGTCCTTTGTGGTCCGGCGAGAGAACTGAAGTGCCTGCCATGATGGCGAGAAACTCTTCGGTGGTCCGCTCAGGTGCGCGGAGGCCGAATCGGTTTTCCAAATAGTGACGGCAGATGTCAGAAAGGCGGACATAGAATTCTTCGAACTTTCCTTCTTCGACAAGGCGATCGGAAATGAGCCGACGCATCTGCTCATACGCAATAATGTGCGCGGGCGTTGGCGGAATCACT
>JASLXP010001300.1 GCA_030740295.1 Planctomycetota bacterium
GCTTCGCAGCAACTGCCGGAGATCGTCACTTACACCAACCACCATGTGGAGATCGCGGTTTTGGATTCCGCAGGACTCCTGGTTCTGACCGATGCCTGGTATCCAGGTTGGAAGGCATACGTCGATGGGAGTGCGGTGCCGACGCAGCCTGTAAACCTCATCGTTCGCGGCGTGTGGATTCAGAAGCATGCCACGAAAGTGGAATGGGTTTTTGACCCACTCTCGGTCAAGCTCGGATTCTGGATCAGCGGCATCGGTCTCCTGATCATATGCGGCATCGCCGGCAGTTATCTGGTTCAGCGACTCTCTTTTTGAGGCGGGGAATCGTACAGCAGATCGCCTAGACTTTACAGATTCGAGTTCGCTTTTCAGGAAAGTTGCCATGGATGAACTCCTCTCAGCTCAACTCTACACAATCGATCATCCGGTTGAGGTGAAGTCGCTGATTCTGGCGGTTCTCTCAACTATCGCGAGCCTGTCCCTGCGTAAGTTCATCCAGACTTCGCTGGACAATCTGGCAACCCCAGAAGGAGAGATGAAAGCAGAACGGCATCTCAAGAGATTCTGTTTCAAGGCGATTGGCTGGCTCATAATGTTGGCGGGCTTTCTATATGCGGTGGATTGCCTTGGTATCGAGATCTCATCTCTTCTTGGTTTCTTGAACTTCCCACTTTTCAATATCGGCGAATCGATGGTTAATCCGCTGGCCATTCTCGTTTCGATTCTCATTCTGGTACTGACCTTCGGCGCGTTTCGTTACGTACCGGTCGTGCTTCGCAAGCGCCTCTTCAACCACTTTCGTCTTACTACCGGCGTTGAATACACCTTCCAGAGGATTGGGCAATATCTCGTTATCGTGGTCGGAGTTCTGTTCGCGCTGAGCTATGTCGGCGTGAAGCTTCAGGGACTGGCGTTCGTCGCAGGGCTGATGTCCGTCGGGCTTGGGTTTGGCCTGCAGAACATCGTTTCGAACTTTGTGTCCGGCATCATTCTGCTCTTCGAACGCCCCGTCCAGGTTGGGGATCGGATCAAGATTGGCGATGCCGAAGGCGATATCAGGTCCATCAAAATACGGTGCACGGTCGTCATCACACCGGACAACGTCTCATACCTGGTCCCGAACTCCGATCTGCTCTCCTCCACGGTCATCAATCTTTCAACGAACGATCCCAAGATCAGGCTTCATATCCCGGTCGGCGTTGCTTACGGCTCAGATGTACAACTGGTCAAATCGTGTCTTCTGAAGGCCGCTGCGGAGAATGCCGATGTTCTTGATGATCCTGCGCCAACTGTACGTTTCCTGAATTTCGGTGATTCTTCCCTTGATTTCGATTTGCTCGCATGGATTGGCGACCCTGTCAAGCAGTACGATATAAGCAGCGATCTCAATTTCGCGATTGAGAGGGTACTGCGCGAAAACGACATCAGCATCCCCTTTCCTCAGCGCGATGTTCATGTCATTTCCACCGAACCTGAATCGAGTTCGTAGCAAAGTTCTCTTCTCAGGTTCACGTTTTATCGCTTGATGGGTATAAAGGCGGCCTTCACTCAATACCCAACTGACAATTTCTGAATGCTGGATTTAAACGGACTTAATCCCGCGCAGTTGAGCGCAGTCAAACAGACCGAGGGACCGGTTCTTGTGCTTGCAGGAGCAGGCACAGGCAAGACCCGTGTCATCACCTATCGCATTGCGCATTTGCTGGACAAAGGTGTTCCTCCCCAGAACATCCTGGCCGTTACCTTCACCAACAAGGCGGCCCGGGAGATGAAAGAACGGGCCGCCTCGCTCGTCGGCCCAGGTGCCAAAAAGCTCCTCATCTCCACCTTTCATTCTTACTGCGTGCGCGTTCTCCGTGAGGACATCACCCTCCTCGGATTCCGGCCAAGCTACTCCATTTTTGACACAGGCGACCAGATGAGCCTGGCCCGGAAGTGTCTGCGTTCCACGAAAATCTCAGGAGAAGAGCTCGACGCCAAATCCGTTCTGCACGCCATCGGAAGTGCAAAGAATCGCGCCATCACTCCCGATACTTTATCCAGAATGGCCGGCGAGTTTCGTGAAGAGGCAATCGCTCATATTTATTCAAAGTACCAGGACGAGCTCAAAGCCTGCAACGCGGTCGATTTCGATGATCTCCTGATGCATTCCCTGTGGCTGTTTCAGAATGTGCCTCAGGTCCTGGAAAAGCACGCGGATCGATTTCAGTACGTGCTCATCGATGAGTTTCAGGATACCAACGAGGTCCAGTACCAGATCGTTTACGAGCTCTGCAAAGCGCATCGCAATATCTGCATTGTGGGAGACGATGATCAGAGCATCTATGGATGGCGCGGCGCGCAGTCTTCCAACATCGCTCGTTTCGAAAAAGACTTTGCCGGCGCCAAGGTCGTCAAGCTGGAGGAAAACTACCGTTCTACCAAGGCCATCCTCGACGTGGCCAATTGCGTCATCAAGCAGAATCTCCTGCGCAAGGACAAGGTGCTCCGTTCCAACCTTGGTCCAGGCACGCAGGTAGAAGTATTCAGTGCCGAGGATGAGCGCACAGTGGCCGAAAGCGTCATCGCCCGCATCTCAACTCATCGTGGTATGAATCAGAGGCGCTGGAAGGATTATGCGATCCTGTTTCGGACCAACAGCCAGTCTCGCGTGTTCGAATCAGCTCTGCGGGCATCCAAGATCCCGTACGTTCTGATTGGTGGGCCTTCCTTCTTCGATCGCAAGGAAGTAAGAGATCTCCTCGGCTACATGTCTGCCCTGGCCAACCCCGATGATGAAGTCGCTCTATTTCGCGTCATCAATTGTCCACAGAGAGGGATCGGCAAGACGACCATCGGAAGAATCAACGCGTATAGCCTGCAGAAAGGCCTCTCCTTCCATCAGGCACTCGGCCAGATTCACGAGATAGCGGAAGTCAAAACGGGCCCGGCCACAAAGGTCGGTGATTTCTATGATTTCCTCGCCCGGTATCGCCGCCAGGCCGAGACGGGCGCGTTGTCCGCCACACTCACAGCTCTGATAGAAGAGATCAATTATGACGAGGAAATCGCGCGTCACTTTCCTGATCCTCTTGAGCAGAAGACGCGCATGTCCATCGTGCAGGAGATGATCAACGCGGCCTCAGAGTTTGAACGCAGCAACCCGAGGCCGACATTCGCGGCGCTGCTGCAGGATCTCGCCATCGATGATCGTGATACGAACAGCGACGAAGCCAAAGACGCTGTCTACATGATCACCCTTCACAGCGCGAAAGGGCTGGAGTTCCCTTACGTTTTTCTCGCCGGAGTGGAGGAAGGCATCTTGCCCCATCAACGTTCGATCAGTGAGGACAATCTCGACACCATTGAAGAAGAGCGCAGGTTGTTTTACGTGGGCATTACCCGGGCCCAGTATGAGCTCGTGATGACCATGGCCGACGTCCGCACACAGTTCGGAAAGTCCATGGAAACAGAGCCCTCACGATTCCTCTCCGAGATCAAAGACGGGCTCATCAACTACGTCACCCCAGATACGGCCGGGCCTGCCAGCCCGGAAGTCGAGAAGAGCTATATGGACGCCATCCAGAATCTCCTGAAGCGAAGCTGACATCAGCCAGGAGCCTCTTCCCTCTTTTTCCTCGTCTGTCCGAATCCTTGGGGACCTTTTTCCTCTTTTTCCTCGTCTGTCCGAATCCTTGGGAGCCTCTCTGTGCCTTTGCTCCTTTTCCTGAATCGAAAATCGCAGCGGCTCGCACCCTCCATGATGGTCTGATTTCGCTCCAGAATCAGGTCTTCGCTCAGTCCCTCAGTGAAGGCAAAATCGCGATGACACGACAACAGGTGCCCAAGTTCAGGTACCCCCATCTCTTTGTAGAAATCCGCAAACTTGCAGCGGGTAACGTCCACATCAAATGCCTCCGGCGTATCCTGAATCACCTTCAATTCGAGCGCGCCGCCGGCGGAGAACTGACCGAAACAGTCACGAACAACTCTCACCGGCTCATCCTCATTCAGTGAGGCAATCTCCGCGCCTCGCTCCTTAGCCAGACCGGTAATCACTTTTTTCACAAGCGCGTTAGTCTGCTCGTCTCCAAACTCCTCCTGAAACGCGCGAATCAGGGGCACCAAAACTCCTGCTTCAATTTGTCGCTGTTCGAGTAATGTTAACATGCCCTTACCTCAAGAAATCTGGAAAGAAGACGATCCATCGCCGTAGCATTTTTTCTGCTCCGTAGATAGTATCCTTGCCTGACATTTCAGTGTAGCCGGACCTGCGCATGCCAAAGAAAGAAGACTACAAGCTGGCAGAGCTTGTGATTAAACAAGGACTCGCGAGCCTCGAAGATGTCAATGATTGGCTCTCCGCGCATCTGAAGGCGGAGGAAATGGGATCGAAGGCCACGTTTGTTGACTGCCTCGTCCGGCGTGGCGGTCTTGACAAGGCCGTGATTGAAGAACTCATGGCAGGCCTGGAGCCTGCGCCACAGGTCCAAAGCCGCGATTTCGGCAGCTTTGATGTGCTCGAAAAACTCGAACAGGGGCCATGGGGCAACGAGTATCATGCACGGGATTCAGAGGATGAGAGCGAAGTTCTCCTGCGCGTCCTCAGCCCCCGTATCTCGGAGAATGAAGACTATCTGCAACGGCTCCTGAAAAGTCTCCAGGCCGCCCAGAGCATCACGAATGACGCCTTCTCAAAGGTCTATGGAGTCGGCGAAATCAACGGCAGAACTTTCGTCAGCCTGGAGTGGATTGACGAAACCTCGGCTCAGGAATTCGTTCAGGACAACGGGGTGCTGTCCGCAGAAGCTGCCTGCCAGGCTGTTCTGGGGCTCACAGAAGCACTGGCAGCTATTGCTCCCGGGAATCAGCTCGCCGTGGATCTCCAGCCGGCCAATCTGGTTCTCGAGCCGGGACGTAAATTGAAGATCCTTCATTTCGGATGGATCGATGCGGCGGTGCACCATCCGTTCGCATCCATGGAAGAACTGGCCGGCCAGGAATGCACAACTGCAAGTTGGGTCTACTCACTGGGCGCCTGCCTGTTCTTTCTGTTGACAGGCTACTCACCTTTTGATGAAGAGACCGTGAATGCAATCAGAGAAGGCCGGCAGGATGCGGTACCGCCATCGCCCACTGATATTGATGGCAGCATCCCGCAAGAGCTGTCCTCTTACATCCTGCAGATGATGTCCGCACTGCCGGCGAATCGCCCGGCCTCCCTTGCTGACGTGGCCCGCAAGCTCAGCGAATTTGGTGGCACGGAGAGAAAGTCCCCGACAGTCAAAAAGACAATCGGCAAAGATTCAGTCGTATTGGCTGACGATCCAAACCTGGCATTCGCACCCACCAAACAGGTCGTCAGTAATCCGAAAAGGAAGGGAAAAGAGGAGACAAAGAAACTCACAGATCGCCTGCCGGCCTCTGATGATCCGGACGGGGCCGCCAAAGAAGAAACAAAACCGCATGAAGCTGCGTCTCCCATTCCGGATTACGGGCCTCTCGATGATGCGGAGACCGTGGTTGTCAGTGAAGAGACGAAAGAAAACCTGAAGAAACTTGTCGAATCCAACCGCGAGCGAGAGCAGGCCCAGACACAGGAGCTCTCCGACTCAGACCTGACGGATGCATCCGAATCAACCACGAGGGAGACCGGCTGGAGCTCACGCTCCGCAAGGTTGGGCACATCGAGTGAGGGCAGCGTCCGAGCCGCCGGAAGAAGCAGCGCCGCCTATCCGAAGACCAGCCGCACACAGGCCCTGAGACGAAAAAAATCCGCGGTACCCATGATCATCGCTGCATGCCTTGTTCTGGCCGCAACGGTCGCGGTCGCGTTGGTCTTGCTCAAGCCCGGCAAACAGAAGCAGCAGATAAAAAGGCAGCAGCCAAGGGAAAACAGGAAATGGACCAGGGCCGAAGTTGAAGCAGCGCGAAAACAGCAAATGGAAGAGGCGGCAAAGCTGAAAGAGCAGGAAAGGAAAAGTGCATGGGAGGCCGCGGAACAACAGGTCAAAGCCCTGGAGTCTTTGGATGACAAGCCCCACGTCCAGCTTGCCACTGCATACCAGAGGCTTCTGGGTCTCACCACTGACAAAAAGAAGCGAAATGAGATCGAGGCGAGGATGGCGGCCATCAGAGAAGTACTCAAGAACAGCGCCGCCAGCACCTACCAGAAACTGAAATCCGAAGCGGACGCCCTCTACGCCCAAAAAAAATACAAGAGCGCCATCGAAAAACTCGAAAGCCTTCCTGAAGAAGCCAGGGTCGTCAGTGTCATGGCCGATCGGCAGAAGACCCTACGAAACTACCGCGAAGGAGTGAATCAGGAATACCTCGGTGCCCGGCTCAAGATCGCCAAGCTGACCGGTGAGGGCATGGAGAAGATGAGCGTAATGAAAAAGAAGCTCCCGACCCGCGCCGAACTGGCACACGTTGTCCAGGTGCTGAACGCGGTGGCCGCGTACGGCGAAAACGACCAGGCCGTCGAAGCAAAAAAGGCTTTGGTCTTAGTCGAGAAGTTTCTTGAAAACGCAAAAGATGAAAACGATGTGGGAAAAGGCCCGCCGGGGCAATGACGGCTGCATGTTCCCCTGGGGCGAGAAATGGCAGGACGGCAAGGGATCTGTGGTGGCGACCACTGATACTTTTACCAGCCGCGGGCAACTTGGGCATTGGTGCGAATATCGTTACCCATCGAATCCATGTGGTGAGGCCAGTCGATAGGATGGCTGCGAGCCGAGTGAAGAGTGAGTGCTCAGTGCTCAAGTTCCAATGTTCAGCATCCTCGACAGTTCTCTGTCCTTAACACTCAGACCAGATCACTCCTCCCCACGAGTTGCCAACTCGCCCAGAATAGCCAGCATTCCCCGCTCGCAAATTCTCCCTCCCTCCTCCCTCCTCCCACCTCTCTCCTCTTCCCTCTCTCCTCAGATGCCCGTCCTTCACATCGAGTCCCTCCCAGCCGGAGTTCGAAAGGCAGATGTTATCCACCTGCTCGTGGATGACGGTGGCATCCAGCAGCGACGGCTCGGCCTCATCGATCTCCACGGGTCCCATGCCAGCGTGGAAGTCCCTGAAGGATGGGAGTCTCGGCTCGCCCGCCTTCTGGACGGAACTGTTTTCAAACACAAGCGCATCCGAGCCTGGACAGGTGGCAGCCTGGCGAATTCCACCGGCGAGGAAGGGCACTTCAAAAAACTGGCGCGACTCCTCGAGATGGAGGCCGAGGCCGAAGTCGAGCGGATGATGGAAAATATCCAGAACCTCGCGCCTGCAGACGCCGAGCGGAGTGGGGAGGCGCTCATCAATCTGACCATCGATGAGCAGCAACCGGGGCTTGGTGGCCGCTTCATCCTCACCCTCAGCAAACGCAACCGCGAGCTCAAACTGCCCTGGACAAGACTCCGCATCGGCACACCGATCCTGCTCACCGCAGAGGGTCCCAAAGCGGATGCGAACTACCGGGGCGTTATCTGCGATCGCTCGCGCAATTCCATCAAGGTGGCCATAAAAGTCTGGCCTGAAGAAGAGACTGAACTGACCTGGCGGATCGATCACTCGACGGATGAGACAGGGCGGCAACGCCAGCTCGCCGCCCTGGAACGCGCCCGGGCTGCCCGTGGCAATCGCCTGGCTGAGATGCGCCGGATTCTTATCGAAGATGTCCGCCCCAGCTTTATCCAAGCCGCGGAATCGGTGGCTCCATCCAGCAGAAGCTTAAACGAGACACAGCTCGAAGCGGTCAGATTCGCCCTCAGTGCGAACGATGTTGCGCTCATACACGGCCCACCGGGAACCGGCAAAACAACCACGGTCGTCGAGCTCATTCGGCAGGCGGTCCAGGGTGGCGATAAAGTCCTGGTCTGCGCGCCAAGCAATCTCGCGGTTGACAATCTTCTCGAGCGGCTCGTCGCTGCAGAGGAAAACGTTCTCCGTCTCGGCCACCCGGCGCGGATCATGGAACACTTGCGCGATCACAGCCTCGACTACGTGGTCGAAAGCCACGACAACCTCAAGCAAGTACGAAAGCTCACAAAAGAAGCGTTCCGCGTGCGTCACAAAGCACAAAAGGCCAAAGACAA
Source organism: Planctomycetota bacterium (assembly GCA_030740295.1). The sequence goes on from JASLXP010001300.1 coordinate 8,061, forward strand.
CCGAGACCCTTCGGCCGGCGAGCTCTTCCGCGAATCTCGTGAGATGCTGGATGACGCCCGGCGGCTGGAGGCACAGACCATCGAGAGCGTGCTCACCTCTGCCGATATCCTCTGCTCCACCACGACAGGAATCGACAGCGACATCCTCGGCCAGCGCCAATTCGACCTTGCTGTCATCGACGAAGCCTGCCAGTGCACTGAACCCGAATCCTGGATTCCCGTTCTCCGGACCCGCCGACTCGTACTCGCCGGCGATCATTGCCAACTGCCCCCGACCGTGGTCAGTACCGACGCCGCACGCGAGGGATTCGGCATCAGCATGTTCGAGAGACTGATGGATGAATACGGACAAGACATCGCACGCCGCCTCAACATCCAGTACCGGATGCACGAATCGATCATGGAATTCTCATCTCTCGAATTCTACGAATGCGAGCTTCTGCCCCACGATTCGGTAAGCGAGCACCTGCTCCAGGATCTTGACGGCATCGAGTCAAATGAGCTGACGGCCACCCCCGTCACTTTCATCGATACTGCAGGCGCAGGCTACGACGAAGAACTGGAACCGGACGGCCAAAGCCGCCAGAACCCATCTGAAGCAGAATTGGTTCAGAAAAAGGTCCAGACACTTCTGGATTCGGGAGTGCCGCCTGATGCCATCGGGGTGATTTCACCTTACGCGGCGCAAGTCCGTCATTTGCGCCAACTGATGGGCGACCTGGGGGTTGAGATAGACAGCGTCGACGGATTTCAGGGCAGAGAAAAGGAAGCCATCGTGATCTCGATGGTTCGTTCGAACGACACCGGTGAGATCGGATTCCTTGGCGACATCCGCCGCATGAACGTCGCCATGACTCGGGCCCGGCGCAAGCTGATGGTGATCGGTGACAGCGCCACCATCTCTTCGCATAAGTTTTACCAGCGAGTGCTCGATCACTTCGACAGGATCGGCGCGTATCACACCGTGTGGGAAGAGATGGAGTAAGCCTCTTGTTTGTTTATTTATCATTTAAATAAGTCGTTTCATGATTTAAATGATAATTAACTAACAAACCAACCAAACAGACAAACAAACAATAGATCTGACCCATTTGCTTGCCCATGTTGACGCCGATGAGGACCAGCGTGTCCACCTCGACCTCCTGGTTGAACTCAAACTGAGGCCATTGCGGGAATTTCCTGGCGGTCGAGGCAGAACGTGTTTTCAAGCTTCCATCGATCGCCTTCGCTGCGGAATATTTCTCTTCTGATGTGCTGGATGCCGAAGCTTTTGAATTCGACAAGTGGTTCGTCAGGCCCCAGGTGACGATTTCCTGGGCATCCATGGGAGCACAGACAGATGAGGCCGACCGAGATGCTCAGATGGATGAATCTCACTCGAACATCACCCCTAACTTGTATGTTCCTTTCTGCATCGCCGGGATGAAGGCCACCACATAGGTCGAACATTGATCCTGCCAGGTGACGTAGCCATTCGTCTCTGAAATTCTCAGTCGGCGGCCGTTGAGCGTGACCTCTCTCACTTTCATTCTTCCTCTTGAGCGAGTCTGGATGCCCAGGCCGCGCTTGAGTGGCGCTCCCTTGTACTTGTAGGCGATGCCCTTTACCTTCTGCTTTTCAGGCTTTTCGTTTGCTAGTCTCTCGAAGTGGTCAGCCTGACTCCAGATTTCAATGCGACTGGCACGTCGCTGTCGAGCCGTCTTACCGCGGGACGCAATACCCAGGCTGTAAGAGCCGAGGACGAGGGAACTCGGATAGCCGGGGGCGTGGACCTTCTCGTAATCGCGATTGCCCCACTTGAGCAACGCCTTGACTCGCTCCAGGCCGGTGCGGATTCGAACGCGGGCATCCGGGCGGTGAGTGTTGCTTTCAGGAGTCTCCGTGAGCACGGACAGAGACTTGAAGTGTTTGTAGCAGTAGGCCACCGGGCCGAATCCTACCCAGCCGGGCCATGACATGGGATGCGACAGATGGGGTGCCCCCGCCTTCTCCCCCGCTGTGACCATGTCTTGCACCATCCTGGAAATGACATTGTGGTCTTCGGTGTAGGGCCGGTGGTCTCCCGACAGCACCATGTCGTAGCTGCAACCCGCATGACCGCGGGCATGCATGTCAATGACTGCATCAGGTTGGAGTGAACTGACGACTTCTTCGAAGGCGCGATCCTCCGGTGTTCTGGACTTTCTGCTATCAAGGTCTGCACAGACGTTCACATCATCGGGACTCCAGTAAGAGTCGACGTGGGCGGCATCGGGGTTGAGATTCGGCATGACAACAATCTTCTGCTTCTGAACGGTCTCCGCTGCAGCCGGGGTCACCAGCCAATCCATGATCGCCAGGGCCTGCATTCGAGGGCTTTCTTCGTTGCCGTGGCGCCCGGCCAGAATCAAGACATGTTGTTTGCTGCTGTCAGCTGAGTCTGGATCAGTGAAGGTCGCTGCTTCGATAGGACGGCCACGCTTCGTTCTCCGGAGAGTTCGGATCTTCACCAGCTTTGGGTGCTTCTTCTTGATGGCCTTCAAGTGAACCGTGATTTCTTCGCCGGTTGGGCTGACGGGAACGTTAAGCGGTTTCATGGTTTTTCCGTGATGCGGCTAACACTGATTTCGTCAAAGTAGATGGAACTGTTTGCCAACGCCGCCAAGGCGATGGCAACCTGATGGATTTTCCCAGAAGCGCTGGGAGACATCACAAAAACGTAGCGCTGCCAGGTGAGGGTGGCCGTGAAGACATTCAGATCGCGTTTCGAGTCTTCAGCTTTTGGCCGACCACCGTACTGATAGAAGTCCACGCGCGTGGTGCCTTCGCCGCGTGCGCGAACGATCACGCGGTAGCGAACATTACTCTCCGCACGAAACGTCTGATAGAGGATGACGTTGTCTTCAAGGTCGTCTGGAGAGAGCAGGGCGCAGTGTTTGCCGGTTCTGGCCTTCGTTGGTTCGCGGGCGATCACTTGACTGCCGGTAGGCGCCGAAGTGTTGAGACTCCAATAGCGGATCCTCTGATGCTGCCATTCGAACCGTTCCCACGTTTGGAATTCTTCGAAACCACCATTGCGCATCAGCTCGTCAGGATGGGACTCGTTTGCAGGGCTGGCTGGGTCAAACTTGTCAGGCGAGGGATGAGGAAGGGGTCTGTCTTCGGGTGAGTGAGATTTCCGGTAGCGTTTTTCAGACATTGGGTTTTCCTCCCATCAAATAACTTGCCATTATACGGGATAGTCCAATTCCGTCTGAAGCATTACACGATCACTGCGACAGGATCGGCGTCTACCACACTGTGTGGGAAGAGATGGAGTAAGGCTCTCAAAAAGACGGGCATTTCTGCCTGAATCTCCAGCTAACCTTGCATCATTGACTTCAGATTCCAATTAAATGTTCTTCCGCATTTACGCCATCCTGTGTCTTCTTGACGCGCTGATACTGGTCGGCACAGTCCTGGTCTCTCTCATCGCTCCTCCCGCGACGGACCAGGAATTCATCAGCCGCCACATGGTGCCTGCGCTTTCGGGGATTGTCCTCGCGACCTTTCTCCATTCCATGATCGTGTTTTATTTCATCGGGGTCACCAAACCGATGCGCGAAGTCATCGCCAAGCTGCACGGCGGTGCCGAGGAACTGATTGTAGAAGCGCGGTCGGCTCGCGGTATTGCCACTTTCTGGGCTACCGCCGGGCTCATTGTCATCATCATCATCGCCGGGCTCGGCGGCGCCGCTCAGAATGCTTACATCTCGCTCAGCCTTCACGGTTGGCTGGCAAGTCTTTTGGGCCTGATCACCCTTTGGGCTCACTTTCGTGAAATGGTCGCGGTCGCCACCAACATCGATCTCATCCGCAGAATCAACGTGCAGTATGCAGAGGAGGTCCGTGTCAGGGAAGGGGAGGTGATTGGGTAAGCCCTTGTTACTGAGAGGAGGAACTGAATGGATGCGTTGATGGAGTGTTGGAGTAATGGAGGAATGTTGCGAATTTAAGGATGTCTGGCTCTGGGCCCTTAATCGTTATCGTAATCTTCCTCTTAATCGGGATTGCGGAGATCGCGCTTACAGCGTCTGAAATCAGCATTCATCATTCGTCATTCAGATTCGAAGTTATGTGATGCTCTTTCGATGTGACAGCCTCACAAACTCATTCTCCGTCCATCAATTCGGCCGGAGACTTAAGAGAGAGAACATCACTCAATTTGTTGCCTGTTTAATCAGAGCATTCTTGAAACCGGTCGTTGATGTATTTCAGTTACGTACAGTGGGGCCGGCACCACATATAAAACTTCATCAGGAGACTCCTCCAATGCAACGCATACTCCCGCTGATTATCCCTGCGATTCTGTTGACAGCGCAGGCCGTCAATTCTGAAACGCCGTTCATCCTTGAAGCAAAGGACGCCGAAATACAGAAGCGCAAATCCAATCTGCTCTTCGTTCCTTTCGTGAAATCCAAGCTGCAACTGGATGGCAAACTGTCCGAGCGGTTCTGGAAGAAGGCGGCCATCGTCAAAGACTGGAAAGACTACCCTTCCGGCGCTCCTTCGATCTACAGGGCTGAATTGCGCGTCGCCACAGATTCACAAAACATCCTCGTGGGCTTCACCCGTTTTATGGATGGGCCCAAAAAGGACCAATTCAAGAAGCCAAAGAAGGGGGGAGACGAATATGGCGCGAGTATTCTGGAGTTGTTCCTCGATCCTTCGGGTGCAGGCAAACATAAATTTCAATGCTGCACCAGCCCGACCGGAATTCGTTACGACGGCCTCAACAGCGACAAGAAATGGAACGGTCAATGGAAGAGCGCCGGGATCATCGAGGACGACCAATGGACGGTGGAGGCGATTCTGCCGCTCTCTGATTTTGGTGTGAAATCGCTCTCTCCGAACCAGCGGTGGGAAGGCAATTTCGCGTTCGTTCTCACGGGTGACATTCACAATTCCTGGACAGGTAAGTGGGGCTCGCCCGGCAGCGATTACGGCACGCTTTTCTTCGGATCGGAAAAAGAATACGCCAAGACCATTAAACCGAGCATCAAGCTCTGGCTGGATCGTGAGGTCTATGATGTGCGTGATACGACAGCCGTGGCGTTGGCCCGCATCGGCGGAATGCGTGTTGTGCCGAAAGGTCTGGAACTTCAGGTGAAAGTCTCGGATTCACAGAATCAGCAGGTATTGACTGAGACAACACCGCTCACAGGCCACGCAACGGATTTCACCCTGAACACCAAGCGCCTCTCGACTGGCAGCTATCGACTCGAAGTGAGCATTCTGCGTGACGGTGAAATCCTCGCTTCGGCCAAACGAGAATTCAAGAAAGAGAAGCGGACCTTTATACCGGACGGAGCGAAATCCGGACGTATTACGTTGACTCTGAAGCCAGACCGAAGCGCGGGGGGCGCATCCTGGCCGGTTTCTCCGGGAGTGGCTTTCGCTCAGGGCGTTCTGGATTCTACGGACAATGTCCGGCTGCTCGGCCCCGATGGGAAAGAGATGCTCTGCCAGGCAGCAGCGAGGTCTCGCTGGAATCGGAATGGATCGATCCAGTGGCTGGGGCTCGAGTTTGTTCCAAAGGTAGAGGCGAGTGAACAGAGATTCACGCTCGAATTTGGGCCTGACGTCAAACGCGCTGCGCAAAGCCCTCTCAAATGCAGCGAGACGGCCAAAGCGGTCACCGTCGACACCGGCCCGATCCGATTCGAGATCGGCCGAAAACCATTCAGTCTCCTGAACAACGTGTTTCTGGATCAGAATAAGAACGGCCAGTTTGAGGCGAATGAAAAAGTCGTGGATGCCGCGGCAAACGGCGGGGCCTACCTGGTCGATCAAGAGGGCAACATTTATGAAGTCGCAGGCGACCGTGATGCGGAAGTCATCGTCGAGGAGAACGGCCCCGTCCGAACGACCATTCTCTGCAAAGGCTGGTATGTGAAGAAGGGAACTTCCGGAAAACGCACATCGTGCGAGCTGCCCACCGACCGGCTGTGTCAGTTCTCGTTCCGGCTGTCAGCCTTCTCCGGGCAGGCATTGCTCAAGCTCTCGACGACGACGGTTCTTACTTACGATTCGACGAAGGTCCGCCTGAAAGATCTGTCATTGACGCTCCGTCCGTCAGGTACGCAGAGAGTCACTCTCGGCAGCTCAGGAAGGAGTTTTCATTGGGATGAGGCGCGCCTGAAGAAGAACCCGCATCTGCTTGTCCACCGTTTTGATCAGAGCATCGAAGACGACTGGAATCAGCGGGGCCGCGCCGATGGCTGGCTCGAAACGTCATCAGCCAGAGCCCGGATGCGTCTGGCCGTACGCAATTTCTGGAAACTCTTTCCAAAAGAAATCGAATGGAAGGACGGCTCTCTGAATCTGCACATCTGGCCCGCGCACGGCCAGCAGACATTCGGCCTCTTCGACCAGCTCAAGTGGCAGAACATCTACAAGCTCTGGTATTGCCACCAGGGGGATGAGCTCGATTTCCAGTTCCCCCCTGAATACAAGGCAACCCTCGATAAAGAACTGGAGCGATCTCCGGCAGCATTCGGCGGCTACTACAAGGCCATGGAGTATTCGAACGCGCAAGGGCTGGCGATCCATAATGATCTCGTCCTCGATTTCAGTGCGACGGCCGATACCGCCACTGGGGGCAAGACCCTGAGCCACCTGGCCGATGTGGATCCCATTCCTGCTGCAGACCCGGCATACACCTGCGCCACCGGCGTCTTCGGGCCCATGCTGCACGCGGATACACAGGCCTTCCCAGAGCTCGAGAAGAGCCTCGAGCTTGGTTACCGCTCGCTGTCCACCCGGACTCAGCCGAACGATGAGTATGGCATGTTCATCTATGGAGGCGCGCATACCTACTGGTACTACTACATGAATCCAGTCCGGGCCGGCATCCACCGGGTCTGGATCAACGGTCACTACTCCATCGGCCGGATGCCCATCGTCCAGTTCGTCCGGACCGGTGACCCCTACTACCTCCAATGGGGGCGCAACTTTTCAGCCAATCTGCGCGATATCGGAATGGTCCACTATATCTCTGAAGAAAGACGATTCCGTTACCACAATCTGGGAGCGATGTATCACTGCAAAGGATTTGCTCCGTGGGCGGGCGATTCACATGTCTCCGCGCACCCGGTCTCCACCGACTGGCTGATCTATTACTACTACATCACCGGGGACCGGCGCAGC
>JASLXP010001301.1 GCA_030740295.1 Planctomycetota bacterium
TCCTTGACGGAAATTGCAGTCGTCGGCATACGTCATCGAGCGCGACGGATACATGCCGTTGCTGTAAGGAATACCGTAAAAGGAGTCGAACCCCTGTTTGGTCGGCAGAAATTTCTTCGCATCGCCCAGATGCCATTTTCCAGCGTGGAACGTTTTGTAACCAACCGATTTGAGCAGTTCCGCGATGGTGAAATGCCGAGGATCCAGCCCGCTCTCACGGATCTTGTTGGGGAAAAAGACACCCGACGGTCCAAGAACTCTTGCCGGATAACACCCGGTCATCAGCGACGCCCTGGATGGCGTACATACGGATGAAGTCACATAAAAGTCGGTAAACTTGCGCCCCTCTTCCGCCATTTGATCGATGCGCGGGGTCTTGTTTTTCTCCGACCCGAAACAACCGACATCTGCATAGCCCATGTCATCGTTGAAGATAATGACAATATTGGGTTTCTCTGCAGCGTATGCACTTACGCACATCAACAGACCAGCAATACACGTGATAAGTCTTTTCACCCTTTACACTCCTTCATTTGAGGTTCCTTTTTGCCGCCAACGTTGATCGGCCGGCCGGACGCCGTCTCGAAAGATTTGGCGAGCGGCAGGCCCATGGCCCATCCGATGGTGGCAGCAGTCTACGATTCCGCTGCCGCATGCTGCACGATTTGACGAACTTTTTTCACAGATTCTAAGTAGTACCTGTTGCGGATAAGCATCGTAGCCGCAAGCTGCCAGCTTGCAGGCTCTCAAAACGGCCTCTAGAGGCCGTCTACGACAAGCAGGCTGCTTGTCGCTACGATTGAGTCCCCATCCGCAACAGGAACTAAGCATGAGGTTAAGCGGAGAATGGCTCTCATTTGGATTTGTATTGGCGGGCAAAGGAATGTGAACTACTAATTCATTGAGTTCATAACGATGAAGTTTGCCGCGCCGAAGTCTTCGCGCAAAATGATCTTCAAGGATTCAACTGGTAGGGGTGCATCCGCTGGGACATGAAGCCCTCGAGACCTACTTTTTGATGTTTTTCGGAAACAATCGCGGCCCCTGTGTCATTACTAACGATGACCAAGCTAACGATGACCAATCCCGATGACGAAAACACAGCTCCCGACGCTACCGAGCAGGTTCAGTTGCTCTTTGTGCGCCATGAAAACTCCATTCGGGCGTTCGTGAGGGCTCTGCAGCCTTCTCTGTCTGACGCGGACGATGTGATGCAGGAGACCTTCCTGACGATTTCACGAAAAGCTTCCACCTTTGAGCCGGGGACGAATTTCATGGCATGGGCCTGCGGTATAGCCCGTCTCAAAGTGCTGGAGAATTTCCGCCAGAGAAAGCGTGCTAATGTCCTCAGTGAGGCTGCCATCAACGCTTTGACGGAGAACGCGCCCTCGCCTCAGTCGTTGAGTGACAGGGCAGAGGCCCTTGAAAGGTGCCTTGAGCGATTGGCGCCGAGGGTGCGCGATCTGTTATGGCGGCGCTACTCCCGGAGACAGAGCTCGACCGAGATGGCGGAGGCGGCCGGGATGACGTCGAACGCAGTTCGAGTGGCGCTTTCTAAGGCGCGGGCCGCGCTGCGGGACTGTATCAATTCTCAACTCCAACAAGCCTGATGAAAGACAAAAACAAACAGAATGAACTCGACGCTCTGATTGACGCCTGTCTCGATGATCGTCTGAGTGAGGAACAAGCGAAAAGGCTGAGCGAATGGATCGAAGAATCCAGTGAAGCCCGGGAACGATATTGGGAGTTGGCATCCGTTCACGGCATGGTCGAGCAGTCCATGCAAAGTGCATCCCTGAAGGCCGCTACCGGAGAAGAGTTTATAGCCCCGATGAATACGGGTGCACTTTCCCGCTGGCCGCGAATCACCGCCACTGCCGCAGGGATTCTGATCGGGCTCTTCAGCGCTTCCGTTGTGTGGGCTTTCAAAACTCCGTTCGCGAAGCAGCATCGCGAGAGCAAAGAGATTGTCTTTGAGAGTTTTGAGGATCCCGAAATGAAGATACCTGGGCGTTTCCCAACAAGCGCGAACAAGTGGTTTGGCAGGATCGTCTCCGTTTCCGGGGAAGACGGAATGCCTGCGGCCACGGGCGCCCGGGTCGGCAAATTTGATCGGGGGCCCGAACCCAAGTTTACCTACGCCCGCTACCTCATCGATCTGGATGAGCATAAAGAACCGGCTGAAGAGCACGTCAGATCGGTCGAGGTCGAGGCTTCGTTCTTCACGTCAAAGCCGGAGGAGTCATCCGTATTTCAGATTCGTCTGGGTGCCTTTAGCCAGGAGCCCGAGGCAGTTCGCCCGATCTGGAACAATCACGAAATTCTCTTCGATACCGTCCTGCAGCACGTCCGCCGAAACTATATCACTGAGTCCGGGCACCAAACGGCTTGGCACAAGTTGAGAGCGACGATCGAGATTCCGCCCGGTACCCGAAGTGTCGTGATTTCCCTGGGGGCAGGAAACGTTGATCCTGATGCC
>JASLXP010001302.1 GCA_030740295.1 Planctomycetota bacterium
TGTCATTAATCGCAAGAGGCTTCGCCTCAGAGACATCGTTCTGTATGTGGCTTTCTTTCATCTGTTCCAATCGGCCATGCGGAATGCGGTCTTCTTTTCCCTTGTTGCTATCCCGATAGCTGCAAGGAATTTTGGCGTATGGGTGGAAAGTCGAATCCAAACAGGAGACGAAACGACATCTCCAGGAGACTCGGAATCTGAAGATAAGATGGATGAAAAGACAGGCCCGCTGCAAAAACTACTAGGCCTGATCAGCAATCGACGCGGGCAGTTGTTCCAGCTTGCGGTTTGCCTGCTGGCCATACTGCTGCTTGTCGATATTTGCAGCGGCAGGTTCTACCGGCGTGAGCGCGGCGATTTCGAATTCGGGCTTGGTATTCAATCAGGGCTTTTTCCAGAGGGCACTGTCAAAGCGATGGTCAAGCTGCCTGAGCCTTCCAGGCTGTTCAATGATTTCGATTTTGGCGGGTATCTGATCTGGATGCTGCACCCCAACTGGCAAGTCTTCGTCGACAACCGAATTGTTGTTTACGGTGATGTCATCCGCCGGTATTCAGAAAGTCGCGGGCATCCGGCAAAGTTCTTCGAACTTGTGAAGGAATATGACATGCAATTCGCCCTGCTGAAGCACATAGATTCATCTAACGCATCTCTGCTGAGAGAGCTTGCCCGAAGCAAAGAGTGGCATCTTCTTGCTTACGATGATGTTGGCGTACTCTTCCGCAGGGGAGAATCTGCGCCTGAGTTGGGTCACGATTGGCGAAACGGAAAACCCGTTCCTGGAAATCTGTGGCCGTTCAGCCGAAGGCTCACACGCCTTGGCCGGCTCTTCGAAATCATTGACAAGTCGACACTTTCAGAAGAGGCCTTTCTGCTTGCGCAGCCTGACCGCTGGAAGGGCGCGGGTGAGCTATCAGGGGGAGAGGTCTATACACCGGCCTTCGTCTATCTTGCCGAGCATTATATGGCAGCAAGCCAGGAGCTGCGCGCGCTGCCTTATCTGGAGAGGGCCGTTTATTGGGATACACGGACTCTCGAAAAACTATATGCAGTGAACACCCGTTGGGGTGAGCTGCATGCCCGACTGGGCTATCTGTATTACCGGGCCGGCGCCAGAGTTAAAGCGAAAAAGGCACTGAGGATTGCGATCAAAGAGAATCCCGGTGACGAGAACTCAAAGGAATTGTTGGATCAGTTGAGATAGGACGTGCCGCTATTTCTTTTCTTCTTCCTTCTGTTCCACAAACTCCGCGCGCAACGCATATTTTCGCCGGGAGAGTTTTTTCTTGCCTGTCAGGGAGATCTCATCATTTTTCGCAGGCTCTTTCGCGAGCACGTAGCATTCATCTGAGGTATCCGCGTGTTTCCGCGCGGGAGCGATTCCCCAATGTGCCAGAAGGTCGTCCTTTTTCGCGTTCCAATTCAGGTTCTCCAGTTTTATGTATTCCTTGGAATTCGCCTCCAGTCGGAACTCCTTACGCTCGATGACCTTCAGTTTGTTTCCTTTCTTTCTCAGGAGGAAAAGAGGACAGAGAGTTCCACGAGGTGCGTTTGTGAAGATTCGGGCACTTTTGATCTTCCCATCTTTGGGTACCGGCGAACCTTCGTAGATGTTCATGATGTTTTTCACGCCATCGTGCTTTCCTTTGAAGGTTTCGTTGCCCAGCCAGATTCTGTCTTCCTGTGCAAAAAAGTCTGCCAGGTCTTTCATTTCTTTTTTAAGTTGTGCAGGGCTTTTAGTAGGCTCCTTTTCTGCGGGCTTCTGGGTTTTCCTGGCATTGTTGGGCTTCGGCTGTTGCTGTTGATTTCCTTTCTGCAGAGTGAGTGAAAACATGTTGATTACCTCGTCCTGAAAGTCCTTTGAGTAGATGGCGACCACCTGCCTGCCTCTGTCAAGGTGCAAATCTTCCAGAGTAGCGGACGCCTTCTTGTTCCAATCGCCCGTCGGCTTAAGGTGAGGGACTATTTTCTTGCGGCCTGCTCGAATCTCAACTTGTGAGGCTTTGTTGCCTGCTTTGGAGTATTCAAGGATGACCTTGTAATGACCGGCATCCTTATTCTCGACTACCCAGGAAAGAAAGTCCTTCTTGTCGGTCCAGAAGCCGATACTGTTCCCCTGAATCCTCAGCCTCTTTGCTTTACCGACCTCTCCCTTCTGGCTGAGATGGAGCATGTTTGAGGTCTCAGGCGTGAGCAGAAGCGATTCATCGCTCATGTGCACCACTTTGGCCCTGTCCAGATGTGGAATGAGTTGTTTGGAGTCCTCCTGGATTTCCTGCCGTAGTTTCCTTTGTGCCTGCCTGATTTCCTGTGCAGTCTGCTGCTGAGTTGCCGCAGCCTCTGTAACCCCTTGTTCAGCCTTCCCAGTTATTGCTTCTTCCTGCTGGTCTGTGGCGATGTTTGTTTCAGCCGGCTTTTCTTTTTCGTCCGGCTTTTCTGTTTCGGTCGGCTGCCGGGCAGTCGTCTCCCCTCGACCGCCGATAGGGGTTCGGGCTTGATCATCGGCGCCAAAGATGGCGTCAACCCCCTCTTTCCTGGTCAGCTCTTTCTCGGGTCCTTTCGTCTTCGTCATCTTCAGCCGCTTGGGTTTTTCCTCATCTGAGTTCTCCACATAAAAGTAGATACCCCCGCACAAGATCAGGACGGCGGCAATCGCTGCAGCAACTTTGGCTGAGCTGCCTTGGGATTGCGCCTTTGCGGCCTCAGTGCGACTGCGTCTGGTGATCGTGGTCTCTGGCTTTGATAGCTTCGACTGTTCGGCCTTGGTTTCTGCCTTATCGTCCGGGAGATTGGCGGATGGCTCAGTGGTCTTGGATGCTGCCGGTACTTCTCTGCCGTCGGATGATTCTGTTTCTCTGGAATCAGTGGGCGTTTCTGCTGATTCTTCTGCGCTTGGTTTTGATGCCGTGGTTTCGTCTGCAGGGGGCGTTTCTGTTACCGGCAATTCATCGCGTGTGGTTGTAGGGGTCTCTGCTGCTGTAGGCGCAGTCTCTGCTTTCTCCCCGGTCTCTGTGACGGGATTGGGTTTTGTCTTTTCTTTCTTGGCGCTCTCTGTTTTCTTCTTCTTCCTCACTTTTGTTTTCTTTTTCACTTCCGGGTCGGGCTTCGTTTCTGTTTCATCCTGCTTCTGTTGAGGCACGAGACTCGGAATCACCAGCGAAGGCTTCTCCGGTTCTGTTGGTGCCGGGCTTTCTTCAGGTTCGGCTGCAAACCCTGGCATCTCAGTCGATTCCGTTTCCGGCTCGACTTCCTGAGGGGCCACATAATCGAAAAGCGGTGTCGGTGTGTCATGGAGAACCGGTGATACTGTGTCTGGTTCCGGCCTGACCGGTTCGGTTGCCTGCATGGCCGGAGTGCCAGCAACGGGTGTCGGCGGCAGAGAAGGGACGGCGGGCATTACCGGGTGGGGCTCAGACGGCGCGCCGAAAGGTTCTCCTACCGCCGGGTATTCGGTGGTCTCTGCTGTGGGGGAGCCGGAGACGACCAATGGGTGACGCTCACATTTCCCTACCGCACGTTCTACTGCATTGAAGAGCGCGTTCGTCTGTTCGGGGCTCAAGTATTGCCATTCCCTTAGAAGATCCCATGGCTTGGCTTCCTGACCTGATTCGCGTGCGGCGCGTAATGCCTTTTCGGCACTCGATGCCTGCTCAGGGTTGATAAAGCCCTGAGTCTCCGCGTACAACAAATAGAGACGTTCTGTTCGATTAAACATTTGTACTCAACAACCACACAGCCCGGCTCCCTGTACTTCATGAAGGCCGCGAGTATAAGGAATCGATAAGGAGCGACAACGGCGATGAAGATGGAAATCCCGTTGACGGACATGCGAGTGCCCTCAGAATGCCTCCTTTCCAGATCCATCTGACCTTTCTCGATATGGACCTCTCAACGCCGCAAGCAAAGATACTGACATAATGCTCGCCTCGTTCTTCATTCTCATCGGAGCCATAACCATGGATGCGGATGCTGCCAATTACGATGAATCGAAAGTGCCGGATTACACTTTGACTGACCCGCTTGTGATGGCGAATGGCTCGAAGGTCGCTGACGCAGACTCGTGGCGGCTCAAGCGCCGTCCTGAAATCTTGAAGCTCTTTCAGGATCACGTTTATGGTCGCAGCCCGGGCAAACCGGGTGGCATGGAATTCGAGGTCTCTGAGGACCGTTCAGCGCTCGACGGTAAGGCTGTGCGCAAGGAAGTGGATGTCTTTTTTCTGGGCAAGGAGAAGGGCACCAAAATGCGGATGTTGATCTACATCCCAAAAGAGGCTGAACGGCCTGTGCCTGCATTTATCGGACTGAACTTCCGCGGCAATCATACCATTCATGAAGATCCGGAGATTTCAGTCACCGACTCGTGGGTGACCAATGACAAGAATATCGGGTACAAAGATCATAAGGCGAGCGATGAATCAAGAGGCAGCCAGGCAGGCCGTTGGCAGGTGGAGAAGGTGATCTCACGGGGGTACGCGCTTGCGACGATCTACTGCGGCGATATCGATCCCGATTTCCACGACGGCTTCAAAAATGGAGTGCATCCGCTCTTCTATAGGGAAGGCCAGAAGACCCCAGCACCAGACGAATGGGGCACTGTCGGGGCCTGGGCCTGGGGGCTAAGCCGAGGGCTGGATTACCTTGAGAAGGATGCTGCGGTCGACGGTAAGCGAGTCGCGGTGATGGGTCATTCGCGTCTGGGCAAGACCTCGCTTTGGGCCGGCGCAACGGACGAGCGGTTCGCACTGGTGATTTCCAATAACTCGGGCTGCGGTGGCGCGGCCCTTTCGAAACGTGCGTTCGGAGAGACGGTTGGGCGCATCAACCGATCGTTCCCGCATTGGTTCAACGGCAATTTTAAGAAATACAATGACAACGAAGGGGCTCTCCCTCTCGATCAGCATATGCTCATTGCGCTGATGGCGCCGAGGCCGGTCTATGTGGCGAGCGCGGTTGAGGATCGATGGGCGGATCCTCGCGGTGAGTTTCTTTCCGCGTTTTATGCATCGCCTGTCTATAAACTGCTCGGCAAAGACGGTATGTCCGCCGAAGAGATGCCGGAGCTGAACAAGCCAATCATGAGCATCATCGGCTATCACATCCGATCAGGTAAGCACAATGTGACCGCTTACGACTGGGAGACATATCTGGACATTGCGGACAAGCACATGCGGTAGGGGCGGCCTCCTACCTGTCCTTCCGCCTGAAGAACTTCTTTTTCTTCTTTTCTTTCTGCTGTCCAGGCACCATTTTCTGTCCAGTGATGGTGATAGGCACGAGCTTGCTGACGGCTTGGCCGGTCCACAGACGGACATACGCCTTCCGGCCAAGGCCGGCGATTTCTTTGTCCGAAAAATGGAGGCTGGCCAGACAGGTCTCATAGCTGTTTGTGTAACCGGCCTGGAGGTAGTAATCGCCGGGCGGAAAGGGCGTCTTGGGCTGAAGAGTGTAGAAACGACCCACCGTTGATTGCTGCAGAAGCACTGCATAAACCGAATCGCTCTTGCGGCGGGTGCCGACCTTTGCCATGTCAGATCGCCAGACTTCTTTGCCTGACTTTCTGTCTATCAGAGCAAAAAGAACCAGCCATCCTTCCTTGCGGAGCTCGTTGTAAACGGTCACCGGTATAGTGCCCGCGTTCATAAGCCGGAAATCGACAAGAACCGCCTCCGCATTGGAGTAGACAGATTTGCTGGTGCGGATAAGGACCCGCACGTCGGTTTTGTTGGATGGGCCGGTTAATGGGACATATCCAGAACCGCCTTGTTGAATACGCCGCCGGGCCGATTTCAGATCCGGAAGCGCTTTCTCGGCTGATAGGGCCGGGAAACTCAATAAGATGGTGATGGCTGAAAGAGCTTTAATCATGGATGAGCATCACTTAACAGAGGGCTGAAGGAGGTTGCCTGATTGACCCGGGAGCCTATGCAGTAATCAGTCGGCTGCAACGATGTGTAGACTGTTGACAGGATGTCCGCCCAATCTAAGATAATTTGGCGCGTTCGACAGGTTATCTCCCTCTCGTCATATACCACCAGTCATGCAAGATACCTTCAGGAATCATCCCACAAAAATCCTGGCCGGCATGACGCCGGTCCTATTGGTTGCCACTTTTCTTTTCGTGCCGGGCCTGATTGCGGAAGATGGATCAGATGCCAAGGCAAAGATACAGGAGCTCGAGAACGAAATTACCCGGCTGAAAGCAAAGATAAAATCTCTGGAAAATGAGAACGACATGCTGCGCGCCAAGGCCCAGGGCAGCGACCTGACAAAGGTGAAGGCAAAGGTGAAAGAGCTTGTAAAAAGCCTTCGCGGCAATTCGTCCCAGCGGTTCAGGGCCCGGCAGGAGCTTCGCAAGATTGGGCGCATGGCAGTGCCTTCTCTCATTGAGGCGACCCGCAGTTCTCATCCCTTCGTAAAGCAGACAGCGATTCAGACCCTGGGCGATATCCAGGACAGGTCCGCAGTGCCTGCCCTGCTCGAAGTGCTCGCGGGCCCGAGCACCGATCTGGCCGCCAATGCCAACCGCGCCCTGGGCAAGATCACCCGCCAGTATTTTGGCATC
>JASLXP010001303.1 GCA_030740295.1 Planctomycetota bacterium
AGAACGAGCTCCTGCATTGCGGCGCCTCTCGTCACGATCCGGAGGCAGAGAGAAAGCTCGGTGAGCTCGGGGAATTCGTGAAAGCACTCGACCCTTCGCATCTGATCACCTACGAGGCCGATCACGATCCCGCAGGCAAGGCCGATGTCATCGGACTGCATTACCCGCACGAGCTGCCCCAGCACTACGCCTACCCAAACACGGCCGACTGGCTCGGCAAGACGGTCAAGACCGGCACGGGCGGGGAACTCCTCGGCAGCAGGAACAAGGCATTCACCTGGTCGCGCCGAAAGCCCCTGTACATTGGCGAGTATCTGTGGGTGCCCTTCAGGGATTTTTCCGCAGGATCCGTTTTCTATGGCGACGAAGCGTACCTTGATCGTGGAGGATACAAGAAGAAGGCTATGGCTCAGGCCTGGCGATACCAGACCATCGCCTACCGCCGTGCAGGTGTATCGGGTTTGTGTCCGTGGACACCAGTAAGAGTGACTGGAGAACTTGATTTCGATCAAGACCTGCTGTTCAAAGCGCAAAAGGCTGCTTACAGGCCGGTGGCCGCGTACGTTCGCGAACAGCATACGCGGGCCTTCGGCGGGCAGAAGCTCACCCGCACTTTTGATGTTTTCAACGATTCCACCGGGAAGAAAGAACTGACGTTACGGTGGGCCCTGCATCACGATGAGCCTAAGCCGGTCATCAACGAAGGGGGTGAGGTCACCACGCTCGGGCCTGCAGGGTACGGCACGGTCAAGGTCGGCCTCTCTCTCCCAAAGGTTGAGGCGCGGACCCGATACACGCTGAGATGGCGTCTCTATTCCGGCACGAATTGTCTCTCCAGCAGCGAACAGGCCATCGACGTTTTTCCGGACATGGCAATCGAATTACCGACCAGCCGCAGGGTCATCCTCTTCGACCCCAATTCCAATTTCGATGCCGGAGTTGAAGTTCCCCGGATCTCAGAGCTCGGGCAGCTTCAGGCGATGGAAGTCGGGCGGACGCTCCTGATCGTGGGCCCGAATGCATTCTCCAGCCAGCATTCTGATTATTCGGCCATTGGTGCCGAGCATGCCGGAGTGGGCCATCTGAGGCAGTTTCTGATCAAGGGAGGAACGGCTCTCATTCTCGAGCAGCAGACACTGCAAGGCCTGCCATTCGGACTCTCGCTCACCGAACACGCGTCGACCATGACCTTCCCGCTGCACAGCGGCCATCAGGTGATGAACGGCCTGAAGAGCGACGATTTCAAATTCTGGTCGGATGACCATTACGTGACTCATCGTGAGGTCGTACGGCCTTCCGCAAGGGGCGCTAAGGCGCTGCTGGTTTCGGGCGGCACGAACAGCCTGGCGCAATCCCCGCTGGTGGAGCTTCCGTTCGGCCAGGGGCGCGTCATCGTCTGCCAGGCCCTCGTCAGTGCGAAGCTCAAGACTGAGCCGGCCGCCCGACGCCTTCTTCAAAGTCTTCTCGACTATCTTGCAGTCACCGTGTCTTCACAATCCAAAACGGCTGTGTTTTCATCGAGTGAGGATTTCATTCAGCAATTGAAGCGGCTCGGGCTTCGGATGAGCCATGCCGCGGAGGCGCGCGGAGCGACCTCGCGATTGGTCGTTTTGCACGGTGGCGGCAACGTCATCCGCGGGGCAGTCCCTTACATCACGGAGCGCCTTCAGAAAGAAGGAACACACGTTTACTGGCACGCGCCGGACAAGACCACGTTCAAAGCATTACGAGACGAACTCGGCATCGGGCAGGTCAGCATCAACGGTACATCGGGGCCATTGAAGATCGAAGACGCTGACCATGAATTTCTGTCTTGCGTTGCCCGGGAAGACTTGACATTTTTCGGCAAACCGCAGGGCAGATCATGGATGCGCAATTATCAACCTGACCCCTCGATTGTGGATCGCGCTTTCTCACTCGCCGCGCCAGGCGTCGCAAAGAGAAGATTCGAAGCGGAGGCGATGGAACTGAAGGGTCACCTGGCGATGGTGCGGGAGAATGAAGCTCATTTCTACACCACCGGTTCCGCCGGGATGAAAGTGAAAAAGGACGAGGAAGGCCTCTACCCGCTCACGGTGCATGGCCGTGGCGCGCCCGCGGCAGATGTCTTCCCGATGCTTGAAGTCAAAGTGAATAATAGAGTGGCTACCATTCTGAATCTTGATTCGAAGACCACCGCGGAATTCAACACGCTCGTGAAGCTGCCCGCTGGTGAGGCATCGCTCACGCTCCACTTTTCAAACGACGAAGTCGTCAACGGTCAGGATAGAAACATGTTCCTCGATGCGATCGAGCTGGGCGAAAGACCTGTCACCGGCGCGCTGGAGACGCTCACGATTCCGACTGCGCTGGTGGTCGTTCCGTCCGGTAATGGCCAGATCATTCTTGATGGCATCCGCTGGGACAAGAATCCGCTCAACGAACTTCGCGGCCACCGCTATGCCTCAACCGTGCTGGCCAATCTCGGTGGCAACTTCGACCCGCCGCAATTGTCACCTGCCTGGATTCGGCCTCCGGCATTCGAGGTCGTCGAGGATGGCGGGTATTTCAGAAGAACCAAAAACGAGTTGGCCTGCGCGACCCGCATGGTGTTGAAGGCGAAGTTCAAATGTGCCCGAGGAGGCAACTTCAGAATCATCGTCAAAGGCCGTTCAACGACTGCAAAGGGCGTGCACGGGGCCGCGAAGATTTCCATCGATGGAAAGGAGGTCGGCCAGGTCTTTCTGAATTCACGTTACTCATCCGATTTCGAGTTGCCGCAGACTGCGATCGTTTCGAAAGGCGAGCACTCTGTGTCATTCGAGTTTTCGAATGACTTGTATGCCGACGGAGAGGATCGAAATCTCTATTTGAATGCGTTGGGGTTGAGGCGGGATGAGTAGAGCGGGCAGCAAGCGTGGTAGACCCGCATTGCGAAGACAGGTCAGAGGGGCTTAATAAACCAAAGGTGAGCCGCCTCAAATGAGGCTGGTAGACGATTGAATTCACTCACCTCCAACTAGAAAACCAACCATGAGAATTGCTTTCAGCCTCTTGGTGATTATCAGTTTCATCCCCGGCGCCTCCGCTCAACCTGCTGACAAGAAATACGGCTCGAAGTTGAGCAAGAGACCCAGAAACAGCGTGGAGATAACCATCGAAGGCGATTACCGATACGTCACCTCGAATGGAATCCCCAACCACCTGACAGGCCGATTCCCGAACAGAAACAATCCGAACAGCATTTCCGAACAGAAGCTCGAATTCCGCATGCTCGCCAAGCCTGTGGCCGCAAAGCAAATCACCATGATCGGCATGTACCCGTTCGGCGTCGCTTTGAATGGGGTGCCTTTCGAGCCGGCGGCCGCAGAATTCTGGAAGCGTGACTGGCGTTCAGGCTGGCAGTACGAAGCGCTCTCGGGAAAGATTAATCTGGGTCTGGACAGCAGCAATGCCCATGTTCAACCGACCGGCATGTATCACTACCATGGAATGCCCGAGGGCCTGATCTCCAAGCTTGGCCGCAGACGCAAAGCCATCCTGCTGGGGTATGCGGCGGATGGTTTCCAGATTTACAGCCAGTACTGCCTTACCGATCCGCTGGTAGCCAACAGCAAGATAAAGAAGATGGGCTCGAGCTGTCGGGTTAAGAGCGGGAAACGTTCTGATGGCAGCCCGGGCGGCAAGTTCGACGGCACCTTTCTGCAGGATTACGAGTTTGTTCAGGGCCTGGGAGACCTGGACCTCTGCAACGGCCATTTCGGAATCGTCCCGAACAGTCCTGCAGGAGTTTATCACTACCACATCACCGAAACTTACCCGTTTATTCCCCGTTTCTTTCTCGGCACTCCCGATTCCAGTTTTATGACGAGGCCGCAACAGACCACTGCGGCAGCGGGCAACACGGAGAGCGACCAGAAAGTGACGCCCGACATATCCCAACCCAGCCCGGGGACACGAAGACCGCCTTCCCTGGGGCGAGGGCCGGGCCGTTTCCCTCCTCGACCGCCGAGATAGAGGCTTCCATACTCGCCATTGAAATTTATGAAACTCCTCAAACTCCACTCGATTCTCATCTTTGCGTTCGGCCTGCATATGTCGAGCTCTGCTGAGCCTGTCTCACTCTTCAACGGCAAAGATCTCGAAGGCTGGTTTGGCGATCCCAAAGTCTGGTCAGTCAAAGATGGTGCAATCACCGGAGAGACCACACCGGAGAATAAGATCACCCAGAATACCTATCTGATCTGGCAAGCCGGCAAGGTCGACAACTTTGAGCTCCGCCTCAAATACCGAATCGTTAACGGCAACAGCGGCATTCAATATCGCAGCAGGATGCGCCACGCGGAGGGATGGGGCGTCCTCGGATACCAGGCCGACCTGGAGGCGGGCAACACATACAGCGGGATTCTCTATGAAGATGGCGGGCGCGGCGTTGTCGCCCAGCGGGGACAGAAGGTTGTGGCACGGCCCGATGGAAAAAAAGACGTCGTCGGGTCGACCGGTGATCCGGCAACGATTCAGGCGGAAATCAAGAAGGAAGACTGGAACGAATACATCATCATCGCCCGCGGGAATTACTTCCGTCACATGATCAACGGCCACATCACGATGGAGTTTGTCGACGAGCAGAAGGAGAAGAGGGCGGACAGCGGCATCCTTGCGTTTCAGGTGCATGCGGGGCCGCCGATGATGGTTCAATACAAAGACATCCAGCTTACGAAACTCACGGGCGAGGATGCCAAGCCGCTCGAAACTGCCGAATCGCTGGCGCGCTGGATCACCCAGAAACCGGTCATCATCACGGACGCCACGCAGGAAGGCGATGCTATCAAGCCGAATTTGCCGAAGGCCAAAAAACTCCCGGGACCCAGACCTTTCTGGATCTGGGCCCACAACAAACCGAAAAAGGGAGAACGGGTTCTGCTGCGGAAGGAGTTTGATAGTCCGGATTCAGCCAAGGCACTCGCCGTCGCCACCTGCGACAATTCCTTCAAGATCAAGATCAACGGCAAGCAGGCCCTCGCGGGCACAAACTGGGCCCAGAGCTATCGTAAAGATGTCCGGCCGCTTTTGAGAAAAGGGAAGAACGAAATCCTTGCCGAAGCAACGAACGAAGGCGGGCCGGCCGGATTCCTGTTCAAGCTGATACTCACGAAGGCCGACGGCTCGCAAAGCTTCATCGTCTCCGACAAATCGTGGGAGGTCTTCGACCCTAAAAAGATCACCCCCGGAAGTGTCGTGGAAGAGAAAGGCGAGGTGGATGAAATCCTTGGGGATGATGCCGAAGATCCTGCCATTACCCGGGCCCACGTCATCGGCAAACTCGGCAGCGGTCCCTGGGGCGACCCGCTCAATGCCCCTCAGCAGAGCAGCTCGGGCGGCTCGAATCCGCTGCGGCCCCTGAACCTGCTGCCGGGCTTCCAGGTGGAGCTCCTCTACACCGTCCCGAGAAACCTGCAGGGCTCGTGGGTGTGCATGACCTTCGATGATAAGGGCCGCATCATCGCGTCCGACCAGGGAGGCAGAGGCCTTTCAAGACTGACGCCCGCGCCCATCGGTTCAAACGAGATGACCAGGGCCGAATCGCTCGACGTGAAAATGACCGGCTCGCAGGGGATGCTCTACGCTTTCGGCAAACTCTACGTGAGCTGCAGTGCCGGCCCGGGCCCCGGTTTCTATATCATCGAAGACACGGATGCTGATGACACCTTTGACAAGGTCACGAAAGTGCGCGCGATCCGCGGAGGAGGCGAACACGGCCCCCACAGCCTTGTGCTTTCGCCGGACAAAAAATGGATCTACTTCATCGCCGGCAACTACACGAAACTGCCGGAACCGTTGACCGGATACCTGCCTCCAAAGAACTGGCAGGAAGATCTTCTGCTCCCGCGCCAGTGGGATGCAAATGGCCACGCCCGCGGACTGAAGGCCCCCGGAGGCTGGATCTGCCGCACCGATCCTGAAGGGAAAAAGTGGGAGGTCTTCTGCAACGGCTTCCGAAATCCATTCGACATGGCATTCAATGCGGACGGCGAGCTCTTCGCCTACGACGCGGATATGGAATGGGACATCGGAGCCCCCTGGTATCGGCCGACGCGTTTGGTCCACGCGGCCAGTGGCGCAGAATTCGGCTGGAGAAGCGGCACGGGCAAATGGCCGGCCTGGTATCCCGATAGCCTCCCGCCGGTGCTCGATATCGGGCCCGGGTCGCCGACCGGTGTAAGCTCGGGGCGCGGCACAAAATTTCCAGCGAAATATCAACGCGCGTTATTTCTGAATGATTGGACCTTTGGCACGATCTACGCCGTGCACCTCACCCCAGAAGGCGCCAGCTACAAAGGCGTAAAGGAAGAGTTCGTTTCCGGCATTCCCCTTCCCGTTACCGACTCCGGCATCGGGCCGGATGGTGCGTTCTATTTCGCTATCGGCGGCCGCAGCATTCAGTCGGCCCTTTATCGGGTGACCTATGTTGGAAAGGAATCCACCGCTCCTGTCGATGGGCGTGATACGAAATTCGCAAAGGAACGCGAACTGCGCAAATCGCTGGAAGCCTTCCATGGGAAGCAGGACCCAAAAGCAGTGGACGCGG
>JASLXP010001304.1 GCA_030740295.1 Planctomycetota bacterium
AGAGTCGTTCCCTGGCCGGCCTGGGATTGTATGTCCAGCGTGCCGCCGACCTGTTCGATGTTCGTACGGACGACGTCCATCCCGACGCCGCGGCCCGAAATATTTGTGACCTGCTCGGCGGTAGTAAAACCGGGTCTGAAAAGGAGCTCGAGTATTTCCCGATCTGTCAGTGAAGCGGCTTCTTCCGGCGTGACGACTGATTTGTTGACGGCTTTCTGCAGAACCTTGTCAAGTGGAATGCCTCCGCCGTCGTCGGAGATCTCGATATTGACCATTCCGTCCTTGTGGTAGGCGTCTAACAGCAGGTACCCGGACTCCTCCTTACCCGCGCTCACACGAGCGTCGGGTGATTCGATCCCGTGGTCGATACAGTTTCGAATAATGTGAGAGAGCGGATCCTTGATGGCCTCGATGACGGACCTGTCAAGCTCGGTCGTTTCGCCCTTCATTTCTATATTGACTTTTTTATCCAACGATTGCGCCAAATCCCGCACAATTCGTGGGTAGTGATTCCAGATATTGGAAATGGGCTGCATTCGAGTCTTGGTGATCATCTCCTGCAGCTCGGCGGTCACACGGGAAACGTACTGTGAGGTGACCTGGAGGTGTGCGTCTTCTTGTACCTGCTTGTGCAGCAGCAATTGATTGCGTGCGAGAACGAGCTCCCCAACAAGGTTCATCAACTGATCGAGGATGTTGACATCGACGCGAACGGAGCCTTCCGAAATCGCGGAGGCGGAGACCTCCTGAGTGGGTTTGTACGCGGCCTCCTCCTGCTTTTCCGATTTCGGCTGTGGCGACTCCACTGTTGGCTCTGGCGCTTCTGCGACCTGAGATGGTTCCTCATCGGCGGGAGGCCCTGGTGCGGCGGGTTCGCTCGTGCCTTCAGGATCGGCGGGGAGGTCTGATGGGCTGTATCGCGGCTGCGCTTGAAGAGCCTGGCCGGTTTCACCTGTTGCCGTTGCCAGGTAATCGTCTGCACTGAAACGCATTTCCTCCAGTGGCCATTCAAGCCCGAACTGGGTGCAGACAAGTTGGACCAGCATTTCCGAATCCGGTATTTCGACCTGTTCCTCAACAGCAGAGAGGTGGGCGCGCAGGCCGTCGAGCAGTGAGAGCAGGCTGCTTTCGACCTGATAGCCTGGAGCAAATTCACCACTGTGAATCCCAACCAGAATGCGCTCGCCAAGTTTTGCCAATGGCAGAATCTCGTGCTGCTGCATGAAGGAGGCACTGACGCGGATCGAATGAAAGCACCGGAAAGCTACCGGGTAATGTTCATCGTTGACGGGGAATTCCATGAGTTGGCCGACGACTCCCTCAGCGTTGGTAATGAGCTTCCGGCCTTCCATGACGAATTCACTCAGCAGTTCACCTTCCAGCTCGAGCGCAGCTCCGGCGGCGGCAGGCTCGGAATCTGCAGTTGCGACCGAGGTCTGCTCGTTTGCCACTGCCTGGGAAGGTGCATCGGTGGCAATCGCCAATTGCCCGAGATGCTGGATTAAGTCGGCGTAATCGTTGTCACCATCGGTTTCATTTTCTTCGATGACGACCAGGATGTTTTTGATGGCATCGACGACCGATAGAAGCGCATCGGTGTGAGTTGCCCCGAGCGCCATGTCCCCGGAGCGCACGTGGCTCAGGAGGTTTTCTCCCGCGTGGCTTACCACCTCCAGGCGGTTAAATCCGAGATAGCCACAGGTGCCCTTGATTGTGTGGAGGTTGCGGAAAACGGAATCGATCAGTTCCTTGTCTGTCGGATTTGATTCGAGGGTAACAAGGTCCTGCTCGGTCTGAGCCATGTTCTCATGGCTTTCGGCAAGAAACTCTCTGATATAATCGTCCATAGATCTCTCCCTGGGCCAGCATTACGGGCAACCCGCGGAATGCAGCAAAAATGGATTGGCGAAACCGATGCGACGAGATTGTGTCAGGGTGACAGTGCTGAAGACCCGGTCCGGCGGGAATCAGCAAAAGAATGGCGCACGCAACAAAAACCCATCTGCGCATCAACGCATTCGCGCGGAAATATACAGTAGCCCGTGTCAGCCATCAATGTCGCGGTAGTACGATGCAGCCGAAGTGAACTGCCTCAGTGGTCCAGTTAAATCGGCTGAGGCCAGTCACTACAGACCAGCTCCGGCGTCCCGCCGGCCCCACGCTCGAAGAAAGCGCACAATAAATTGCTTTTCCTTTCACCTAATGAAACGCATAATCCTCTGTTCATCGGGAATCGCTGCTGTCTCAGCGGGGTTCATCAACGGCTTTGATTCCCGAGCTATCGGTTTCGCGGGCCTTGGTGTTATTCTCGAGCTCATGCACAGCCATGAGCAATCCACGTCCTACATTCAGATAGACGCCTCGCAGACGAGCGACCCAAAGCGCAAACATCTGTAACCATGGCAAAACTCAGCGACCTTCGAATCAAGCCTAAACTGGTAGTCCTGTTCCTTGGCGTGGGCATCGTCCCTCTTCTGATCGCATCGGTCGTCGCCTACCGGGTATCCAACGCGGCCCTGGATGGTGCGGTGGCTGTCCTCGATACCGGATACCAGAACATTGCCGTGAAGCAGGTTGCCCGATTGAGAGACCAGAAGAAAGGGGAACTGGAACTCCTGTTAAAAGGAATTGAGAACTGCCTTTTAGTTCTTTCAAATCATTCGAGCACTCGCGACATGCTGGCCTCGCCGGGCCTCGACGAGCTGATTGGCGAAGAACCCGATTTTGCCAACGAGTTGATTGTAAAACTCAAGGCGACTATCCGGCAGGACTGGGAAACGCGTCAGGGCAACCTGGATGCAGGAAAGCTCTCCATTCTGTTAGGTGCGTTCGATGCCGACGCGTATGACGAGATCGCCCTCGGGCTGCAGCGCGAATACCGGTTGAACAACCCGCATACAAACGCACGTTTCACACTGGCCAGGCATTCGGACGAGGGAATT
The DNA here is from genome assembly GCA_030740295.1 of Planctomycetota bacterium. The sequence continues at coordinate 2,943 of JASLXP010001304.1, forward strand.
TATTCAGACCATCATGAGGCTGTGCATTCCGCGGCCCGGGAGGCAGCGCACCGATTCGGGTTGGCAGATGTTCTGCTGCTCAACAACAGCGGAAGAGTCATATATTCCGTGATGAAGAATCCGGACTTCGGTCTGAATGTTTCCATCGGCCCTCTGAGCAGCACTGGACTGTCCGAGGCCTTTGAGAGTAAGGGAAATGGGAGTTCGGCTCATATGACCGCCTTTGCGGCCTACCCGCCAGCCTTCGGAAAGGAAGTTGGCTTCCTCTCCAGCCCGGTCTTCGTCGAAGGGGAATCCAGGGGGTTGCTCGTGTTTGCCCTGCCTGCTTCCCTCCTTTCGAATCACCTTAATGCCGACGAGGGTACCGTGCGTTACCTTCTTGCCGGCAAGAATGGCGCACCTGTTGTTGCGTGGCTACCGTCCGATGCACAGCCTGCCTCGCTGGCTTTGAAACTTGCCAAAGAGGGCGAAGCGGCCGCCGATGCCTTGAAGGACAAGGATGGCAAGGTAACGGCATCGGCTGGAGTCGTCTCTCTGGCCAACGGCTGGCGACTGATAGCAATAATGGGCTCGGGCAAGGTTCTTTCCGGTGGCCTGGAAGACGAAATCAAGAAATCAAAGGGCGGCCTGGTCGGTACGTTCACCACTATCATCCTGATCGCGACGATGGGCATCACGCTGATTGCGCTGTCTGTCGCCGTGATGATCTCCAACCCACTTTCCAAGGCCGTAGAAGCCCTGGAAGGGGTGGCCCGCGGCGAGCTTGTTCAACGGCTGGACATGGAGTCAGGCGACGAAATCGGGCAGATGGCCACCGCGGTCAATCAAGCCTCCGGCGCGATGCGCGATGCAGTCGAATCGATCGGGGGACACGCGGATTCTCTGTTGAATGCTTCACAGGATCTCTCCGGCCTGAGCGAGAAGATGCGCGGCAGCGCACAAGAGACTTCACATCAGGCGACCATCGTTTCCTCCGCGTCCGAGGAGGTCACCCAGAGCCTTGAAACCGTAGCGACGGGTTCTGAAGAAATGTCGGTCAGCATTCGGGAAATCGCCCGCAACGCGAGCGAGGCCGCAAGGGTCGCTACCGAAGCGGTGGGTATGACGCAGAAGACCAACGAGACGGTGGGGAAGCTCAGTGAGAGCAGCTCCGAAATCGGCCAGGTAGTGCGGGTCATTAACACCATCGCCGAGCAGACCAATCTGCTGGCCCTGAACGCCACCATCGAGGCGGCCCGGGCTGGTGAGGCCGGCAAAGGGTTCGCCGTTGTTGCCGAAGAGGTTAAGGAACTTGCATCAGAGACCGCCCGTTCAACGCAAGACATCGCTCACAAGATAGAGGCCATCCAGATCGATACCAAAAGCGCTATCGACGCCATCGAACGCATCAGCGAGATCATTCATCAGATCAACGACATTCAGAACAGCATCGCCAGCGCGGTCGAAGAGCAAAGCGCGACCAGCAACGAGATCGGTCGCTACGTCAGCGAGGCCGCGCGCAGCAGCCAGGAGATCGCATCCAGCATTACCGGCGTGGCCCAGGCTGCCGACGGCACCGCCAATGCAACCGAGCTTACTCTTGATGCCGCGGGCTCGCTCAGCCGGCTGGCAACAGAGCTACAAAGCCTGGTGAGTCATTTCAAATATTAATTCAACCTACTGCACATGACCGAGCGATCGACAAAAACTCTCTGCTGCCTTGGATTCCTCTTCGCCATTTCAGCCACATCATTTGCTGAAAGCGCCGAGCTCTCTTCCGCCGTTAAAGGCCTTCAGCTCAAGCTCGATCACATCTGGGTGCTGACTGCTGCCGCGTTGGTGTTTCTGATGCAGGCCGGGTTCATGTGCCTGGAATCAGGGCTTTCCCGCCAGAAGAATTCGATAAATGTCGCGGTGAAAAACCTCGCCGATTTCGTCATCGCTGTGGCCGGATTCTGGCTTGTCGGCTTTGGCCTCATGTTCGGCATGACAGCCTTTGGAATCTGGGGGACGACCGATTTCGTCATCGCAGCATCTGAAGATTCATGGAGATCTACTTTTTTCGTGTTTCAGGTCGTTTTCTGCGGAACGGCCGCGACCATTGTTTCCGGTGCTGTTGCCGAGAGGACGCGATTTGCGGCTTACCTCTTGATCTCCCTCTTCGTGTCTGCCGCTATCTACCCCCTTTTCGGTCATTGGGCATGGGGAAGCCTTCTGCATGAGGGCAACACGGGCTGGCTCGAGGAGAAGGGCTTCATGGACTTCGCAGGCTCCACGGTCGTGCACAGTGTCGGTGGCTGGATTGCCCTCGCCGCTATCATTGTCATCGGCCCGCGCATCGGCAAATTTGATGAAGAGGGTAAGCCCACGAAGCTTCAGGCGCACAATCTGCCGATGGCGTTCCTCGGAGTACTCATCCTTTTCTTCGGCTGGTTCGGGTTCAATTGCGGGAGCACACTCTCGGCCGACGATCTGATTGCTTCGATTGCGTTGAACACGATGTTGGCCGCCTGCTTTGGGGGCATCAGTTGCACGGCCGTGAGCTGGCTGATGAACGAAGAAAAAATACCGGAAGCCGAGATGATGGCGAATGGTGTTCTGGGTGGTCTTGTCGGTGTGACCGCGGGATGCGCATTTGTGGAGACCTCCGGCGCCGTGGTCATCGGGCTGGTGGCGGGCATCCTGGTCTGCGGCGGCACCTACATCCTTGAAAACATTCTCAAACTTGATGATGTGGTTGGTGCGATCCCCGTCCACGGGGTCTGCGGCGCGTGGGGCACGCTGGCGGTTGCCCTCTTCATTACAGAGCAGAATCTGCCCGAAGGGATGAACCGGATGGGCCTGTTTGGTATCCAGCTCCTCGGCGTGATGACATGCTTTATCTGGACGTTCGGTTCCACCTGCCTCATTCTGCATATCGTCAACATCATCGTCCCGCTGCGTGTGCCGCCGGATGACGAAAAGATGGGACTGAATGTGGCCGAACACGGCGCGGTATCCAGCGTGCTCGATCTCGCATACTCCATGCAGGATGTGACTAAAAAGGGATCCTATTCCATGACGAATCAAGTGGCTGTCGAGTACGGTACTGAAATCGGCGACCTCGCCCAATGCTTCAATCAGATGATCGAGACGGTCCAACAGCAACGGAACCTTGCCGCGGCGGAAATGAATGACTATCGGGGCCACATGGATGACAGCGTGCAGTTGATCGCAGACGTGATCGGAAACATGGTCCAAAGTCTGGGTGAGACCGGTAATAAAGCCGTGGCGATGTCGGAATCTTTCCAGCGCGCAACCCAGACCATCGAGGGGCTCGCGGGCTCGCTTCGTGACATCTCCTCAAACACGCAGCAGGCCAGCCAAATCGCCGAAGCCGCGGCCGAAGGCGCTGAGAAGAGCCGCGGTATAGTGGACGTCCTGGGCCGTTCTACGGTAGAAATCGACCAGATCATCTCAACCATCACAGAGATCGCTGACCAGACACAGATCCTCTCTTTGAACGCCACGATCGAGGCCGTTCATGCGGGCGAGGCCGGCAGGGGTTTTTCGGTTGTGGCCAACGAAGTCAAGACGCTGGCCAAGCAATCGAGCCGCGCCGCAGATGAGATCAGCGGCAGGATCAAACAGATCAAGGAAAAGATGAACGAGACCGTCAGTGTCATTCAGCACATATCCGAAGTCATCGGACAGATGAATCAGATCAATTACGACATCGCCGAAACGGTGACCGAGCAGGCCCGCGGCGCCGCTCAAATCAATGAGCTGGTCCATGACACCGGCCTGACAGTACAGGAAGTGCTCGAGTACATTCAGCGTGTGAGCCAGGGTGCCGATGAGATTTCGAAACAGGTCAACGACTCCCACGAACAATTTCAACAGCTAATGGACAAATCTGAGTTCGCCGCATGAAGTCTTACCGAAAGACGCGTGTCTCAGGTCTGAAGCTAGGCTTTAATGGTTTTCACTAAATAATCACGGAATCCACGGTACATCCAGGATGAAGATTCTAATTGCAGAGGATGCCGCTATTCCAAGGCGACTCCTCAAAGAGCACCTTGAAGAATTTGGACATGAAGTCGTCGCGACAAAAGACGGCGCCGAGGCTTGGGAGGCGTTCCAGAAAGAGCATTTCCCCATCGTGGTGAGCGATTGGATTATGCCGAATATGGACGGCATCCAGCTCGTCCGCAGAATCCGGGAAACCGAGTCCAATGGATACGTTTACATCATCATGTTGACGGCCAAATCGGGCAAGGAAGACCTTATTGAAGGCATGGAGGCGGGAGCGGATGATTTCATCACCAAGCCGTTTGAGAAGGATGAGCTCCGAGTAAGGCTGCACGCCGGCGAGCGGGTCATTAATCTTGAACAGAGCCTGGCCGAGAGAAATCGGTCCCTGGAATCGGCCAACCTGAGGATGAAATCGGATCTCGATGCCGCGGCCAAGATTCAGACAGCGTTTCTCCCGTCCCATCCGCCTGATTTGCACGGCACGCAATTCTCCTGGACGTTTGAGCCGTGCGACGAACTGGCGGGAGACACCCTCAACATCATCAAGTTTGATGATGAAACCGTCGCGGTCTACGTTCTGGATGTAAGCGGCCACGGCGTACCTGCGGCCTTGCTTTCGGTCACACTCAGCCGCACTCTTTCCCCAAACGATCCAGGTTCGGTTCTCACTCGTCCCGGTTCCACTGAGATCGCGTCGCCGGCAGAAGTGGCCACCCAGCTAAACGAACGGTTCTCATGGGATGAAGCGACCGAACAGTATTTCACCATGATCTACGGCACTTTTAATACCAGGTCGCGAGAGTTTACATTCGTCCAGGCTGGCCATCCAAGCCCGATTCTTCTGCCGGAGAACGGATCCCCCAGGACATTTGAAACCACCGGTGCGCCCATCGGTCTTATCGAAGCGAGTTACACAGAGCACACCATCACTCTCGGCCCAAGCGACCGGTTCTACATGTATTCGGACGGCATCCCCGAGGCCGGCAATTCCGACGGTGATCAATATGGCGACGACAGGCTCATGCGAACACTCGACCTCGCGAAAGGAATCCCCCTCGACGACAGCATCGAGTTTCTTCTCAAGAACGTGCGCCAATGGCGGGGCGCGGCCCCCGCCGAGGATGACATTTCTATTCTGGCGATGGAATTGATGTGAGCGCCGTCGCATTCCAGGCCATGCATGGCTGAAAAGACGCTTGGCCTTCTCCAATTCATCTTCCGATATCCGCTGTCTGCGTCTTTCGGGAGACAACAGGTCAATGGCCCCTCGAATGATCCATTCACCATCCCCCCGCATCCTACGCCACCCTCTCCAGCACTGCCCCCAGCGACTTCAGCTTCTCCTCCAGCCTGTCGTAGCCGCGGTCCAGGTGATCCAGTTGCTCTACCTGCGTCTTCCCTTCTGCGACCAGGCCGGCGAGTATGAGGGCCGCGCTGGCTCGCAGATCCGTTGCTTCGACTCGTGCGCCGGTCAGGGTCTGTTTGCCGCGGACGATGGCGTGGTTGGTCGCTTTGCGGATGTTTGCGCCGAGACGGTTCAGCTCGCCGATGTGCCTGAATCGGTCTGGGAAGATCTGTTCGCTGATGATGCTGTAACCCTCCGCGTTTGTCAGCAACGCCATGAGCTGGGCCTGGGCATCGGTGGGGAACCCCGGATACTGATGCGTGGTGACGTCAATGCACTTGAGTGGTCCGTTGTTGCGGACGCGGACTGAGCGGTCGTTCACTTCAACAAACACGTTGGCTTCGCGGAGGGAGCTGAGAACGGCTGAAAGCTGGTCCGGTCGCACTTCGGTGACTTCTATTTCGCCGTCGGTGATTGCGCCGGCCATAAGCAGAGTGGCCGCTTCGATGCGGTCAGGGATGACGTAGTAGTCCACGGCATTGAGTTCCTCGACCCCTTCAATTTCAAGTCTCGGTGAGCCGGCGCCGAGGATTTTCGCGCCCATCAGGTTAAGGCAGTTGGCCACGTCAGAGATCTCAGGCTCGCATGCAGCGCTGTGCAGGATCGTCTTGCCCTTCGCGAGAACGCCGGCCAGCATGACCTGCACTGTGGCGCCGACACTCGAGCCGAAGTGGCCGCCGAGATAGATCTCCGCTCCGTGGAGTCCGTCATGAGCTATCGCTGTGAGGTTGCCGCGGGTGACTTCGATTTCGGCGCCCATGGCTTCGAGCCCCTTGATGTGCATATCCACGGGCCGGTCGCCGATGACGCATCCTCCGGGCAGCGGTACCACGGCCTGGCCTCGTGTGGCCAGCAGCGGCGCGAGCACCCATATCGACGCCCGCATCATGCGGACGAGCTCCAACGGTGCCTCGAAGGCTGCGTCATCTTGCCTCTCCACGGCGAGCCGGTGCTCTCCCTTCCATTCCGCAGTGCATCCGAGCGACCGCAGAAGCTCCATCATTGTTTCAACATCCGTCAGGCGCGGCACATTGCGGATGACCGCTTTGCCATTGGCCATCAGCGCAGCAGGGAGCAGCGGAAGAATGGCGTTCTTGGCTCCGCCAATCCGCACGCTACCCTCGAGCCTGTGACCACCCTCGACAACCAAGTGCTCCATGTAACCTCCTGACGAAATTGCTCGGAAGGCCGCGCGAAGATTGCACGCAACCTCGCACGGCCTTGTCCGAACTGGCGAAATCCTTCTGTTGCGGGGAGAACCGCAGGCCGAGAATTCGGACGTCTGTTAAGCCGAATTCCGCGTCAGCAGGCGTCGAGTTGGGATAAATCTGCCGGGGCAAAGGTGGGACGGCTATTGAAATCCCACTCGTGTACGAATGCAATCATGATCTGATTTTTATGGCCGCCGGTCGCTTCCCAAACATCTTTCATGTCGGTAAAACTTGGGCTTCACTGGCACAAGACACCGATGGACTGGATTCTCAGCAAACTACTCGCTCTCGAAGAACTCACCGATTCCCAGGTTGAGGTAGCCAAAATCTACTTTGCCGGAGCGTGGCCGACGTGGCTGATCGTGCCCTTCACCCTGGTGGCCGTCGGGCTCATTTGGACGGCCTATAAAAAGGAGAAGGCGCAGACCAGTGCTGGCTACTGGCATTTTCTGCTCTGCCTGCGCTCACTCATGGCAATCATTGCCCTGTCGCTCTTTTTTGAGCCGACCATTCAGCTCGTAAGGCACGGCACTCTGCAAAATTCGCTGGTGATGCTGTTCGATACTTCGCACAGCATGGAAATCGAAGACCGCCGCCAGACGGACGAAGAGCTGAACCGACTTGCCCGGGCACTCCACGGAAAGAAGGCGTCCGATCTCAGTAAAGAACAGCGCGACAAGATCCGCTCTTACCAGCGCCTGCGTGCCTGCAAGGACAGCATGCAGGCCAAGCACGCGGATCTGCTGCCGCAACTTCGTAAACGCTTTCGCCTGGAGGTGACCCAGTTTTCTGACAGCGCCGAGCCCCTGATGCTTGCCGAAGGTGAGAAGGCCGACGACGAAGCCTGGCTGAAGAGGCTCGCGTTCAGCGGCACTACAACGCAGCTTGGCCGCGCCCTGACGGAAGTAAATCAGGCATACCAGGGCCAGCCGGTCGCCGGGGTCGTACTCTTCAGCGACGGCGGCCACAATCACGGAGACGACCCCATTACCGCGGCCACGAAGCTCAAGGATCTTGGCATCCCGATTTACACGGTCGGCGTCGGGCTCGAACAGGCACGCGACATCGAGGTCACACACATCTTTGTCGATGACGTTGTCTTTTCGAAGGACAAGATTCCGGTGCACGTGCGCTTCCGCAGCCACGGCTTCGCAGGCCGTCAGATCCCGATCATTCTCAGAACTGCGGAAGGCGAGGAACTCGGACGGGTGGATCTTGCGGCCCGGGACGGCGCGCAGGAAGTCCGTTTCGAGTTCTCCCGCAAAGAGGCCGGCAGTCTTCAGCTCGTCGCTGAGATCACGGTGGATGCCGGCGAACTGCTCACCGAAAATAACAGTCGCTCCCGCACTGTCCGTGTGATTGATGACCGTATTAAAGTCTTGTTCGTCGAGCGTGATCCGCGCTGGGAATACCGCTACCTCAAGAACGCGATTCTGCGCGACTACCGCATGGACTTGAAGATTCTGCTGCGCCGCGGTGACGAATCGCTCGCAAAGTTCGAGGACAGCCGGTTCGTGAAGGAATTCCCACAGGAAGAGAAGGACCTGTTTCCGGTCTACAACCTGATGATCCTGGGAAACGTGGATGCCGACTATTTTTCTGAAGAGCAGATGCAGCTCATCCAGCGTTTTGTGAGCGAGAAAGGCGCCGGGCTCGTTCTGATAGCCGGCGAGCCATACAATCCTTTCACCTACCGCAACACACCACTTGAGAATCTCTTCCCTGTCGAGATTCAGCCTTACCAGCCGCGTGGTAAGGACGCAGAGATTTTCGAGCCGCTCACCCAGCCGTTCCTGATGAATCTGACCGATGACGGCAAAGTGCATCCGATGATGTCGCTGCATTTCGACGCGCTTGAGAATCAGACCCTCTGGGCACGACTGCCCGGTATGTTCTGGTTCGCGCAAGTCGGCAAACGCCGTCCTGCAGCGCTTGTGCTCGCGGAGCATGCTTCCGAACGCAACGACGATGGCCCTTACCCGCTGATTGCCACGCAGCGTTACGGCAAGGGCTCGGTTCTTTACGTGGGCGTGGATGCCACCTGGCGCTGGCGATTCAAACGGGGCGACGAGCTTTATTACCGCTTCTGGAATCAGGCCATCAAACACCTCGGCATGCCGCACTTGCTTGGCGAGGCATCGCTGGCGCAGGTCAGCACGGAACGTCGCGCCTACTCGGTCGGCGAAACGGTAAAAGTATACGCACGCATTATGGATGCCTCCTACCAGCCGCTGAAGAAGGAAAGCGTCCCCGCTGTTCTCAGCCAACACGGAGCGCCCGTGACCCGGCTCACCCTCAGCCAGGTGCCCGGCAAAGGAGGGATGTATGAAGGCCAGTTCACCGCGTCCGACCAGGGCGATTTCAATCTCGAAATTCAGGAAGGGGACATCCGTTCGCAGACAGAACTGACCGTCACCGCGCCCCAGCTCGAGCTGAACAACCCCGCGCTCAACCGAGACCTGCTTCAGAAGCTGGCCCAGGCAACTGGCGGCAAATACTACGAAATCGATCAGTTGGCCCAGCTTCCCAAAGACATCAAAGCCGAGGAAAAGAAGACGACGATTCGCAACGAAGAGGAGCTCTGGGACACTTGGCTGATCGTCCTCCTCTTCGCCTCCCTTGCGACCGTAGAGTGGGTTGTGCGGAAGTGGAATAATCTCTCGTGAGGTCCCGGGAGTGCCGGCGTACCACCGCAGAACTCCGGACATCGGCATGGTCGAAACTGCAACAGCCCCATGGATGACCTGAAACAGGCCGTTGAACTCCTGAACGTTCCAGAAAAGTGGCTACAGCCCTTCGAGGT
>JASLXP010001305.1 GCA_030740295.1 Planctomycetota bacterium
CCGGATGCATCGCTGGTATCCACGAAGTGCTCCGCCGGCAGGGATTGCTCAAAGGGACCTGGTGTCTCAATCCCAAGGAAGAGCTTTCCCCTGGACAGAGCGAAGAGATAGATCGTGTTTACGACTCCTACCCGGAGATGAATGATGACGCGTTCGTGGCGCAGAACCTGGACAGGTGGCTGGCATAAAAGATGTCACAAGATCTCGCGACGAAGTCCTCATTGATCATATATCGATCACTCGTCACCTTTCTGTTGGCCGGCACCCTCGACGTTCCCGCGGCTGACGCCCCGCTTCTGCATTGCTACATCAGCACGGGGGATAATCAGTGGCTTGGACAGTCGCTGCCGATCGATTCTCCTGCATCCATTGCGGCGAGCTTTGATCTGCTGCACCGGCTCGGGGTGAAGCGGGTCTACTGGCGTGGTCTGGAAGCGGCGACGTGGGTGGACAAACATCGTGAGCGGCCCGAGAGCGGGCGGTATTACGAATTCTGGAAATGGCTGCGCCGGCTTTACCGCGAGGTCAAACCCGATCGACTTGCCGTAGCCGCGGCACACAGACGAGGCATGGAAATCTGGGGTGTTGCCAATCTCGTGGACTGGGGAGCGGGCGCCGATGCACCGCCTTTCAAACATTATCCGTTTAATTCCGAAAGCCGGCTCCGTACCGAGCATCCTGAGTGGGTGCCGACCGACAGAACCGGCCTGCTGAAACAGGGCGGCCCGATCGAACTCGCCTATCCCGCCGCGCGCCGTGCTCTCGTGGACCTGCACATGAAGTTCATGAAGCAGGACGGCTATGACGGTATGACCTTTCTTACGTACGCCGAGAATCACTCGATGCGGTTCCAGCACGAGTTCGGATACAGCCAGCCGATCGTGGATGAATTCAAGCGGAGGCATGGTATCGATATCCGTTACCAGGAGTGGAAGCGCTTTGCCTCCACATTCGACTGGCAGAAGCTACGCGGTGAATTTGTCACCCAGTTCCTGCGCGAATTGAAAGCCGAGCTCGACAAGTCCAACCAGCGACTCGGCTTTTTTCTTCAGCCCTGGGAACCGCACAAGCCGCAGCCCTGGAATGTTCCGGAGCTCATGCTGACGGGCGGCGCCATGTACTTCGATCTCGAACAATGGATTCGGGATGGGCTGGTGGATGACTTTCTGGTGTACGGAAATTCCAATCGCGTCGTGCAGGCCCGGGCCGTCCGAAACATGCGCTGGATGTCCCGCAACACGCCGGTGAACGTCGGTTTCCTCACCTCCGGCCCATCAGCGGAATGCTGGCAGACGTTCCAGAAAGAAGGAACGCCCACTGTCATCGCGTTCGGTGAGGACGCCATGTATCTGGATCGCAGCTTCATCCCGGAACAGCCGATGAGCAGTCTCGAGAGCGACGATCCCCTGCTGGTCATGAAAGCGCTCTCCCAGATCATTTACGGCAAATCGAAAGCCGGCTTCAAGGACATCGGACCTCTCACGAAACACCCGCACCTGATCGTTCGCCGGTTGGCTTTGCAGTCCCTCGGCAAGTGGTCTCGACGCTCCGCGGCGAGGAAAGGCAACGTGGACTTCGAACAATCGGTGGCACTGATTGAAGAGTCCCTCTTCGATCCGGAAAACAGCATCCGCTGCATGGCCGGCATAGCCCTGCGAGATGCCCACGGCCCGAACTCGGCCGGGCAGATCCTCAAATCGATCAAACTGCACGGAAACCACATGCTCGCCGAAATCATGCGGGTGACCCTCTCGCGCATCCGGCCGTTGCCACGCCGGCAACTCGCGGCTGCGTACACCGACAACGACAGCGTGCAGGTCCGCCAGATTGCCATGCGCGCTCTGCGCTTCATGCCCGATGTATCCCTGCTGCCCCTGTGGAAGCGGGCACTGAACGATCCGGACCGATTCACCCGCGTGGCTGCGGCCCGTGGGATTGGCGCCCTGCGCAATAATGCAGAAGCCACGGAGCTGTTGCTCGAGACAGTGGCGCACTCAGATCCCGTCATGGCCAACCAGGCATGCGTTTCCCTCGGTGAAACCGTCAAACGAAATGCACCGGCCTCCCGGCCGTTGCGGGGAAAAATATTGTCCACACTCCGCAAGCGATACGAAGGCTTCGGCGACAACTACACCGGGGCCGACGCGGACTGGGGCTACCGTCCGGTCGGCAATGCACTGCTGGCATTTGGAAGAGAAGGTGAAGCCATTTTGCAGGCCTTCATCGACCAGCAGCGAGATCGCCGGCTCGCCATCAGCGCCTGGAAGAGCCTCTACATTCGACAGAAGCCGGGCCGTTTTTCATGGGTCACGAAAAAGGAAAATGACGAAGCCATGCGCCGGCGCCCGCTATTCCTGAAGCGACCTCTCGTACCCCGTATCAGGCAGAATTTCGACGACGCAGAACAGTGGCAACCAGATAGACGCGGCATGGTAGGCGACGTGAATCAGGTCACTGCCCGCTGGGGCGGCCTTTTGGACAAAGGCCCGTACATCACCCGCGAAGATGCATTCAACGGCGGCCAGTCCCTGCTCATCCGACGCGGCGGCGCATCCTTCTCCGGCCAGGCCATTCCGCCCGTCGCCGACAAAGCGGATTATCAGCTCACGTTCCAGGTTTTCCGGTGTAACGCAAAGGCGTCTCTGATTGCAAGGCTCCTGGGATACAAGGGCTCATTCCAACCCGAGCTGGCGTTGAACATCACCGAGAACGGGACGATTCGCCTGCACGACATGCGTGCCAAAAAATGGATCGTCACCAATCAGAAAATAAAGGAGCGAAACTGGACACACATCAAGCTCCTGGCCAATCGCCGCGCTCAAACTTACAGCGTCACCATCAAACCTGCCGGTCAGGACGAACGTTCTGCTTCAGCACCAGTTTTCCTCGCTCCACAGACCAACCTGAGATCCATCGTGATTTACCCACAGCCGCCCACTGGCAGCACTGTTCTGATCGACGAGATCGAGCTGACCGAGTTTCGTTGAAGCTCAAACTGGATTGGAGTAACGGCTTTAGCGGGGCTTTTCCCAGTACGGAAGGCCATTGCTGAGAGATGGAATAAGTCGAAAAGAGGGCATAGAAACAACGTCTACCGAGGTTGGAATAACGGCTTTAGCCGGGCTCTTTCGCAATACGGCAGGCCCGGCTGAAGCCATTACTCCAACCCCTGCTGCATCCGGGATTACCGCGATAGCAAGCGGCTAATACTGGGACAGACTGACGGCGCCGATCTTCGATCGTATTACTGAGAGATGGAGCAAGTCGAGAAGAGGGTGTTGGAGTAACGTCTGCCGGAGTTGGAGTAACGGCTTTAGCCGGGCTCTTTCGCCGTATGATCAGACCCGCCTGAAAAAGCCGTTACTCCACCCCCCGCTCCATCCGGGACTACAGCGAAGGCAAAAGGGCATACTGTCGCGGACTGACGGCGCCGATCTTCGATCGCATTGCTGAGATGGAGTAAGTCAGAAAGAGGGTGTTGAAACAACGTCTGCCGGAGTTGGAGTAACGGCTTTAGCCGGGCTCTTTCGCAGTACGGCAGCCCCGCCATCAAAAAGGGCTGCTCCACCGTGATCACTACCGTCTGGCCGGGTCTTAGCTGAACGGTAACTTTTCAGATCCCTCTTGAAGGCATTGCCTCAGACTTTTCCACCGCCGCCATCAAATACGAATGAAGCACACGCTCATGAAACGAATCATGACTCTCTTCGCGACAATGTACGCCTGCACATCTGCGTCAGCAGATGTTCGAATGACCAGGCTGTTCAGCGACCACATGGTCCTGCAGCAGCAGACGAAGAACGCGGTCTGGGGCTGGGCGGATGCAAGCGAGAAAGTCACCGTGAAAGCCAGTTGGGGTGCGACTGCCTCGGCCACGGCGGCGGCGGACGGCAAATGGAGACTATTTCTGGAAACGCCTGGCCATGGGACCGGTCACTCGCTGACGATCAGCGGCAAGAACACGATCGCCATCAAGAACGTCTCCATCGGCGAGGTATGGCTCTGTGCGGGCCAGTCCAATATGGGCTGGCAGCTCGGCAGTACCTTTGGCGGCGAAGAGGAAGCCGCTTCTGCTGACGCCCCAAACTTTCGCATCTTCAAATCCGCTCGCGAACATTGGCATGTACCTCTTGAGGAGAATCGCGACCGCCTGTGCCGATGGAAGCCCTGCAATCCAGAGTCGGCGGCTGAAACGTCCGCGGTCTCGTACTATTTCGGAAAGAAGCTGCACAAGGAACTGGGCATCCCCGTCGGCATCATTCAGCGGGCTTATGCGGGCACCCCGATCGAAGGCTGGATGCCGTGGTCCATTCAGCAGAATGACTCGCGTGCTCTGGATCACAAAAGACAGTTAGACGAGACGGCTGAGCGACGTATCCGCAATCAGGGAGAGACGATAGGGAAGGCGTTAGTGAACTTTGAGAAAGAGCTGGCCGTTTACAATGCAAAGATCGACGCCGGTGAAACCATGAAGAACAAGTTCAAGCCGCTGTCCCCGCCCATCATCACCAAACCGGCCAACCTCGGTCACCAGTATCCAGCGCACATGTTCAACGCCATGATTTATCCGATCCGTCCTTACGGCATCCGCGGCATGATCTGGTATCAAGGCGAACGCAACTCGAAGAATGTCCCGCAGGCCTTTCACTATCGCAAGCAACTGGTGATGCTGATCAACTATTACCGCTCCTCGTGGCACGAGCTCTCCGGCGGAAATGTTGACGACAACTTTCCGTTCCAGTTCACCCAATTGCCCAGTTGGAATCCGCCGCAGGAAAAACCGGTCGAAGGGCTGGAAGCATCATGGGCAGTGAATCGCGAAGCCATGCGCCTCGTCAGCCATGAACTGCCGAAAACAGCCATGGCCGTCTCCATCGACACGGGCGATGCCATCGCTTTGCATCCCAAAAACAAGAAGCCCATCGGCCTGCGCCACGCCTATCTTGCCCTGAAGCAGACTTACGGCAAAAATATCGTCGGCAGCGGCCCGCGCTTCAAGAAACAGACGGTGGATGGAGGCAGAATCATTCTCCAATTCCAATCCATTGGCTCCGGCCTCATGCCGGCGAGGCCCGGCAAACTCGACGCTTTCGCCATCGCCGGGAAGAACAGACAATGGCATTGGGCCGAGGCCATGATCGATGGGCACAGAGTCGTCGTCTCATCAGACAAAGTCATAGAGCCCCTCGCGGTCCGCTATGCCTGGGCAATGAATCCGTCCCGGCGAAACCTGCTCTACAACAGAGAGGGTCTCCCCGCGTCTCCCTTTCGCACGGACGATTGGCCGCTCTATGATCCCGCCGCCGAACTCGTGACCGTCAAAAAGCCAATGAAGCCGAAGGGTTACCAGCCTACCGATTGGAACCGTCCGCAGGTCACTCAGTAATGAGATCTTGGATACATCAGTGGTTACTGACGTTATTGGACCTTATTCTCTCTCTGGGCCTCTGTGTTTCAGATTCTCGGCAAACCTGACGAAAGAATCAGATGACAGGACGCCCCAACATCCTCTACATCATTGCGCATGACTTGGGTACTCATCTCGGTTGTTACGGCGAGCCGGTACTTCATACACCCGCGCTTGACGGGCTGGCGACGCAAGGCATTCGGCTGGTCAATCACTTTGGGACGGCAGCGTTCTGCAGTCCTGCCCGGGGAGGATTGGTCACCGGGATGTATCCGCACTCGAATGGCCTGATGGGGCTGGTGAATCTTGGATGGGATCTGCCTCCTGGTGCGAGCACAATCGCTCAAAGTCTGGGGAGCGTTGGGTACGAGACGTTTCTCTTCGGCATGCAGCATGAAACGAAGCATCCTGGCCGCCTGGGATTCCACCATATCAGCGAACGAATCGGAAGTACTTCCTGCGTTCACGTCGCCCCGCAGGTCGATGACTTTCTACGGTCACGGACTGGAACCGAGCAGCAGCCCTTTTATGCTCGTGTTGGATTCAGCGAAGTGCACCGGCGGTATGACCAGTACTCTGGGGACCGAGCCGGCGACGTCCGAATTCCTCCGTTCATGAAAGACACCCCTGGAGCGCGAGAGGACCTTTCGATGTTTCACGGCGCGATCGAACAACTGGATTCTTCAGTGGGGCAGATACTCGATGCCCTTGAGGAGAGCGGCCAGCGTGACAATACATTCGTCGTCTTCACAACCGACCACGGTATCGCATTTCCGCGGGCGAAGGGGACCAACTACGACCCCGGCATTCGAACCGCCATGTTGATGCGCTGGCCTGATGGTTTTGTCGGCGGTCAGGAATTCCATGAGATGGTCAGCGCAATTGACATGTTTCCGACCCTCCATGAGGCATCGGGAGTGGACATCCCCGCCCACGTTCAGGGCCGCTCGTACCTGCCGCTCCTCCGCGGGGAAGGTTTCGAGGCAAGGACGGAGATTTTCGCTGAAAAGAACACTTCGCCCGACGATGTGAAACGTTGCGTCAGGACTTCTCGATACAAGTTTATTCGCAACTACCACGAGGGCCCCAAACTTCCCCTGCCCACCGATATCGAGACCAGCCTGACTCGACGCGACATGGGCGATGAGCATCTCGATCCACGGCCGCCAGTTGAGCTTTATGACCTTGAAGCCGATCCCAATGAATTCAATAATCTCGCAGGCAACGAAGAGATGGCCGGCATCGAGAATGAAATGAGTCATCGGCTTGAACAAATCATGGGCGAGACAAACGATCCAATCCTGGAAGGCCCGGTCCCGCGCCCGAAGGAAGAGGCAGAGCTTCTGAGAAAGGCATTTCAGAAGGCCAGGGAAGTGGAGAGGAAGAGCCGGGAATCACAGTAATGGATGCCTTTAAGCCCGGTCTGGAAAGAGATGGGAGCGCCTGACCAAGGCACCTCGCCCGCGCCTTGGGAACGTGAACAATGGCTCAGACGATAATGACATCCCACATCAAGCATCGAGACGAGGTTCCGACTTCGCGCCGTTCGATTGCGGCGGCATTAGATCGACTACGGAAGGAATGTTGTCCGCACATTCTGAGAATGACAAATGCATAGTCCTGAGTGAATACGAAGGTGACTTGGACAAAGACATGCTTCCACCACTTCGTGAATCGATTGAAACTGTCGAAAAGGATTTTGATTGGATTGTAGTACAAAACGGCTCTGTAACTCTGACCCAGAAAGGGGTGCAAGAACTTGAGAGTTTTATAGAGCTTACAATTCCTCGTCTCATTCAGTGCTAACAGATCGATCAAGAGGACTTGCACGATAGCACTGCTGAGGGTCCGTAGTCTCTGATCTTCGACGTTGGCCTACAGCCATGCACGCCAGGCGGCTGGTCATCGCTTACGGGAATCACTTCTCGCCGCTCTTGCTTCGTTCCAAAGAAATGAGCCCCAGCGATGCACAGAGTCTCTCTGGTCGCTCCTGCGAGGGTCAGCCCGCGAGGAGTTCGCTTTCCTGATTTCTCACACGCCCTGGGTCACCTTTACAATGGCCGCACGCATGATCGCTTCGGACTTTCCGGATACGAACGCATCGACTGGCTCGTATCCGCCTTCTTCAAAAGACTTTTCCATGGTGATGTAGCCGGTACCGAGATCACCGTACCCGGCCACCGCGATGAATGCATCTGGCCGGTTCTCCTGCGCGTGGATCTGATATTCCATAAAAGTTTCTCCGGGCAGATGGACGATTCCGATGTCATCGTTGAGGTGCAGACAGGTGATTGGAATGAGTACATCATGTCGCTGCAGATAGGCGAGCATGATGGCGGCCTTGCTCTTGGTTTTTACGTTTGTGTTTTCTTTGTCGAGAATCGTACGCAGATCCGGTTCGTTCATATCTTCGCGAGGCGGCAGATGCACTGGCTCCGTGGCCCAGCGAGCTTTGTTCAATGGACGACGAGTCGCCGCTGATTCCGCGGCGAGCATGGCGTCATGAATCCGACTGGTGAAAAGCTCACGGTTATCGGCCACACCATCGTTGTATTTCCCGGCAGTGATATTGCCTGCGCAGCCGTTGAAATAGATGTGAGCCACGCCCTCGTCTGCTTCGATGCGACGATTCCGTGCAAGCCCGACGAACTCAGGTGTGACTTCGCCAGTGCCGTCCATGGCTGTCGGATGAACTGCGTAGTAATGCAGACAGGCGACACGTTTATCGCCGTTCCAGAAACCAATGGATTTCAGCATAGGATCGATTAAGCCCTCAGGCGCTGCGCGAATTTCAGGGTCACGTGTCTTTGTCCATCGCACTCCCCGGACTTTTCCATCATCGCCCATGACGCGGCGATTGGAAGCGATGCGGTCGACCTTCGCTTCTCCAATGCTGATTTCCGTGCAAGGTTGAAGCCGGCTCATCGCGTCTCCCGCTGCCTCGGCGGCCTGGGTTCGGACGCGTTCGGCCCAGTCGCCCGCCATAATGACATCGGGGTGTCCGCATTCATCGAGGAGATTCTGTGCCTCGCGGTCCGGCCAGGGGGTGTCGTGCGCGTGGGTGCAGTGCACAGCAACGCGGCCTGCATGCGTGCCGGCCGCTACAGCGATTTCCTCTCGCCAACGCAGGTAGTCCAGATTGCTGAGCTCGGCCCAATCGAGCGCGCATAAGACAACCGGCTCGTCATCTTCGGGAATCAGAATGACCCCAAGGGCGGAGAGTGGATCTCGGATGGCTGCAGCAGGTGGATACCATCCGGCGCAAAGAGGATGTCCGATGGGTGGGGTAATGTCGGAATTAAAGGTGGCGATCTGAAACATGATGATTGTCCCGCTGTAAAGGAATTGTGTCTGACCGTGCCAGGAAGAAAGTTGGTAAGGGAAGAACTCTGTTGACGGATTTCATCAGCGAGTGCGTAGAAGACGCTGCCAGGATTCAGTGATTCAGGTGACCAGTTCCTCATGGATGTTTCCCGGGGATGTCTGCTGAAACTTCTGGCCTCTCGCCAATTCCACATAGGTGGCGCCATAGGCGTGCAGTGATCCCGATGCTCCGGCTCGGTTGATACAGACGACAAGATCGGCATCCGTCGCCACGATGGGGCCCGCGGACAGGGGGCCGGATACGTGTCGTTGCAGCACGGTGATGCTCCTTTCTTCTGAGACGACCTCTACTGCTGTTGCATGGTCTGATGCAAGCTCACAATCGCGCAATCGCACTGGAAGGGCGCGCACTTGTGAAGGCGCTCTCTCGTCCGTTCTGGCCTGGAAGACGGCGGCGAAGCAGGTGGCCCGTGCCTGGCGGCGGGCCATCAGGAAGGGGCGGTCACTTTCCAGCTCGGGCATGGGGAAAGGCGCCTTGCCGATGATGTATGTGGTGTCCTCAATCTGAGGGAACGCCAGCCACAGTTTGCCGAGCTCGTAATCCATCCATCGTTTTTCCGCGCCGCTATATGGCATGTGCGGATAACCGGTGAGATGCCAGTTCATCCGCATGGGAGTGTTCTGGCTGAGCTCTTTCAGATCTTCCAGAAACTCATAACCAGGAGTCTCGCTCACTTTTTCGCCCGGTCTCGCGTGCTGGGCAAGTGGGCCCCGCTCGATGAAGCCTTCGGGCAACTCGAACTTACCGTGGCAGTGAAACATCCAATCGAAGGTGCGCGACTTGCCGCCCTTGATGTGAAAGAAATCGATCACCGTGTCATCCAAAAGAACGACGCAGCGGTCTGCCTTCACCCCGCCTTCGTAGCAGAGGCCGGCGTCAGCCCAGGCGACCTGGACATCATCCTGGTGATCGAAAAGGTGAAGACGCCCCTTAGAGCCAGAGAGCTGACAGCGCATGTTTGATACCACGAGACTGTGGCTGATCGTTCGCATGGCGTATCGCTGGCTCCTGGGCTTCTGTGGATACCAGCCATAGGAAAGGTCTTCGTTCATCACCTCGTCGAATGCGAGTAGATTCATGTGCAGCTTGTCCGGATGACCGTGATCGCCGAAGGCCGACCAATCGAGGCTGGCTTCCATCCGATCCTTACCGGGCGCGCTTCGTAAGACAGACCAACCCGAATCGGGAAACAGGTCGCTCTTGCGCAGCAGGCGGTCTGGCAACGCCGGCCACTCTTCGGGTGGCTGATGGTCCCACTTGGCCCAGAGCCGCTTTCCGAGGGCTTTGTCATACTCGCAGATTTCGGCGAATTCAGGATCTTCAGGAAACAGCTCACGTGCTATCTCGAAGTATCGACCCATGCTGAGAATGTGGAAACTTCGCTGAATGCCGCCGTTGCCCTGGCGCAGGAGAGAACCGTTCGAGAAGCAGCCGCGTGCAAACGATTTGCATGCATTGCGAATTCGTTCGCGGCATTCGTCAAAAAGCCGGGGCCGGCCAATCTCCCGCAGAAAGAGCGCCACCTCAACCTGCACGCCCCAACCGCCGCCGTAAGAGCTGATCTTTTCGTTGTGGCCACCGTCCGCAAGGATCTGCCAGAAACCGTAACGGCGCATCGTCTCCTCGCATTCCTGCAGCATCATCTCATCCTCGAGAGCTGCGCCAAGGAACGCAGAAGCCGTCCCCATGTGCGCCTGGCCGCGGCAGATGAATTCTCCGCCCTGCCACCGCTTGGAGTTTTCATAGGTACTCCAGAACAGATTCGTTTCGATGACGGCCTGGTCTTCATGCGAAAGGATTCCAGCGGAGAGCAGAATGTCGTAGGCCACAATCTCCCAGACGGCGAGCTCCCCGTACAGGCCGCCACGGGGGAAGCGGAAGTTGTAGTAATCGCTGCGGACGCCGGCCCGACGTTCACCGTCGGGACTGCGAAAAGTCAGCCGCACAACGGCACGCGCGTTGGCCAGGAGGGTTGACCTCAATCTTTCAAGAACATCCGGCCCCTCGCTCAAGTGGGCCAGCTCGATCATCAGGCTCGTCTTGGAAGTGGGATGGCCGCCGGGCACAAGCATTGGCTCGTTTTCGAGCGCCGCGGGCGCTGTGGCAAGCCACGATGCCAATTCCGGATTCTGTCTGATCTCCTCGATCCGTCTGGCGAGACCCTCTTCGTCTGCCGGGGCAGGCAATGGCTGACCGGTCAGATTCGGCGAAGCAATTCTGCGTGGACGTGGAGGTTTATGAAACGGCCGGCGGTGACGGATGATATAGCCCATCCGGTTCCACTCCGGCTCATCGACGAAGCTCAATCGAATGCACCGGGGATTGCCCTGCTCCGATTCCACTGGCACAAGAAGATCGATTTCGACCTCGCCCTCCTTACTTTCGAAATCCAGCCGCTCCTCGGATAGCTCCGGCGTTTTGCCGGGATCCGATGCGTCATCGATGCGGATGCGGCCGGCCTGCGGCCCCTCGTGCAGATTAATGAAGGCCAATCGATAGACCGTCTCAGTCTCATTCTCGACGATCTCACGAACTTCCATCGCGGGTGGACGTCTGTATTTCGTCAGCTCATCCTGGGACGGGTTTTCCGGAACCGCATCAATTGTCAGGCGGATTGAATCGAGAATCAGAAAGCTGTTGTCCGTGAACGTCAGAGCTATCTCGTGAGGCCCGGCATTGAGCCTGACAGGCGCGCTGCCGATTCGAATCTCTTTGTAACGATCCGGCTCGGGGCGCATGGAACCGCTCGCCGTCGTCGACGGAAGATCAAACTTCTCGAAATCACCGCGAGGGCAGCTTTGGTCGAATTCGACGCGAACACAGGGGCTGGCACCCTCCGGTGGCAGGATCAACTGATAGCGAAGGACCAGCCAGTACTCCCAGTCTTCCACTACATGGAAGTGATAACGAAGAGGCTCGTCATCAGGGATACAGGCGAGCGCCGTTTTATTGGTGCATTCTGATGCTTCGTAGTGCCAGTACTGGAAGATGTCCGCATTTCTAACGTCCAGCGGCAGAGCTTCCGAAACAGGCTCGCAATCCACGGCATCGATGAGGATGTCTGTGACATTGATGACGATGTCTGTAATGTCGTCGTCCTGTGGAGCACGGGTGCCCGCCGAATCGGAGACAAGGATGTCCGCGCCACAATCAGAATCGGAACGGCTTGCTTTCAGTGCGGCTTCACGGCTGATCGTCCAGTCTGCAAGCAGACAGCTTCGCAGCTCGACCCCGCTCAGGAGGGCGGCCCGCTGCCAGTACATGCCGCCGGCGAAGGACTGTTCACTTTCACAATCTTCCTGCGTCAGCCGCAGCCAGGCAGGGATGCCTTCGGTGATCGAAACGGGCATACCGTTGATGTATGCATAGGTATTCCCGAGCTCGTCGCCATCTTTCTCCCAGGTGATCACCAGCGTGGCCCATTCTTCGGGTGGAAGGTAGAAGGTGCGAATCTCCGTCGGCGATACAGCGTCCCATTCTTCTTTCTCCCAGGCCGACAGACGATACTGCCCCGGCATTCTGCGCAGGTTCGGCTCATAGTTTTGCATACGCTGATCCATCACCTGGAAATGGTCCGCAAGCAATTCTTCGCCGCATGTCCACAACTCCACGGAGTTTCGGTCGGACTGCAACGGCCTGACGCAGAAGACAAGGGTTCCGCATGTTTCCGACAGCGCGAACCGCAACGGCCTCCGAATGGCGAGAGAGGTCTCCTCCCCGTCTCTGACTATCTCCAGGTCTTCCGCCAGCTCCACAGAATCGAATGCAATCAATTCGCTTGTTGAGTGTGCCGCTGCGTTCCAAAGGATTTTCAGGCTCTCAAGATCAGACATGGATAATCCTT
>JASLXP010001306.1 GCA_030740295.1 Planctomycetota bacterium
CCACCTCGTCCACAAAACGCCAAACGGGAACAGGGGCTTGCCGTCTACGTTGATGGTTCTCCGCAAGTGGTCGATCTTGACCTCCCGGACGGTCGACGGCTCCAGTTTCTTGAGGGGCAACGCCTGATGGACCCTCTTGCCAGAGCTGGGAAGACGCCTCACGAGGGTTCTGTATTTACCAGTGGGCCAGCTCCCTATCGGTATGGCCATTCTGGCGAGCCGATCTTCAGAAACGGTCATCGACTTGCCGAAGACTGACAGGCCCCGTGGCGAGTGGATTTCGACGTTCGCCTTCGACGGGGTGCCACCAGAAAGCGCTCTCAGGAACAGTGAGGCAACCTTTTCAGTGGTGTAGTAGTTGAACTCATAGAACGCCTGAAGGTCTTCTCCCTCTTCTTCAGTTTCCACTCTCTTCTCGGCCACGCTTCGAGCCGCGGAAACATCTCCAGCAAACAGGAACCCGAATCGCTCCGGAAGATGGAAGACACCGTAGGTCGGTGACCAGTTCTGAAGCTCTCTGGGCTCCTGCAGGTTCCGACAGACATTGACACGCAGGCACGCCGCGCCGGGAAACTTCGCGTCAGGGAACAGATCTGAGAAAGGAACAAAGGCTTCGCCCGACCAGAACCCTTCACGCCTTGCCGTGGACACGCGCCACTTGGAGTTCCAGGTGTTGTCCACGCTTCGACCGGTCTGGCACTTCTGGTCGAACTGGGAGCCGTAGGCATTGAACACGAGCTGATAGTACTCACGCCCTTCTCCTGAGGGGTCGATGAACAACTCAATCGAGTCGTCCCCGAAGATGGCTCCGGAATCGCGTTCGCGCTCGGTGGCCGGAACATCCTTCACCCCAGTGTACGACTTCGCACCGATGAGCAGCCCTTTGGGTGTGGCCGAGAATGAGATTTCCGTCTTCCGATCCGGAGGGACTCCGTTCGTGTCGCAGAGCAGATGTTTCTTCCGTGTTTGCCAGAGCTTGTCATCCAGAATTCCATCGAGCTTGATGGCCTCGAGTGAAGGCTGCTCGATCCTGGCCTCCGGCAGGAAGTCCTTCACTCCGGTGGCCTGCGCCCCGGTCCCCCGGGCAAACCGAGCATCGAGTGGAGAGCCTGGGCTGAATGCGGACGGCGCGTGGCCCTTCTCGAGCTGCACCGCATCGATCCAGAGCGTTCCCCGCTCCTTCGGGACGATGCTCAGGGACCGATAGGGATGGTCCGGCAGGGCGTAGGGGGAGAATTTCACGAAGTATCGCTTCCATCGCTTGCCCACGTGCACCTCTTCCCCCTGGCTCCGCCGGCCCGGGCTGGCAGCGCCGATGAAAGCGAGGAGGTCGTCTCTATCACTCCTGAGGTGTGCAGAGAATGTGTAATCCGTGCCTTTCGCCATCTGGTGCACCATGCCGTGGAGCCGCAGAGGGTGCTTGACCTTCATGGTGCGGCCGCCGTGGAAAGGGCGTGAAGTATCGAGGCTCCAGTGCTGATGCCACCGCTCGTACCCCGGCGCGGAACACCAACTCTCATCCGCTTCATTCCCCCAGCCCGGTTCGTGCGTCCATCCGTCGGGTATATCGGGGTTAGCGCAAATCTCGAAACTGGGGTTGCCGATCAGGTTGATGGTTGTGGGCCGCTCTTGGGGACCGGGCGCATCGTCGTCTCCACGGTTCGTCATCCGTATATCAAATATCTCTGCTTTCACGTGGTAGGTGTAGAAAGAGACCGCGCCCCCTCCCGGCGCGGGACCGAACTCGGCCGCCTTCGCCCCATTGACCTCGATGACGATCTTCTCCTGTGAGCATTTCGCCACGACCTTAATTGTGGCGTCCATGGGGCAGAGGACCGGTGTGTGTCCTTTGAAGGTCATCTTCTCCTTCTCTGACGCGGGCTTCCTGGGCTTGAAGTACCATTGCGCCCTATCGCCCCTGAAGAACAGTACCCATGTCCCCGTGTCTCTGGCGATGCTCAGCCCTACATGGTTGTCTTCCTTCCCTCCCTCAATTCTTCTGAAGCTCCATGCCAGATCGAAGTCTCGGAGGTTCTCTCGTGTGGACACGAGGGAATGAAAGCCCAGGGCGCCGCTGGTGAATGAACCCTCTTTCATCTGCCACTTTCCAGCACTCCGTTCCCATTGCGCAGGGGTGATGTCTTCGGCTGAAGACGATGCTGGCATCAGGCACACGATAACGGTGAGAAACAGCAAGGCGGAGGACTGAAGAGTGAACGATTTTGGGGCACGAGCCAACATGGTCATCACCATACCATGCCCCGTTAATCCTGCCTGGACGCAGAGCCGGTGAAGCAGCAGTCGGCCGCACGCAGTGGGCACGTTTACCAGGTCAGGCCATCGACAGCTATGACAACTCGTTCTGCGGGCTCTGTTGTGGAGCAAGGATCCCGTCGGGAGATGTGCAGGCTCAACCCATTCCTGGCGCCGGTCTCCCGACCGGCGGTGGGACTAGTGGGCCTCGTATTCCGCGGACAACGCAAGGCGATCTGGGAGCTCAAATCGGGTCTCTTCCGGTCCGACTGGTTCGGGCACACACACTTCCTGAGCCGAACGCTTCAACCCGTGTTTTGACCAAAGCTGGTTCCAGAACGTCGGGGAAGTGATTGATCCTGATGACGGTCCGGTCTGGCGTTGGGAAAGATGCATGGAACCGGTGTAATAACTGTTAGCCCATACGAAAGGAGTACAGAAATGGACGAAAGAGTAGGCAAGTTCTTCCAGAAGCTCGTGACGAAACTCGACGCAGGCAAACCGTTCCAGTCATCATTGCGGGAACTGGCAGCGTCCGATGAGGTCGCGCCGGCCCTGCAACCCGTGGCTGAGCAACTCGCTGACGACATAGGCACTGGGAGCAGTTTCGCGCAAGCGTTGGCGAAGCATCCCACGGTTTTCGAACCCGGATACGTCGCCATCTTGAAAGTCTTCGAGGACCAAAAGTAAAAGCAAAAGGCCAATGATGTGCCCGGGGCCAACCATGCCTTCCACGCGTTGCAGAAGACCGCCGCAGTGCTCTAACCTTGCGGGTTGCGCGAGGTCTGACGTTCATAGGGAGTTGGAGGCACGCGCAGCGTGAGCTTCCGGCAAGCCTGCTGGCCAACCGCTCCAATTCCGCAGGACTGAGAGTCGCTCTTGCGCATGGAATTCCTCCTCGAAGAAAACGAAGAGAATAAACGCATACTGCATACTCATTTCATTCACGCTTACCGGTAGCTCACCGTTGATACGTGACGATCAGGGATTGACTCCACTCGGCTTGGCTGAGATGTATGGGAAGAAGCCCGCCGTTCAGGAGTTCATGCCGAAGGCTGGGAGTGGGCACCTCATCGACTTTCATGGCGAGGTGGTGGACAACGTTTCGGGAGGCGGGATCGAAATCTTCCACGTTGATGGGGATGAGATGGCTGAAGCGACAGGCTCTTTGTCTGCAACCGCCATGGCATTCTCCGAAGCAACGATCGAGGGAAGACCTACGAGCTCGTTCACAGGACATCCGCGAGATAATATCAATGACCACAAACAAGGATGACATACCGTTTTCTCCGGGTGACCCCACCATTGCACCAGGACAGCCAGCGGCTGTGGCCATTCGGGCACCGCAAATTCACCACTGGGAGCACCAAAGGGAAAGGATGCACTCATGCTTCGCCCAAAGGGCGGATGCCCGCACGACAGCCCGGCCGACGTGCCCCCGGAGTATCGCAGGCTGGCCTCTTTCCCCGGCTTTCAGACATTCGTCTTAGCCCAAAGGGAGGCACATCTCCCTACCGCACCATCGAGCATGCGTTCTGATTCTGCCAACGACTTCTGCACGGCGCGGTACCGCACTTCTGTTGCGGCTCG
>JASLXP010001307.1 GCA_030740295.1 Planctomycetota bacterium
GTTCTCGATGCTGCCCAGTGGAGCAATCCGAACTGGACGTTCGACAAGCAGGGCGTGATGTCCCGCAGCAAAGGAAACAACTCGACCAGGACGCCCTACGGCAACGCGCGTATCCATCTGGAGTTCCGTTTCCATCCTTCCGACGATCCCGCGTGGAAGGGCCAGCTCTACGGCAACTCCGGCGTATTCCTGATGTCCGGCTACGAGCTCCAGCTCGTGAACAGCTATCACAATCCCACCTTCGCCGATGGCTCATGCGGGTCGATATACGGACAGCATCCGCCGCGGGTCAATGCGAGCCGTTCGCCGGGAGAATGGCAGTCCTATGACATCCTCATGAAGGCTCCGCGCTTTGCGAAGGATGGTTCGGTCGATGAGCCGCTTCGCACCACCATCTTTCACAACGGCGTCCTCATTCACGATGACGTCTGGGTCTACGGAGAAGTCGGCCGCCCGTACAAGAGGCACGGCAAGCGCCCGCTGATGCTCCAGGATCACAAGGGCACAGAAGTTTCATTCCGCAATCTCTGGATAGTGCCCGATATCGACTACGACCGTTCTCTCGATGCCTACCGCAAGAGCTTCGCCGCCACCCCGACCGTGCTGGCGAAAGTGAAGACGCAAGCCAACGCCCATCCGGAGCGAGCGCCCATCACGATCCTGCCTCCAGGCATGGTCAGGGACATGGACACAGATGCCGATCGAATCATCACGGTCAAGGAATTCGTGGACTACCGAGCCCGGCAATTCGATCCGTCCGACAAAGATAAGAACGGATTCCTCGATGCGAAAGAGTTTCCGCATTCCAACGCATTCAAGGGCGGCGACAAAAACAAAGACGGCAAGCTCGACCGGGAAGAACACCTCAATATCTATCGCGGTCAGTTCCCCAACGTGGATGTGAACGGAGACGGCAAGATTACCGCGGCGGACAAGAGGAGACGGAACAAGAAATCAAAGGGCCCCCAGTAAGAGCGAAATTACTGAAACCAGTGAACCCCCACCGAATGCTTCGATCCAGTTTCCTCGGATGTCTGTTCCTCGCGTTGCCTGCGCTGGCGAGGGGAGAGGGGCGCCCCAACATCATCGTCATCCTCGCAGATGATATGGGCTACGGGGACTGTGGCGTTTACAGCCCTGACTCCAAAATCAGAACGCCTCATATCGATCAACTGGCCAGGGAAGGGCTGCGCTTCACGGATGCGCATGCAGCCGGCAGCACCTGCACGACTTCACGTTATGGGATGCTGACCGGAATCAATCCCGTCCGGACTGGCGTCCTGAACACCTTGCCGGCAAGGGGGAACCCGATCATTGATGAGAGCGAAGTCACGATTGCCTCGCTGCTGAAAGACCAGGGCTACGTCACGAGGATGATCGGGAAATGGCACCTGGGTTCTGAAATGGACATGTCGGGAAAGGGACGCGCATTCGACTTTTCCAAGCCGCTCAAAGGTGGCCCCCTGGACCATGGCTTCGACTCCTTCTATGGCATTCACTCTTCTCCTGGAGCGTCGCCGTTATGTTACTTCAGAGGTCGTGAGGTCGTTGATAGACCGACGGAGAAGATCAGTTTTAAGAAAGACCGCCCGGGTGGGAAGGCGCTCGTAGCCAGAGCCATGAGGGCTCCGGGTTTCGAGCAGGAAGAGGTGAGCCCGTCGTTCTGCCGGGAAGCGGTCGAGTTCATTCGCAAGCATGCCGTGTCCAAGGAATCCAGGCCTCTGTTCCTTTACTACGCCTCGCCCATTCCTCATCAGCCCTGGGTGCCGAGCAAGGAGTTTCAGGGCAAGAGCAAACTCGGTGCGTATGGTGATTTTGTGATGCAGCTCGACGATGTCGTCGGGCAGATCAACCGCACTCTGAAAGAAACCGGTCTCGACAAGAACACGCTCATTCTTTTCACCAGCGATAACGGACCCGGTCCGTGGGCCGTGAAGGCCATGAGCGAATTCGGACACGCCTCCGCGGGAGTCCTTCGTGGAAAGAAGTCGGATAGCTGGGAAGGAGGGCATCGAGTCCCGTTCGTCGTGAAGTGGCCCGGTCGGATTCCCGCTGCAAGCCTTTCGGACTCCACCGTCAATTTCACCGACCTCTTCGCAACCCTTGCTGAAATGCTGAAGGTGGATCTGCCTCAGACTTATCCGAACAGCGCGAAGGACAGTTACAGCTTTTATCCGGTGCTGCTGGACCCTGCGACAGAGCATCAACGTCCGGCCATGATCAACGGCCGACACGCGATTCGTGTTGGCGACTGGAAGCTGATCTCAACAAGACGGCATGAAGACGCGGCCACCGTCGGACCATCCCGGTTCGAGCTTTACAACCTGGCGAATGACATCGCCGAACAGAACAACGTATCACAGGCCAACCCGGAAAGGACGAAACGTCTCTTCACTGAATTCAGAAAGTTTGCGGAGAGC
This sequence comes from Planctomycetota bacterium, assembly GCA_030740295.1. The sequence goes on from JASLXP010001307.1 coordinate 2,421, forward strand.
CGAAAACTTAAATAGCGCTCGATGTGGATGCGCGTTCCCACCGTAGCGACAAGCTGCTGCCACCAGCTTGTCGTCAACGGCCTCTAGAGGCCGTTTGCCAGCCCCACAAGCTGCCAGCTTGTCGTCAACGGCCTCCAGGCCGTTTGTCAGCCCCACAAGCTGGCACCAGCTTGTAGGTCCTCCAGACGGCCTCTAGAGGCCGTTTACGACAAGCAGGCTGCTCGTCGCTGCGTAGTCCCGACGAAAGACACAAGCCGGCAAGACTCCAGACCAAGCCGACGATACAGCACCATGAATAATCTCCTTCACCGAACCACATCCATGTTGAACAGACACCACCTTTTCCCCCTCGCCTTTGGTCTTCCGATTACCCTTGCCACTGCCGCGGCGCGCCCGGCAAAACCCAACATCGTTTTGATCCTCACCGACGACCTCGGTTGGCAGGACGTGAAATGTTACGACATCGACGAGCCGACTCCGATGGAGACGCCGAATATCGATGCGTTGGCGAAGAGGGGAGTAAAGTTCTGGCAGGCCTACGCGCCCGCGCCCACCTGCGCGCCGACGCGCTGCGCCATCCTGAGTGGTATACATCCGGCCCGGGCGCAGAAGACCCATGTTGTTGGGGGCGCTCCGCCGGCTCCCCATCACCTGAGGGCCTGGACGATGATGTCACCCTGGTTCAGCGGCCGCATGCCGGAAGACACGTTCACTCTCGCCCGCGCGCTCAAGTCGGCTGGCTACGTCACGGGGCACAGCGGCAAGTGGCATGTCGCGGTCAGCCACCACGCGTTTCCGCAGCCGAAGGATGTGGGTTTCGATTGGACCCGTCATGACCTCGGCGCTAGCCGCGCCATGAAACCGCACCGGATGACCGGCTTTGCCACGCGCAGTGCCGACGATCCGTATCGCCTCGATGAGCAGGGATTTCCTCTTGACCAGACCACCGAGGACGCCATGACCTTCGTGCGCGAGCACAAGGACAGGCCGTTCTTTCTCTACTACTGCACCTGGCTCGTACACACGCCCATCCACACGCGGAGCAAGGCGCTGCTCGATAAATACGTGAAGAAGCTCGGTGTAAAACTCCCTGAAGATCCGAAACAGAATTGGATGGGCAAAGGGCAGACTAACCCCTTCTACTGCGCCATGGTCGAACAGCTCGACCACTATGTCGGCAACCTTTTCAAATACCTCGAACGGACCGAAGACCCGCGCTGGCCCGGCCACAAGCTCATCGAGAATACCTACGTCATCTTTACCTCAGATAACGGCGGTATGGAAGGCAGTCGCCACCAGATCATCACGGACAATTACCCGCTCGACCGCGGCAAGATCTCCCTGATGGAAGGCGGCACACGCGTCCCGCTCATCATCACCGGCCCCGGAATTCAGAAGGGCGTCGAAACCGACGTGATGGTCAACGGCCTCGACTTCTACCCGACCATCCTTTCCCTGACCGGAGCGAAACGCCCGAAGGACATACATCTCGACGGCTGTGACCTCGCCCCCCTGCTGAAACAGGAGCCGACCAATCCAAAGCTCGTGCGCGAGACCGATGGCCGCGTCCGCAACACCATGGTCTGGCACTTCCCCAACAGCGCAGCCCTGGAAAGCACCATCCGTGTCGGCGACTACAAGCTCGTCCGCAACTACGACCACGTGAACAATCCGAACAATCGCGAGCTCGAGCTCTACCGTCTCTACAAAACGGAGAATGGGAAACAGGTCAGGACGGATATCGAAGAGGCAAAAGATCTGGCCGACTCCATGCCGGAAAAGTCGAGGGAGCTGAACAGGCGGCTCACGGAAATCCTGACCGAAATGAAGGCCAGCTATCCCTATTACAACCCGCACGGGCAGCGTGCACCGGCCACGAAGAAAAACGTCTGCACCGTCCTATCTCACAAGCAGACCGGTAACACGGTTGAATTCACCTATCGCGAGAACGGAGCGAAGGTCGTCCGCGCCAACCTCATCTACACCCTCAACGGCGGTGCCAGATACGAGGAATGGTACTGCGCTCCGGTCAAACTCGATCCCGCCAACAAGGCCGTCGCCAAACTCCCGAAAGGCACGACGCACTACTTCCTTAACCTGATCGACGAAAACAACTTTCTGCGGAGTCACCCCGAAGTGCTGGACCCAAAGACCGTCAGTAAGCGGCAGGTGAAATACTCCGAGCGGGCACTCAAGGCGCAGGGCCTTCCCGGGGCCAAGCGTTAGAAACACATTGCTGATTTCCATAGGAGAAACTGACCCGCGTCGGCTTCGTCGGCTGGGAGCATGTTTCATAACTGAAGAGGTCTCCAACCGACGACAGACCGATGCAAAGGACCAAAAAGACTAATCAGTGACGAAACTTAATCGCCCTGGATATGCCTCTCGCATGGGAACGTCCTCTTCGTTCTACAGGGCGTACTGCGGAATCTTCATCAGCTCGCCTCCCTTGAGAGCCGATTGGTGCGCGACGATGCCGCTGACCGTCATGTTCAGGGATTGGGCCACATCGATGAGCGGGGTGCGGTCCAGCAGAATCGCTTCGACGAACTCGCTCATCAGGTAGCCGTGGGAGCCGCCATGACCGCCGGCGGCAACTCCGGGAGGAAGCGGGGGACGGGCGATGACCGGCGGTACGTCATCTTTCCGGGCGCTCTGAAAATTACCGTAAAAGGTGCCCTTCTCCGTGCGAATCCGCCCTCGCTCACCTCCCTCGCCCGGCGTATCCCAGCTCACCGCCATGCGCGACATGCCTCCCTCGCTGGTGCGGAACAGAGCGATTTCGGTGCCGAAGGGATTCCCGTACCGATTGTTCTCTGGCTGCAGGTGTTCCAGACTGCTGGGTATGCCCATACAGGAGACCTCGGTGAAGCTCCCGCCGGTGACGCCCATGTAGTAGGCGTTCGAGTGGGTGGGATACCACTGCGGGGGCAGGCCGGTGCGCCATCCCTCGTGCGCGGCCAACGGCGAGCCGAAGTAGTGCCAGTACTCGCCTTCCGAGTAGATGACCTTGCCCAGGTCGCCGGCTCGATACATCTCCCGCATGGTATGGAGATCCTCATGGAAATACGACGTCTCGAACATCATGTACTGGCGGCCGCTGGCCTTGACTGCGGCAAAGAGCGCGTCGGCATCTTCGAGTGATCCGAAGACCGCCGGGACGGCGGAGGCGACATGCTTGCTGGCCTGGAGCGACGCGATGGCCAACCGGGCATGGCTCGGCGCGTCGGTGGCCACGAAGATGGCTTCAAGCGAGTCGTCCCGGATCAGCTCTTCGCACGACGAGTACGTTTTCTCGCAGCGGCAGACTTTGGCCAGCTCGGCGCACTTATCGGGATCCAGGTCGGCCACCGCGGCGACGGTGACGTTCGGGTGGTCCTGAAAGTGAAACGCCGGGCCGAATCTACAAACGCCATACCCAGCGATCCCGACTCGGATCTTCCGGTCAGAAACGGGCTGCCAGTTCTTCGCGGCCTCTTCATCAGTGACCGCCTCCTCGAACCCCTGGATCGGGGAGGTTTCGGCGGCAGCTTCCGCGGGGCTGCCGGCCTCCGGTTCATCGTGTTTCTTCGGTGACATTATTTTCCTCCTGATAAAAGACCTGTATTCACTCCGAGCCCGCTCTCAATGGTAGTCACTGCTTAAGAGTACCAACAACCAGATCCCTGTGGCCTGAAACTGCAATCAAAGAGTTCGTCGCGCGCCAGTAATGGCGTTCTGAAGAATCCGATGACTCGGCTACTACAAACATCCTGACCCTAACACCGCCTGTGGCGCAACCAAATCGTGGCACGGCCGTCTCGGCCGTGATTCACGGGCGGGACGCCCGTGCCACAACGCATGCGGCTTCTAGCTGCAATTGTAGCAACAGGTGTCACCAGCCTGGAGCGAAGGCATACGCGAGCTGCCTGGAAAGATCCGACAAAGCTCGCGACAGACAAAACTGTCCTGGTGTAGCGGACGACTTCTTTATCGCGAGCTTTATCTGTAACGTTGTCGGTCTGAAGCGCTCGAAAAAGCTCGCGACAGAAAAACATCTGAACGGCGCAAGCAGATCGACTGGCTCAAACTGAAGGAGAAACATGCTCAAACGAATCACTGCCGGACTGGTCATCCCACTGCTGTGTCTGGTCTGCATGGCGACAGAGGCATGGGCTGAGGAGGAGCCGGTCTATGCACAGGATTTCTCAGACGCCGGTGAAGAGAACTACAAGCTCACCCATGGCTCGCAGGTGAAAGATGGGAAACTGGTCTGTAACCAGGGCGCTTTCGAGCTGTTCTTTACGCCGGAGACGCCGGTGAAGGTTTCCTTCAAGGTCCGGGAGCTGCAGCTCTTTCGCGGCGCCGACCATCATTGGGGTTTCCACCTCCACGGCGGCGATGGTTATCACGATCACGTCTATACCCGCGGCACAGGACATGGCGCGATCAGTACGCTCCGACGCAACAAGAGCCAGGTCGGCACGGTGACCGGCGGCAAGAAGGCGGTCATCAGCCGCGGCGAGAATGAGCCGTGGAGCAAGGTGGACGTCTATGTCGGCAAAAAGACTTTCGGGGTCAGCATCAACGGTGAGAGCTGTATCGTCCAGGACGTGGCCCTGCTGCCGCTGAAGAAGGTGACGTTTTACGGCTACCGTGTGAAGTTCGAGATCGATGACGTGAAGGTCACCCGCCTGGAAGAGAAACGAATCAAACTGATCGAGCAGCCGGTCTTCGCCGCTTCCTTCGACGGCACTCTGGCCGCCACGGGCGCGGACGGCCAGCTCATCTCACCGGCCACATCCAGGGGACACCGGTTTCTGCCCGGTGTTTCCGGGATGGGCTTCTCCTGCGAACAGAATCTGCCTCTCCTCGGCATCAAGTATTTTCCGAAAGACCGTTGGCAGATTACCGAGCGCAAGGAGTTTCAGGGCCACGACGTTGTGCAGGTCCTTGTTCCGAATCTGAAGGACTTCGTCTTCGAGGCCCGGTTCCAGCGTCTCGGTAACGTGCCCAGGCAAGACCATCACTTCAACTTTGGCATCTCCTCAGCGGGCAAGCACGTCTTTGCCCTGCACGTGCGCGACAACAGTTGGATGCACCGCAGCAACAAGCCCGGAGAGCAGTACCGATCATTCAAAGCGGAGAACAAGGTCAAGAACAATGTGGACGAAGAGCCGATTCGTTTCCGGCTGACCCGCAAGGCCGGCAAGCTTACCGTGTCGCTCGATGGCAAAAGCTACGACCTCGGCAATCCCGACCTGGGCGAGGTGAGCGGTCTCGGTTTCAACGGATATGGCGTCAAGTACAAGATCGATGACCTGAAGGTCAGCGGCGGCGATTTCAGTCTGGAAGAAGACTTCAATAAGCGCCCGCCCGGCCCGCAGGTTCCCGGCGTCACCTATGCCCTGGAAGAACCTTTCGATGACAAGGTCGGAGGCGTCTCCTTCTGGGTGAGGTCGAATGACGGCAAACATCTCGGGCTGTTCAGTCTCACAGACGAGAGACCTGGCAAGGAGGGACAGCGATTCAGCGCGAGCCTGGGCCATGGCGCCACCTTCAGCGTCAAGCGTTCCGATGCGAAGAACACGCTTTACTACATGCGGCGCCTTACGATCTTTCCGGGTGACTGGTTTCACGTGGCGTTGACCTGGGAGGAGAGCGGCAATGCCCGGCTGTTCGTCAACGGGCTGCCGTATCCGGTCTGCTTTGCGGCCGGCCAGCGTTGTCCTCTTTTTTTTAATGCGGACGTGGCCGGCATCAGGCAGCTCCTGCTCAGCCGGCGCGGCGATTACACGCTGGACGAACTGAAGTTCTATCACCGGCCGCTTTCCAACAGCGAGGCCTATGACGAATACCGGTCGGTCATGCCCATCGACCTCGTGATGGAACGCTCCATCATTGATGGGGAAGCGGGCGAACCGATCACGCTCCAGGCCGCGCCCGGCGGCACTTACATGCTCCCGTATCCCGTGCCTGGCAAACCCTTCGTCAAGGCCCAGGTCACCATGAAGCTCGAGCTCTTCAATGCGGAAGGCGAAAAGCTCAAGACGGAACGCAAAGAACTCGCGGTCGACAAGCCCGTCGATGTCTCCATGGATGGCATCAAGCTGCCGGTGGGCAACTACAGGCTCCTGGCGACCATCCATTACAACGACAGAACGTTTCAACGAACTTTTGAAGTGGCCAGCTTCACCGAGAGAGTCGCCAGTGAGGTCAGCAAGGCTCCTTACAAACTGGGCAAGGTCATCTTCGAGAAGAACTTCACCGACCCCGCGGACAAAGAGCTGGTGAGCGAAGGCATCACTGTCAGCGGGTCTCTCAACGGCACCGATTATCTCGAAGCAGGAACCAACAAACGCGATCGATTGGGCACTGTGGTATCGTTCCCCGCTGAGTTCATCGGCAAACCGGTCGTGCTCGAAATCGAGTGGCCGGACGACAAGGTGCGCAACATGGGCCTCTACATGTATCGGGAGTCCAAAGGCAAGCAGCACCGTGATCGATTGCAGAGCGGCATCCAGGCCGGGAACGAATACCCCAACGGTCACCGGATTGAGAAGGCCCGTTACCTCTTCTTCCCCGGCATGGAACACTACCTCTTTGAAGCCCGCACCTATGCGCCCGGTCATCCCGCCGCGGTGAGCAGCATCCGCGCCTACGAGGTCGTCGGCGAGCTCCCACGGCTGGCAATTCATTACCCCGAGAACATGGAAGGCCGTCACTTCGGGCACTTCGACGAAGATCAGACCTTCACCACGAATCTGCGCATCGACAATGAACTGACCGAGGAATACCCAAGGAAGACGCTCCAGCAGAACCACGACCTGATGCGCTACTTCGACTACACCGGTCAGAACACCATGCACTACCCGACCTGGCGCTACTCATACAGCTTCAATCCGCTGGAAGGCAGCATCGGCAACGGCCTGTATCCCGGCAAGGTCGGGGAGCTGGCGTACGTGTTCGACTCCTTTCACCGTCACAACAAGAAATACGTGGCGATGGTCAACTTTTTCACGCTCCCCGATATGAGCGTCACGGAATCGATACAGTACGACTTCGCCGGCAAGGGCATGCTGTCGCTGGATCGATTCGGCAATGTGAAGACTTCGTTCGGAAGATACAAGGTCGCCAATATCACCCACCCGGAAGTGCGACGGATGTTCATCCATTACTTCCGAAGCACAGTCAGGCGATATGCCGATCACCCGGGCTTCGGCGGCATCGAGTGGTGGATGAACTTCGGCACCTGGACTGGGCTCGACTGCGGTTACGACGATTACACCGTCAACGCTTTCGCCAGGGCCACCGGCACGCGCGTGCCCGAAAAGCCCCAGGAACGTTATGAGCTCCTCACCAAAGAGCCAGCCCGGAGCAAGTGGCTCAAGTGGCGTTCCGAACAGGTCACAGAATTCATCCGGGAAATGCGCGACATGCTCGACGAATACAACCCGGCCTTGAGGCTCAACCTCGCCATCAAGCAACGAGCTGACTTGTACGCGGAGAAAGGCGTCGACCTCGCGGCGATCGAAAGGGTCAAGGACGTCACTCTCGTCGCGGAGCGACAGCCGACGTCGTACCGGTGGCACTCCTTCTGGGGCAAACCTGAACCCACCGTTAGCGAAGAGATGTACGATGCCGCCGCACCGATGGTCAAGCACTTCCTCGTAGACGGCGCGGCCGGCGCCGTGGTGGCCATGAACACATACTTCGAGTCCTTTAACGACTCACTGATCCCCAAGCGCTTCGCCGCGTACTTCCAGGACGCCGACCCCAAGCAGCACGGCCGCTTCTTCCTGAAAGAACCGGCCTTCGCCGTCGGAGCGATGGACGCGTTGGAGTTCGTCATCGGAGGGCAGCCCTTCGGCTCGCTCGGTCGCGATGACGAGACCCGCGAGTTCACCCAGGCCTACTGCGCATTGCCCGCGAGACCCTTCAAGACCGCTCCCGGCTTGAACGACCCGGCGATTGCACGTTACCTCCATACGCGCAACGGCACCTACTTCTACGTCGTCAACATGCACCACAGTTCGGTCAAGGTTGAGATCGAATTCAAGAAGCGCCTCTTCAGTTCGGGAACAGTCAAATACCTCGATCTCTCGACCGACAAGATGCGCTCGTCCACGGTCATCGAGCTTCTGCCGTTCCAACTTCGCTCTTTCCTGATCCCCCGAAAGAGAATCAAGCTTGTCGGAACGAAACTGGCCGACGTGCCGCCCGAGACCGACGCGCTCTACCGGAAGCGTCTGTCCAGCCTCAAAGACGCCATCGTTGCGCTCGCGAAGAACAAGGTTGATGTCGAAGCCGAGAAGGAAGTCGTCTCTTCCATCCAGAGCGCGCTGTCCGCCAGGCTCTTTGCAGAAGCACACCGGCTCGCCTTCTCCCGGCGCATGAACCAGGCCCTTCAGATGGTGCGGGACATCAAGAACATTTCCCGTCGCCAGGAACTGATTGGCCAGGGCATTTACCGGGTGAACTGCGGTTCTACCTCCTTCCACGAAGCGCCGAACGGCAAATTCTTCTTCCCGGATCAACCGTTCGACGGACTTTACGGATACGTCGGCTCTTACAACAGCGTCGGGCGCGAGTTGGGCCAGATCAGAGGCACTGACATGCCGGAGATATTCCGCACCGAGTCCTACGACATCTCAAACTATAAATTCAAAGTGCCCAACGGAACCTACAAGGCCATCCTGTATCTGAAGTGCGGTTACCGCCGCGGATTCAAAAAGGGCAATTTCGAGTTTTCCGTAAAGGCCAACGGCGCCATGGCCCTCTACAAATATGATCTGTTCACCGCCACCGGAGGGGACTACGACAAGGCGCTGACCGCCGAAATCAAAGACATCAAGGTTACAAACGGCATCCTGTCATTGGAATTCCTCTTCCACCCGTCCCCCACAGGCACAGCCAACGGCACCAGCCGTCTGGCAAACGCCATCGAAATCGTATCGGAGAAGGCAAAGGATGAGTGATGCCTTGATGCCTCGCCACCAACGAGCAAAACATTAATACATTAGTCGAGCGAAAGATCAGATCCGAATGGCGCTCGATTGCTCATCAGCAAGCCATCAGCGGGCTTCAGAAAACATTCAGTGATATGAATGTGGTCAGGCACTCCATTAATCTTCGACGACGAAGTCGCCCGGAGCATCCGTGACGGTGACCATGCTTGGGAAAAGACCGTTTTTCCCATCGGCAATTGCATGGCCAGTCACCCCCAATATAATCCCCGCCCTTCCCACATCGTTCCTTAGAAATCTGGAGTGCGAAATGACGACCCCGGACGGCGTCGACGCCAAAAACCTCTTCAAAACAGGTGGCCTCACCTACGACGATTTTATCCTCCTCCCTGGCCACATTGACTTCGATGTGGACGAAGTCAGTCTGGAAACACAATTCAGCCGCAACATCAGTCTCAAGCTGCCGGTCGTCAGTTCGCCCATGGATACGGTCACGGAATCACGGATGGCGATCAAGATGGCCCTGCTCGGCGGGCTCGGCATCATCCACAGCAACTGCAGCATCGAAGAGCAGGTCAGAGAGGTCCGCCGCGTGAAGCGTTTTGAAAACGGCTTCATCACCGAGCCGGTCGTCATGGGGCCGGATGCGACCGTGCAGGACGTTCAGGCATTCAAGCAGGAACACGGGTTCGCCGGCATTCCGATTACTGAAGATGGCACACTTGCCACGCCGCTTGTCGGCATCGTTACCAATCGAGATTTTGACTTCGAGCAGGACCTCGAAAAGCCGGTCACCGAGGTCATGACACCCAAAGACGACCTCGTCACGGCCAAGACTGGCGTCACCCTGACGGAAGCGAACGAGATTCTGAAGAAATCGAAAAAGGGGAAACTGCCCATCGTTGACGACCAGTTTCGCCTCGTCTTTCTGATGAGCCGCACCGACCTGCGCACGAACGAAGATTTTCCGAACGCATCCAAAAGCAAAGACAAGCAGCTCCTTGTCGGCGCCACAGTCTCCACACACGCAGAAGACAGGGAGAGGCTGGTAGAACTGGTCGGTGCAGGATTGGATGTCGTCGTGCTTGACTCTGCCCAGGGCGATTCGGTCTTTCAAGTGAAGATGCTGGAATACATAAAGAGCGAATTCTCGAACCTGGAAGTCGTGGCCGGTAATGTGGTCACCGCACGCCAGGGAGAGACTTTGATCCGCGCGGGTGCAGATGCCCTGCGTATCGGCATGGGCCCTGGGTCGATCTGCATTACCCAGGAGACTATGGCCGTCGGACGTTCCCAGGCATCCGCGGTTTATTTCACCTCGAATTTTGCCAGAGATCAGGGGATTCCGGTCATCGCAGACGGCGGCATCCGAAGCATCGGCCACATCGCCAAGGCTCTTGCGCTGGGCTCTAACTCCGTCATGCTCGGCATGCTGCTGGCCGGCACAAGCGAAGCACCGGGCGAGTACTTTTATGAAGGAGGCGTCCGGCTGAAACGATATCGCGGCATGGCATCGCTGGAGGCCATGGAAGAGAAAGGCGGAGGCAAGCGTTACTACCGGGCCAACCAACGCATCAAGGTAGCCCAGGGAGTATCGGGCGCGGTCGTGGATAAAGGCTCGGTTACGAGCTACCTGCCGTACCTCATGCAGGGGCTCCGCCAGTCATTGCAGGACCTGGGCACGAACTCCATCGGCGCCGTCCACGAGCAGTTGCACAATGGGGAGCTTCGCTTCGAGGCCCGCAGCCCTGCAGCGCAGGTCGAAGGCAGTGTTCACAGTCTGCACTCGTATCAGGAGCCGAAGTTCAGCATGCGGTGAGCATCGCAATGCGATTGACGGGCAACAGTTGACGCGGCGGAGCAGTCAGTGGCCTGAGCTATTTCCATCACCACGCACGTTCAAGTGAAACAGCATACTGTGTCCATTGTTCGTCGTATACGTTGCCGTCTTTGTGCTTCTGTATTTCGGCAGCCCGTCCGGTGTGAAGTTGGCGCAGTATTTTTCGAATGCGCCGCGCATGCGGCCAAGCTCGAAATCGCGGCGGTCGTCATCCTCTTCAAGCAGAGCGGCCCACGTCAGTGCATCCACGGTATGCCAGGCCGCGTCGTACACGATGTATCGATTCTTTGAAGGATCGGGATGAACGGTCTCTGCGGGCAGGCCGGCTTCATCGCACCAACCGTAGCGGTGATAGCTCAGACGGTATTCCCGAACTATCTCTCGTGCCTTTTCGTGTCGCTCTCCGGTGGCCTGTTCATACTGCGAGATGAACCAGAGCGTGCCCTTCAGGAATATGGAGGCCGACCAGCCGCCGATCGGGCACAGGCCGTCCGCGTCGACGGGGCGTTCTCCCGCCTGCTTGGAAAGCCGCGTCTCGTCGAGAATTTTTTCAATGGCCTGCAGGTAACGATCCTCCCAGGTCTGCACCCACGCATGCGCGCAAACGGAGGTACTGTTACCGCTGGTCCGGTCGTATCTGAACTGCGCGAACTCATCGTTCAGGACCTTGTAAACAACCAGGTCGGCGATTTCGATTGCAGCCGCCAATAGCACAGGGTCACCAGTAAGGTGGTAGGCCAGCATCATGCCTTCATTGTCGAAATGGCCTGACTCCGGACCGCCACCGCGGCCCCAGGGCCAGTCCAGGTCGCCCCAGAAGGCAAGGCTGTCCTGGCCGCGGTGACCAGAGCGACCCACCTCGAGTGCATGAGCCGTGTGCACAAACTTGCCCCCGTTGTAGACACCGTTGCCGTGAGGATCTTCTTTGGTGTGATAGATGTCGATATCCGCCTGGTGGCGCGCCGCATCGATTCCGAGGTCTGCCCAGATTGCGCTGCCACGTTCGTCTCGTCCACTTCGGCGCAGAGCCTGCAGCAGCATGCCCCGGCTGAAGTCATATTCCAGGTTGTAGTGTGAAAGAATCTGACCTCCTAGCTCGCAATCCGCAATGATGTCCCCGAAGTTTCTCCAGCCGTACTCATCCCACTTTTCACGGAGCGTGTAGAGATCAAAGTCTGGGTCGTCCGTGTAACTGGCGACCGACTTTTCGTAGGCATCGAAGACATCGGCATCGTAAGGAGCGGTTGGCTGAACGACTCCCGCACCGATTATCTGGTCGATCAGCGGCAGTGCGGGGCACCGGCCGAGTTGACCTTCCATCGCCTGTTTTAGCGTGGGATAGGCCACCATTGGGTTCGGCCTGTTGTCGATATCCGCCCCAATCATTCGGTCCGTCCGATGAAATGAAAAGATCATGTGATGTGTCTTTTGCTCCCCGCCCTGAAGCTCATGAAGAAATCTTGATTCCATCGGAAAGAGCGAACAGGTCAGCACAGGTCTGCCGTTCTCAAGATGCCCACGAATCGCGTTGGGAAAGTTCTGCCAGAATTTCTCAACACCGACTGCCAGACCAAAACGCTGGTCACCGACAGCTCCCCAGCCTCGCGACCGGTCGCCCGAATAGCTTTCGATGCCATCTGCAGAGATTTGGAAGCCTCGGAAAGATGTAGTGATATGCCAGTCCCGATTGACGTGATTTCGATGATGCCAGTTTTCGCCGCCGCTGGAGTCCTGATACAGCGTCGCCTGATTGAGGAGAGGTCCGTAGTAGTCCCCTTTGTCGGGCTCACCCGCCAGATAGACAAAGGGCGTCCCTCCCTGCGGCATGGAAAATCGAATGCCGGCATCACGGATCAGGACCGCGCCGGGCAAACCCAGTCGAAAATGTCCAAGCTCATCACGGGGTTGCTGTCTCGGATTCTGCAGAGTCAAAGAAAGACGGACAAAATGGCTCTTCCGATGAGCCACCAGCCTCATCACAAAGCGCACGCGATCCAATCCTTCCTCGTCATAGAACGCGCCGCGAAAAAGGACCTCTCCAGCAACAGGGCCGTTGTCAAGAATCTCAGGCTTGCCATCGAATGTAGGACGAAGCGGCTCCTCCTCTACATCGCAGAAAAGCTGGCCTCCTTCGGTATCCGGCGACCACTCCTGCCATTCACCATCAGGCCGTGCAGGAACGCCAACTGTTTTCAGCCAAGCTGCTGAATCGTTTTGTATGACAAGGCAAAGCTCGCCGGTGTCTACATAGATCTCATCATCTTTTAAGGAAAGAATGGACGTCTCAGTTGTCTGCGCGGGTTTATCAGAAATCAAGACCTGAAAACTCTGTGAACTGCCGTCCTGAAGACCAGTGACCCATCTCGCCAACGCCCACCTGACAGAGCCATCACACCATAGTGACGTAACGCGAAATTGAGCATTAACAAGCCGGTCATCAGCATCGGTTATTCTCAGGCGCTCCGTTGAAGGGACTGCGCCCTGAGGAAAAGGAAGTCCGACCTCCTCCAATTCATTCCACTGCTGGCCTGCAGAGCGATTTCGGATTTCGATGGGATAGGCGTTTTCTGGCATAACGAAGGCAGGTATCAGGATTGAAACTGTTCCTGGAACCTATCAGCCCGCTCCGCTCGTAGCCACAGGATGCTGCAAGCCTTTGAGCTCTTATTGATTCTACCTGGCTCACGAGCTGGTAGTGAGTAATGAGTGATGAGTAATGAGTAATGAGTAAGTGTGGATGGGAAGCAGCCCATGGCTACAGGATATTTACCCATCCGCGCTCGTAGCCACAGGGCGCTGCCAGCCTGTGAGTGGTAAAGAAACCAAGCCTCTCTTTTCTTCAGACGGAATTCCCAGCACGTGAAGACACGGGTTGGCAAGCAACCACGTGGCACATGGAACAGGGATCGGGAAATGAGCGACTTTGCTCTTGTTAAACACGATTAGAGTCTCAGCCTATGTCTTCTTTGCGTGGCGCGGAGAACATTGTGGCACGGGCGTCCCGCCCGTGAATCACGGCCGAGACGGCCGTGCCACGATTTGGTTGCGGCCGTCAGGCAGCCTTAAGATTTGGCCTGGACAGAATCCCCAAGAAGAACTCCATTCAGAGGAGGATTCCCCATATGCCACGTGGCTGCTTGCCCACCCGTGTCTTCCGAGCCTGGACAGTATGTCCGGGGGGCTCGACCGCCTGCAGACGGTCAAGATGGCCATCCTTCATGCGAAGGAATCTGCTGCCAGCCTGTAAGCTAATTAGATTTTGCCTGGCTCACAGGCTGGCAGCCCATGGCCACAGGATGCAGATTTCAGGTTGGTGGTCACTCAGGACTTCGCACCATTCAGTGCTTCGATCACCAACGAATGCAGGGCTGGATTGGACGAAACTGCACCGTGTCCGTAAATGGTACGTTCGCCATTGAGATCCGTGAAGATGCCGCCCGCTTCCTCCACCAGAATCTTGATGGCCGCAATATCCCATGGATTCACCGAAGGCTCCATCATGATCTCTGAGCGACCGGATGCGACCAGCACGTGGCCGTAATAATCGCCAAAGCCACGAGAGCGTTCACATTGTCCGGCAAGCTCAAACAGTGCCGCGCGATATGACTCGTCTTTCAGTTTTCTGAAGCTCGGATACACCAGGTGCGCTTCTTCCAGTGAGTCAATTTCCGATACTTGAATCGATTCATCGTTCAGGCAAACGCCAGCACCCTTCTCCGCCACATAGAATTCGTTCATCAGAGGAGAGTTCGCCACACCAGCGATGACTTCTCCATCCTTCTCAATTCCGATGAGAGTAGCGAACATGGGTATTCGCCGCACAAAATTTCGGGTGCCATCGATGGGATCGACAATCCAGCGATAGCCTGACGATCCGGGCCGATCACCATATTCCTCGCCTAAAAAACCATCTTCAGGGAATCGCTCTTCGACAGCCCTGGCGAGCAGATTTTCAATTTCTCTATCCGCGACTGTAACCGGAGACTGATCCTTCTTGGTTTCAACTGAAAACTCGCCTTTAAAATAGTGTACAGCAATCTGAGCAGCTTCGTTCGCCAAGTCTTTTGCCAGATCGGTTCTTTCGGTCATCAGTTACTAATTCTCATTCCTCGGTGTTGGCGCCAACGTGCTCATCCTGTGTGTGAGTGACGGATGCGGCTACTCTCCTTTGAACGTAAACAACTCGGCTTCCTGCAGGTAAAACTCCAGGCGGATTACCTGTCCCTTTAGAGATTCAATGGATTCGCTTTTCCATTTGATTTCGTGAGAGGTACTGTCCCCCGAAAAAACCTCGCAATCATCATAGTTGAAACCTTCAAGTGGTTTTCGCTTTTCATCAGAAATGCGCACCTGCATCTTTCCACCGGTGGCGACAGCATTAACTAGTAGTTTTCCGGCGGACCATTTGATCTTCCTCGAGCAAAGCACCCCGCCGCTTTTGGGGCCCTTCATTCCGCAGAATCCTTCCTTTCGTATTTTAGCCATTCCGTATGCGCCGGTTCGTTCGGTCGTACCGTGAGGTCCGTCCCAACCGCTGTAATAAAGCCACCATTCGTCCCCCACCTCGACCCAGGACGGACTCATGAAAATCATAGTATCGTCCCAAGAGCCCTCTTCACCCCATTCAACTATTTTGGGGCGCCCAGGCATTCTCTGGAAATGGATACCGTCGCGGCTGACAGCCAATTCCGTATAGATGTAATCATTCATTCGGAAGGGTTCGATAAATCCCCAGTAAATTCCTCCGTGATATCGAACGGCCATCCCATAATAGAAATTGAAGTGTGTTTCCGAATCCTGGTTATCGGGAATCAGGAGAGTTTGAGGTTCCACAGTTTCCAGCCAATCGGTCCAGAGCGATTTACTGGCCATGCGAGCGACCCGGCGCGAAGCACCTGTATCTACCATTTCCCCACGGAAGGTCCGATAAATATGTTTCGGTCGACAATACATCACATATTCTTTGCGATTCGGATCGAACACAACGGTATTGAAGTGGTCGCTGTGCAGATGCGCGAGGCGTTTATCGGATTTGAAATCCCAGTGAATACCGTCGTTCGAACCGATTAGCCGAATTCCACTTATGGGGCCAATGCCTGCCCCTTTGGCACGATACATCATCAAGAACCTGTAATCCTGGCTGTCAGCCTCAGGGACCTCAAGGATGCAGGGCGTGCATGTCTGCGCATTCGGGTATTCATCCCAACCAAGGACGATATTATTGGGCTTTTTCTTGTAGGCCTTGAATAAACCCAGGTCTGGTTTTTCCCATCTGATGCCGTCCTTCGATTGGGCATAGGCAATATGTGTGTTGTATTTGCGACCTTTCGCTTTGTCGCCGGCCACCTGGTCGTTGAGTTGGTACCACATCTTAAAGAGGCCGTCCTCTTCGTCTCGAATCACCCAATTGAAGCTTGGCTGATCTCCCTGTCCGAATATGGGATTGCCAGGATGTTTAGTTGCCTGGTGAAAAACCTGCCGTACGGCTTCACGTTTGTATTTGATGGCCCAATGGTTATCGATGACATAGTTGTCAAAAACGAATTGAGGCCGGTCACCTATCTCAATGGGTTCGACAGGGAGTCCATAGGTGGCCATGGGCAGAAATAGTAAAAGGCAGGACATCATTCAGGATTGATTTCCGCGAAGCCTTTTGGTCAGTATCAGGACAATCCCAATAGAGGAAACAAGAATACCGGCAAGGACCAAGTATTTCCCCAGACTCATGAGTTTCCTCAGAAATGGAAGTTCCTTTTCCGGCTCATAGGCTGTTATTTCCGGTTTCGTCGGATTGTAGTGGATATCGACGGTCGACCCGTTCTTAAACTTACTCTCTCGCGCAACCGCCAGGGCCTGGTCTCTTTCTTCGTAAGCCTCGCCGAACTTAGTCGTACCTTTAAACGGCTCATCATCAATCATGTAATCGAATTTGAATGCCGGATAGTAATAGGCGCCGCCACCTCGAGGATCTTTAGACACCCAGACATCCTGCGCGGTGACAGTCGCCTTCGCTTTGGGCCATCTTGTTTGGGATTCAATGTAATCCAGGCTCTGTCCCGCATTGAGCCGCAGGATCAGTCCGAAACCAATAATCATGAATCCGAAAACTATGGTTGCGATCCGCATTTGGCTGTGCCGGCAATTCGTGGCCGCTTAGAGTTTCACTTTCTCGAAATTTCCGGATTTCAGTGAATCGGATGCGGCGATGGAGACAGCGGCGCTTTTGGCTGCATCGGCGTACGGAGACCTGATCTTCGAGCCATCTCCTGAAAGGACGGCGTCAATAAAAGTCTGGTCCTCGATGAGTGTCGAATTGTTCGTATTTCTGAAGACCTCCGTTTTATTCTTCCGATTGATGCTGATGCTGCGCCGGCCCTGGTATTCGATGTAGAAATCCTTGCCGTAGATATCAATTCCGACTTTCCCTCCGCCGGCCTGAAGGAAGCAGGCGCTGAAAATCGTACCCACGAGCCCGCTGGCGAACTCGAGGTGCACCGCGGATGCATCCTGGATGTCGTACTTTTCGTGTTCTGTCATCAGGCCTTTCGAGGCGACCGCGGCCACTCTTTTAACATCGCCAAAAAGATAACGGGCCATATCAAATGTATGTGTGGTCTGCTCGACGTGCTGCCCTCCTGAGAGTTTTTTCTGGCGCCACCACATGACACCTGGCATGCCACCCATCCAATAGCCTTTGATCATTCCGACCCCACGGCCATCCAGGAACTTCTTCATTCTCTCTACAATATCCAAATAGCGATCCTGATAGCCGACTGCCGTGATCAGTTTTTTTCGCTGAATTCCGGCACGGACCTTCCTGAGAGTTTCGACGTCTGCACCAACTGGCTTCTCGATGAACATGGGCACTCCATGTTTGATACACGCAAACTCCGGCGCTCCGTGGTCGCCCGGACGGATGCAGATATAGACTGCGTCGAGATCTTCGCTGGTCAGCATTTTGTTGAAGTCTGTATACGCGTTCGCATCGAACTTTGCCGCCGCAGCTTCGGCCTTGTCTCTCACAATGTCCGTCAGAGCAACAATGTTGGCATCTTTGATTTGCTCGAGATTTCGGAAGTGCATTCCTGCGATGCCGCCGGTGCCGATGAAGCCAAGTCTTACTGGCATGTGTTGTCTCCTCAATTGGTGTCAGCTGTGAACGGACGACTGAGTCACGCTCATCAGGAAAGGGCGGATTGTGCAGTTTGGCCAGCCGCCGTCAAGGGAGACAGGGAGAGGGGGGAGAGGGAGAGAACAATCGTCGCGCCCGAAGTCTGGCGACTTCGGCTACAACATCGGGCAACTTCAATCTCCACTGGCGCTAGCTCTCTGGTCGATCCACCTTTAGGCCGCTTGGTACCGTGTAAGGGGCAACGTCGGCAAGATCCCAGACTGCCGGGTCGGTGAGGGCTTTGAGGAAGGCGAGTACCTGCTCGATCTCGGTGTCATTCAGTGAGCGGATGCTTCTCAGTCTGGGGTCGAGGTTCTTAAGAATGGCGACCTGCACTGCGGGGGCGTCCTGGATTCGCTTGCGGAGATCAGGGCGGAGATTTCTTGGTGAGTAATTCAGAGCTGACCTGACCGGATCGAGGTGGTGTCTGACGGCATCCTCGAGATTATTGAAGGCACCATTGTGCATCCAGGGGCCGGTGACCGCGGTGTTTCTGAGCGGTGGGGTACGGAAGGTGAAGAGATCCCGCTGCAGACCTGTTTCTTCCGCACGGCCGAGGTCGATTCCTTTCTTCTTGCCCGGGCCTATCTGAGGTACGCCGATGTTGTGATGCTCCTGATCGGTGAAGAGATTGCCAGAATGACAGGAGACGCAGTTTGCTTTGCCATGGAAAAGAACGGCCCCTTTGAGTGCGTCGTCAGACATCGCGTCCTTTTCGCCCCTGAGATATCTGTCCCATGGACTGTTGACGAGGGTGAAGGTGTCCGCCTCGAAGGCTGCGATGGCATTGGCTGCATGCTCAAAGCCGAGCTTGCGGACAGAGCGGTTCGGGTATGCCTGTTCAAACAGTCGCACGTAGGCCGGGATCTCACGAATCCGTCTTATCAACATCCGCCAGATGCCACGGAAGTCACTGTCGCTCAGCAAAGCGACTTCGTTGGGGGCGCCCTGAGTATCAATCTCGCCCATGCGGCCCCGCATTTCATCTCTTGATGTCGGGGGGAACATGGCCTGGGCGGCCAGCACGTTATCCAGTTCGCGTGGGAGCTTCGTGCCGGCCGGGGTGATCAGTTTGCCCCATTCGTTCTTGGAGACGCGGCTGTCCCAGAACATCGTACGCCATTCATCAAAGCCACGATTGAAGATCTCTGGTGAATTGCGGGGAATGAAATCGCGTCCGTAACCGACTTGGCGATGCGCGCCGAGGAAAACCCCGCGAGTGCCGATAGGCAGTGAAATCTCATCTCCGGATTGAAACGCGGGATGATGGCACGTGGCGCAGGCGATGTCTTTATTGCCGCTAAGAATCTTGTCGAAGAAGAGATTGCGTCCAAGCTCGATCTTTGCCCTGCTCTGCTTCGGCAGGTCTGGAAGGGCAGTGATTCCGGTCGAACTGAGTAGTCTTTCGAGCTCGGCATGAAAGCCCCTGCGGGATTC
The DNA here is from genome assembly GCA_030740295.1 of Planctomycetota bacterium. The sequence goes on from JASLXP010001307.1 coordinate 21,814, forward strand.
AATGACCGGCTCTTGAATATCGGTCATCTCGACAGCGGACCGCCTGACATGCGTGGAAGAGATGATTGGCTCGGGTGTGGGACGATTCTCCCCTATCGGGGTAGCCGAGCTGTGAGAATGATCGGGTTCAGAGACGTATGCGACGGCCCTCGTTTTCCTCTGTGCCTGGGGCGCAGGATGCAAATCTTGAACGTCCGCATCTGCTGTCGGCTGCGCTACAAGGCAGACGCCGGCGAATATGGCGAAGAGGCCAATGAAAGCACCACAGACGGCAGGAAGGACAATATGTTTATTATGCATCATTCGTTTTCCACTGAGTCAGAGTTCCAGAGGAATTCTCGGCACTGTTAAGTTTGTGCTGATGCGCCGAAGATGATCCGAGAGGGTTGCCTTCCGGTTTTGAAATCGGTTTTTGCGTCTATTGGCCTGTCCTCGTGGCTGGAATGCAGATTTCGGATCTGAAACCAGTTCGGGGAAGCGACGAATCATCCCTGTCTGATACGAAATGACGCTCGAGGTTCGAGCCCCGGTTCAAGATTTGTGTTAACGAAACTTAAGCCTGATGCTTCAGTTGCCAGCCAATGCCGCGCTGAGAACGCCTTTGAAATCGTCGGAAATCTGACCATTCGAACAGACGACACACCCCAGCTCCTGTGCGCGTTGCAGTTTGGGAGTTTCCATGTGGCCGCAGAATCCGATGAGTGGGATCGCCTGCGTTTCGCCGTCTTCCTTCAGCCTGGTAATGAGCGATTCGAAATCAAGATTCTGTTTGGAGAGCTCAATGACGATGGCGGAGGGTCCACTGACTTTTGCCCGCTGGAGCGCGGTCTTGATGCCGATGGCCGCCTTGTAGTCGTAACCCGCGGACTGCACCTCACCTTTGAGCTTTGAGGCAAAAAAGAGGTCGGCAACAACGAGGATATTGGGAGACGACGGTTCGCTCATTCTCGGCTGGACTCCAGGGACTGGGTCTGATCCCAGGCGTGGTAAGAACTGCGGACAAGAGGCCCCGACTCCACGTGGCCGAACCCCATCTCGCTGCCCAGGTCTCGCAGCTTTTCGAATTCGTCAGGATGATAGTAGCGATAAACCGGGTGGTGACGCTGCGACGGCCGGAGGTACTGTCCGATGGTCAGGATGTCGCAGCCGGTATCGGCGATCTGCTTCATGGCTTCGAGGAGCTCATCCCACTCTTCGCCGGCCCCGACCATGACTCCGCTTTTGGCCGGCATGGAAGCATCGAACTGCTTCGAACGCCTCAGCAGTTCGAGCGAGCGTTCAAACTTCGCCTGCGGCCGCATCCAGGGGTAAAGGCGGGGCACGGTCTCCAGGTTGTGATTCAAAATGTCCGGCCCGGATTCAATGATCGTCTTGAGCGCGTCCCAATTCCCTTTGAGGTCCGGGATAAGAAGCTCAATCTGAATGCCCGGGCTCATTTCACGAATTTGACGGACCGTCTCGGTAAAAATGGGCGCGCCGCCGTGTTCGACTTCGTCACGATTCACGGAAGTGATCACGACATACTGAAGGTCAATGGCCGCTACTGCTTCAGCGACACGACGCGGCTCATCCCAGTCGAGTTCGAGTGGTCTGCCTGTTTTCACCGCGCAGAAGCCGCAACTGCGCGTGCAGATGTCGCCGAGGATCATGAACGTCGCTGTGCCATGGGCCCAGCACTCCGCCTGGTTCGGGCAGTGGGCCTCTTCGCACACCGTGTGAAGCTTCAGGCTGGTAAAGAGCTTATGAAGCTTTGGGGAATCGCCACCTCCAGGCAGCCTTACCTTGAGCCATGGCGGCTTGCGTTGCCTGGATAAATCCATGATGGGCGATTGGAGGATGGGGAGGTTCATGGTGAATGGTTGATGGTTGATGGTTGATGGTTGATGGCCGCCTCGCCCTGGCGGATATCCCCAGGCTAAACGAGCAAAGATCGGACAAATCCGTCCGATCAATCCTATCTGCTATGCTGTGGCCTCCCATCAAAACACGCCGATGTAGTTGTCGTGCTCCCACTGGCTGATGCTGCGGTGGTATTCGTCCCACTCGTTGCGCTTTACCTGTATGTAATAATCCGCATAGGTCTCGCCGAGCGCGGCTTTGATTACTTCGTCCTGTTCCAGGCAGTCAATGGCATCGCAGAGCTTGTTGGGAAGCAGGCTGATGCCCCGTTCTTTCAGCTCCTGTTCCGGGACTTCGTAGAGGTTGTCTTTGTTGCAGGCGCCGGGATCCATTTTGTTGGCGATGCCGTCGAGCCCGGCTGCGAGGTAGACTGCTGCCGCAAGATATGGATTGGCTGCACCGTCCGCGACGCGGCTCTCGATGCGGCCGGGGCAGGGGATGCGAATCATCTGGGTGCGGTTGCCAAAGCCGTAGGTGATGTAGACGGGAGCCCAGGTGGCACCGGAATTGGGCGCGCTCACGATGAGGCGTTTGTAGCTGTTGACCAGTGGATTGGTCACCGCGGCCAGCGCTTTGGCGTGATGCAGGATGCCGCCCATGAAATGGTAGGCCAGCTCGGTGATCCCGTTCTCATCGTTTTCATCGAGGAACAGCTCGGTTGTGTTCTCCAGATCCCACAGGCTCATGTGGAAGTGCAGGCCGTTGCCCGTCAGGTGCGAAAACGGTTTGGGCATAAACGTGCCATGCAGTCCATTCTCCTCGGCGATGGTTTTGACCATCCATTTGTAGAACGTGTGCCGGTCGGCGGTGGTCAATGCGTCCGAGTAAGTCCAGTTGATCTCGAACTGGCAGTTCGCGTCTTCGTGGTCGTTTGCGTAAGGGCCCCAGCCGAGGTTGGCGAGGTTACGCAAAAGCGTAGTCATGATATCGAGATTGCGGTGGAGCGCGCGGAGGTCGTAGCAGGGCTTGCCGAGGGTATCGAGCTTGTCCCACGATTGGTAAGAGCCGTCTTCCTGTTGTTGCACGAGCATAAATTCCGCCTCGACACCGGCATTGAATCTGTAGCCTAGTTCTTTCGCCTTTTCGAGCTGGCGCTGCAGGATCGTGCGCGGGCAATAGGGGAATGGCTCACCATCGACTTGGATGTTTCCTGCGACCCAGGCCATGTTTTTTCGCCATGGCACGATGGTCAGCGAATTGAAATCCGGAATGTTCGCCATTTCAGGGTCGTGCGGTCCCTGGCCCATTTCACCTGCCGCGAATCCTGCGAAACCTGCGCCCTCTTCGGCCATGCCGTCGATGTTTGTCACCGGGACGACCTTGGCTTTGGGCGCACCGGACATCTCGACAAACGAACAAAGGAAGAATTCGATCCCTTTTTCTTCAACTAATGTCTTGACCTGATCCAGAGTCATGGCAACAGCCTCCTCAATGTGAAACAGCGGCCGCGGCTTTTTCGCCGACGAGCCGATTCTCGGAAAAACGTGACAGCGCAAATGGGCGGATGAGTTTAGGTGTCTCGCCAGTGGCGATCAATTCCGCCAGCCAGCGTCCACCGGCCGGACCGGCCTTGAAGCCGTACGTGCCCCAACCCACGTCGAGGAAGAAGCCGTCGAGTCCTTCGACCCCGCTGATGACCGGCGCAAAGTCGGGCGTCATATCGCAGATGCCGCCCCATTGGCGCATCACCTTAAGCTGGTGCAGTTGCGGGAATAGCTCGAGGGTGTATTTGGCCATCTGCTCCAGCGTCGGCAGCGTGCTCTTCATGCTGTACGTCTGGTAAGGATCGATCTCCGCTCCGATGACAAGCTCGCCCCGGTCTGTCTGATTCACATAAACATGCAGCGAAGCGGAGACGATGACTTTGTCGAGGAACGGCTTCATCGGCTCAGTCACGCATGCCTGCAGCGGCTGGGCAATGATCGGCAGGTTGATATCCACCATTTCGCTGATCGTAGAGCAGAGCCCGGAGGTGCAATTGGCGACCACCGGCGTCGAGATGAAACCCCGGTTGGTCTGCACGCCGGTCACGCGGCCGCCGTCCGGGCTGACCTCGATGGCCGTAGCCTCAGTGAGATTGTGAATTTCGATCCCCATCCGATCGCAGGCTCGGGCATAGGCCCAGACCACCGCATCATGCCGGATGATGCCCCCCGGCGGATGATACAGCCCGGCCAATACCGGCATATGCGCCTGGGGCGAGAGGTCCAGCGCGGGCACGAGCCTATCGATCTCATCAGGGAAAATCAGGCGGCTGTCGACGCCGAGCAGCTTGTTAGTTTCCGCACGGACACGGAGCCCAACAATCGATGAATCCGAATGCGCGAGCGTCAGGTGCCCGCATTGGGTGAACATCAGATTCCAGCCAAGCTCCCACGAAAGTTCTTCGTAAAGACTCAGTGAAGAAGCGTAGAACGGGACGCCTTCGGGTGTCCGGTAATTGGCCCGCAGGATGGCCGTGTTGCGCCCGCTGTTGCCTGCACCCAGGTAACTCTTCTCGAGGACCGCGATTCGAGTAATCCCGAATTCTTTGCCCAGGTAGTAGGCCGTGGCGAGACCATGTACGCCGGCGCCAATGATGACGACGTCGTATCGATTCTTGAGCTCGTGGCTGCGCCACATGCGTTCATGGCTGAATAATTGGAACATGGTCTATCTGATGATTCCAGGGGATTGACTGGAGCCTGCTCAGTGAAATCTACATGTCAAAAGGTCAATCAGGCAAATCCATCAACCGCGGCCTGGAGCAAGAATGCTGATTTCATTGGGATGCCTGGCAGACTCATTTTCCGAAAAGCTCTTCCGTTTCCCAAATCACCACACCCATGTGGTAACGATTGTGCTCGTTCGCTCTGGCAGCGTAGTAGGCGGTCACAATCTTCTGGTCCTCAGTCTGCACGCTTGACGGATAGCCGAGGTCCGTATGGCCAAGGTCGACGAGCTTCACGGGTGGTGACCAGGCATCGCCTTCATCGTTGCTGATACGTGCGTCCACTCCCCACATGCGGCGGCAGCGGTTGCCGTAAGTGATAAGGATCTTGCCATCGGCCAGGCGGAGCAGGTGCGCGGGGTGCTGCATGCCCAGTCCAAGTGCCGTATGGAATTGCCAGGTCTCGCCGTCATCCTCAGAACGAAACAGATCGGTGCCGCCCGGTGAGATCCGCCGGGCCGCGGCGAGCCATCGGCCATCGCCCAGATGCAGAGGAGATGTCTCGTTGTTGTGGCCCGCGCTGATGATGGTGCCGTTTCCCCAGGTCTGGCCGTTGTCGTTACTCTTTAGGAAATAGCAGGAATTGTAATCCTCTTCGGCAGTTCCGATTTTTCCGCTGTAGCCTGAGACGTAGGCAGCATCTTCGCCACGAGGGAGCACGTCGCCGAATGGGATTACCAGGCCCATGCCTTCTTCCGGTGCGGGGGGAAATGATCTGTTGAGCGACCAGGAGTTCCCGCTGTCGTCCGACCGGCAGACCCATGCTTCCAGGCATTGGGAATCACGAAACTCGATGGCCTCTCCTCTTTCGACCTGCTCCTGCGTCGGCCTGTTCGACCAGCCTGAAGCGATGACGACCAAGTCGCCATTTCCGGCGAGCCCTGCGGCGACATTCATCCGGTTGGTTTCGGGATCGTGCGGCGCGGGTGTGCCCCGGTATTCCCACATGCGCCCGCCGTCCACACTGGCCCAGCAATCGACGTCTCCCTGCCATCGGCCGTGACAGGGCTGATTGAAAATGGTGGCGACGATTTCTCCGTTCGGCAGGAGTGTCAGGTTTGGCCAGGCGCAGACGTTGTCGATGGCGATGTATCTTTCCATGGTGAGTCCAGGTTTCAGTGTTCAGGACAGAGCCTCGAGTTTGAAGAGGCGCTTCTGCCTGTTCGGGATTGAGGGGTCAAGCCATTTGGTGAGCCGCCTATCCCTTTGCCATGACCCGCCGGATGGCATCGATCACGTCCTGATCGCTTGGGAGAATTGCGCTTTCGAGCGGTTCAGACACAGGCATCGGCGCGTCATGGGAAGTGACACGCTGGATGGGTGCCTTCAAGTCATCATGCGCAAGTTCCGCAACCGTCGCGGCCACCTCGGCAGGGAAGCCGCAACTTCGACACGCCTCGCTGACGATGACCAGTCGCCCGGTCTTTCTTACGGAATCCAAAATCGTTTGAGTATCCAACGGCTTGAGTGTCTGCGGATCGATGACTTCGATATCGGCTGTGTCGCTGACGTCCTCAGCGATCCGGACGGACAGCGGCACCATCCGGCCAGTGGCCACGATCGTCACGTCCGAGCCTTTACGATGGACAGCCGCCTTTCCGATCTTGATCAGGAATTCCATTTCCGGCACTTCGCCTTTGACGCTGTAGAGCCGCCGGCTCTCGAGGAAAACGATCGGGTTGTCGTCGCGGATGGCAGCCTTGAGCAAGCCCTTGGCGGCAAACGGTGTCGACGGCATGATGACCACCAGGCCGGGGACATGCGCGAACCAGGATTCCAGGCTCTGCGAGTGCTGGGCGCCCATGCTGATACCGGTGCAGATCGGGGACCGCATGACGAGTGGAATCTTGACCCCGCCCCCGGTCATGTACCGCAGCTTTGCGGCATGATTCACAATCTGGTCCATGGCAATGGTCATGAAATCTACGAATTGAAATTCGATCACCGGCCGCGCACCGACCAGGGCCCCGCCGATGCCTGCGCCGGCAATTGCGGCCTCTGAAATCGGGGTATCGATAATTCGGCCGGCGCCGAATTCATCCAGCAACCCCCTGGTGACATCAAACAGACCGCCGATCCCGCCCACGTCCTCACCCACCACATAGACGGCGGGATCGCGGGTCATCTCTTCGCGCAAGGCTTCGTTCAATGCCTCGGAATAGGTAATCTGTCTCGTCATACGTAAATGTCGTCAAACGCGGTTTCGGGATCGGGCAGCGGGCTTGAACGGGCAAAGGATTCCGCTTCGTCTATCAGCACCGCTACCTCCTCTTCAATCTGTGATTGGCCATCTGCATCGAGAATGCCGTTGTCTAAAAGGACCTGCAGCAAGGCCGCAATAGGATCACGTTTTCGCCAGTCCTCGATTTCCTGTGCAGGCCGTGGATCCGGTCGCGGAAACACGGAATGGCCTTCCCAGCGATACGTTTTGCACTCGACCAGAGACGGGCCTTCGCCGGTCCGGGCACGTTCAATCGCCGTTACCGCGACGGCGTGGACCTCCTCCACATCATTGCCATCGACGATATGCCCAGGCATGCTGTAGGCTGCCGCGCGGTCGGCCACATGGTTGACCGCGGTTGTTGCCTCGAAGCCGGCACTCAAGGCCCAGTGATTGTTTTCGCAGACAAAGACCACCGCGAGCTTGTTCACCGCGGCAAAGTTGGCGGCCTCATGAAAGGAGCCTTGATTCGTTGCACCATCGCCGAAGAAGCAGACCACGACGCGGTCATGCCCGAGCACCCGGCAGCCTAGTGCGGCACCGGCAGCGATAGGGATGCCGCCGCCGACAATACCGTCGGCGCCCAGCATGCCACGGTCCATATCGGCGAGATGCATGCTGCCGCCCTTGCCTTTGCAGTAGCCCGTAGCGCGTCCAAAGATTTCCGCCAGCATCCGTCGTACATCGAGCCCACGGGCGATGCAGTGCCCATGACCGCGGTGCGTGCTGGTGACGTAGTCATCGTCGCGCATCGCGGCGCAGATGCCGACGGCCACCGCTTCCATGCCGGTGTACGAATGGGCCGCGCCTTGCACCAGGCCCTTCTTATGGCAGTCCACCACCTTTTGCTCAAAGCAACGAATGGTCAGCATCTGGCGATAAAGCTCGAGCAATCGTTGCGGGCTCAGTTTCATGATCAGCTCCCTGCAATACTTGATGCCGGCGGCGTCAGCAGGATCTTCGCCGCGTCACAGTTTTCCAGTCGCTCGAAGGCCGCCTTCCACTGGTCCAGTGCAACGATTGCCGAGACCAATGGCTGAACGTCGATGATGCCTTTCGCCATCAACTCCAGGGCCATATCGAACGAGCTCCAGCAGTGTGCGAAAGAGCCGATGACACTGAGCTCCCGAAAGGCGATCTGCGAATAATCGACGGTAATAGCTCCTTCGAACAGTCCGAGCTGGAGAATCGTTCCGCCCTTGCGTGTGCAACGGTATCCGGCCTCGACGGCAGGAGATGCGCCGGACGCCTCGACCGTGATGTCGACCCCGCCATGGTCTTCGCAAAACGGCTGGATGCGCTCCCACAGGTCCTCTTCATCCACTTTCACGGTGAGGTCCGCTCCAACTGTCCTGGCTAATTCGAGACGGGTCGCGTCCTTCGCAGTTCCGGCGATAATTACTGTGGCGCCGTGGGCCTTCGCCACCATTCCGGCCAGTAACCCGATTGGCCCAGGCCCGGTCACCAGAACAATGTCACCGGCTGCAACCCGGGCTCGTTCGATCAGGGCGTGCACACAAACTGCCAAAGGCTCTGTCATGGCCCCGGCGATGTAATCGACGTTATCGGGCAAGTGATGGATCGCAGCTTGGCGTACAACCGCGAATTCGGTGAATCCGCCGTCAACGTGGACCCCATATACCCGGCGGGCCGCACAACTGTTGGTCCTTCCGCTCTGACAGAAACGGCAGGTACCGCAGAGGACGGCCGTCGTTTCCGCCATCACCCGGTCACCCACTTCAATCCCGGACACATCGTCCCCGACTGCGGTTACCTGGCCACTGAATTCATGCCCCAGAATTACCGGCGGCACGTAAGGGAAGGTGTCGTGATAGATATGAACATCGGTACCGCAAATCCCAGCCGCCTGAACGGCAATCTGCACCTGGTCCGGGCCCGCTTTTGGCACGGGCACGTCCGTCATCTGCACGTGACCGGGACCTTGCTTTTCCTTTCTCAGTGCCTGCATGTTAGAACGCCTTATCAGGAAATGTCGTTGAATACCCAAATACCAAAGTAGTACACCCACGGCAACCGCCATTTCCGCAAAGAAAACTGTCTATCAACAGACAACATGAAGATAACTGCTGTCCGCTGCCACCTCCTCACTGCTGACCTTGCCGACAACGCCTTTTCCGCGCTGACCTCCAGCATCCGCTACTGGACAACTGCCCTCGCTGAGATTGAAACGGACGAAGGCATCTCTGGCCTTGGGGAGTGTTACGCGGCACTGTTTGCCCCGGAAGCGACGAAAACTCTGATCGAGACTTTCGCTCCTCTGCTGGTGGACGAGAATCCGCTCGAAGTTGAATCGCTTTACGAAAAGTTGTGCAGCAAATCGCTGTTCTGGTCCAAAGCGGGGCTGCCTCTGGCTGTCATTGGCGTTATCGAAAATGCACTGTGGGACATCAAGGGAAAGGCGATGGGGCAGCCCGTATGGAAGCTCCTTGGCGGAGAGAATCCTGAGCCCATCAAGGTCTACGCGAGTGGTGGACTTGAGGCAGATGAGCGTGTGCTGGCCGCAGAACTTGAGCAATATATCGAGAAAGGTTATCGCGCAGTGAAGATCCGCATTTGGGGATCGATCGAGGAGGACATCGCCAAGGTGAGACTCGCTCGTAGTATTCTTGGCGATGATATCGAACTGATGGTCGATGGCGTCATGGGCCACAACCCGAACCCGTGGACAGCCGAGCAGGCTCTCGAAAGGGCGCGTGCGATGGAGGACCTGAACATCGCCTGGTTCGAAGAGCCCTGCGGGAACAGGGATTATGCGGGCTACGCTTCCGTGCGCGAGAACAGCAGCGTCCCTGTCGCCGGTGGGGAGAGCGCTGTTGGACTTCACGAATTCAAGTCCTTCTTCGATGCCGGTTCACTGGACATCGCCCAGCCTGATGCTACCCACAGCGGTGGCATCATCGAGTGCTGCAAAATCGCCGACCTTGCCAGATTGCATGGTGTGCAGGTTGTTTATCATTCGTGGGGCGCCGCACCATGCCTGCTGGCCAATTACCATCTGGCGTTCAGCCAGACCAGAACATCTTATCTCGAATTCCCAACTCATGGGCTGCCTTTCATCCAGGAACTCGCCATCGAACCATTCAAATTGGAAAGCGGCCGGTACCCGCCCTCTGCCGCGCCGGGCCTCGGCGTTCATCTGCCTGATGGCTTAGTTGAGCACTACCCGTTCAGGCCTGAAACGGGCTTTTGGACCTAAGGCAGCCTTTCGGCCAGCTACGCACAACGCGGAGAGTGAAGACTTTAACTTCTGACAGAACCCGCGGATCAGATCGATAGTGTCAAAATCTTGAGCTTCGTGTCCCACACCAAACAGACCATGTTCCATCGGCTCGTTTGTCTTTCTCTGATCTGTCTGCTGACAGGCTGCACGCCATCGAAACGTGCAGAAGAAAAGGATGGACCGGAAGATGGACGTATACGAATAGATGTTCTGGAGTATTCGAAAAGGAAGTCGCCGGTATTGGACTTTCCGTCAACTACGGGACTGATCTTTCCTGAAGGCTTCCTGAGGGAAGGGTCGGCTGGTCGACTCGTGGATGATCGCGGCCGCTCGATACCGTTCGAGTCCGAGGTGACGGGCTGGTGGGACGTGGATCACTCCTCGATTAAATGGGTGCTCCTTCATTTTCGGGCGAGCGAAAATCGAACGTATTACTTCGAGCCCGGCAGGAAGGCCAAGAGGTTCGATGGCGATGCGCTGGGCGGCCAGACTCCGGATGCTGTCGAAGTCGATACTGGGCCACTCCGGGTGAGGCTCTCGATGGATCAGCCCCGACTGTTTGAGTCTGTCAAGCTGCACGGGCAGGAGCAGGTCGATCCGGATGCCGCCGAATTCACTTTAACTGCCGATGACACTAAGGAACAGATCCCGGGACGTCTGCTCGATTGGAAAGCTGGATTGGAGGAATCGACCGCGGCGCGGGCCACGGTGAAGGCGAGCGGGATGTTCAAGTATCCGGACGGACGGCCCATGGCGCGCCTGGATTTGCGCTACTGTTTTTACAGGGGCGAATCATTCGTTCGCCTTTACCACACGCTGACGTGGATGATCAAAGATACTCGCGTTGGTGCACGGGATGTTTCCCTTTCGATGAAGCCCGTGCGCAGCAAGACATCCGAAGTTTACATCGGGCTAACCGAAGGGGACACGCCGCTGCGGATCAACAAAGACCATTTTTCTCTGCATCAGGATCGGGCCGATCACTTTACAGCACAATCCGGCGACCTGGTCATCAGGGAAGGCAAACAGATCGGCGGCTGGGTTTACCTGGGCGATGCAGCCGGTATGGGCATCAGCGTTTCGTTGCGTCATGCATGGCAAACGCATCCGACTTCTTTCTCGTTGAACGAAGGCCGACTCTCTCTGCAATTCTGGCCAAAGGGAGGGCCGCGGCTTTCGTTCCTTCCTGAAGACGTCATGACGCCTAAGATCTACCGCCACCATACGTGGAAGCGTTATCCGTTTTCAAAGGAGAAGGGGCACTTTGTCAACAACTACGAAAACTCTCCGGGTTTCCTGTACACGGCCGAGGGCGCGGCACGGACGAATGAGGTCGTCTTTGGTTTTCACGATGGCCGCACGAAACGTTCTCCCGATCAGTTGAACAGCGTAACGCAGCATCCGATCGTCCTCCGCCAGGACCCGAAATCGGCCATGAAAGTGCCCTTCATGGGATTCAAAATCATGCCGCGGCAGCCGGAGAAGTATCCGAATATCGAACGGGCTGTGGACTGGCTGGGGAGGCTGTCGATGGCGCGTTGGATCTCTGAAACGAATTACGGCCTGCTTCGTTTTGGCATGGTGCGATGGTCGAAGCACGGCGAATACACCTACTACCGCTGGATGGATAACACTCAATACGATCAGCAGATGATCCCCTGGCTGCTCTTCATGCGAGGAGGAGGACGCAACTGGTTCGAGGAGGGGGAAATCACCTCTCGTTACTGCATGGACATGAACGTCAATCACTACAACACCCGCGGCTCGCCCACGGGTTACATGGCGACGTGCGGCGGGGCTTTGCCGTTTCCTAATTTTGCTTTCACGGACTGGAACATGAAAGGGATGAAGCTGCATTTCCTATATTACTACTGGCATCTGACCGGCTATCGTCGGGCAAAGGATGTGATGGATGAAGTGATTGCGGGCACAAAGGAATTCACCCGCAGACAAGCCAAAGCGAAAGGACCACATCAACTGGTCGGCGGCCGTGAGATGTACAACATGAATCGCTTCTGGGCCCTGGCCTACCAGGAAACGCTCGATCCCGAAATCGCCGAGTTTGCCCGCGCCTCGAGGGAGGTGACCGTGAAGCGAGAATGGAAGTCAGAAGAAAAGCGGTTCAGCGGCCCGGTCGTGTATCTCTACGATGGGCTGGTCCTGCAGCAACGAGTTTTCAAAGATCCGGCCCTGAGCAGAGCGATGCTCGATCATCTTGAACACGAAATGCTGCCCATTGAGACCATCGGCGGAATCCGGAGTCCCAGCGATACCATCGGATGCCAGTGGGCCTTTGAACAGACCGGGGATATTCGATATGCCGAAGCAGGATGGGACGTCGCACGGGGCATGGCGGACCTGGTGCCTGACGTTGACCTGGCGACGCAAAATGTGCCCACTTACCCCTACACGTATCTGGGCAACTCCATCATTCGGCTACACCTGATGCCCATACTCGCGGGTGTGAGCCTTGGCGATCGGTTGGGCTTTGACTCGCAACGGCCAAGGAAGCTCCGCAACAACTTCTTTACACTTCAAAAGCCAACGAAAAAGGGTGAGCCTTATACTGGAGTTGCGTTCATCCTGGCCATGATGGACGGGCCGCTGGAAGTCACTGCATTGCTGAGGACAGGAGCCGCAACAGCGGAAGTATCTCTTACGCGGCCAAATGGAGAGCAGCCTTCAAAAGCAGAGATTTCCCAGGAGGACGGAATACTTCACGCCAAGTTTGCATTACCGAAAGTAACAAAAGGAGATTCATTCAGAATCGAGATTCATTTTCCGGGTGGCGCCAGATACCTGATTCAGACGGATGCCGGCCTCGTCTATCACCTGCCGCCCGGTCAGTACCATGGAAACGCTCCCCTCTCCGGCGGGCAGTCATACACTCCGATGCGCTTCTACTGCAAGACAGTTGCAGATCGGGCCGACTACATAAACCGAATCCCTCGCCCTTACTCGATACGGGACGCGATGTCCGATGAGTTGCTCTTTCGGCCTTCTCGCTTCAATACGCACCAGAAGCCGCCACCTGTCGGCCCCAACCGCATGATCGTATTCACCGTGAGGGGCTGCAGAGCATCAATCGAATGGCAACTCAGCGGTACCTCTCCGTTTGTGTCGCCAACTCTCGAACAATGGTTCGATCCCGCTGAAAACGGATGGAAGGACTTTCGACGTTGAAGCGCAGAGATCCCTGCGAATGAAGAGGGCCACGAATGAAGAGGGCCACAGATAAAATCAAGACATCCTCGATCACCTCATCCGCGGTTCTCTTCATCATGGCAACTTCGCGGGACCTCCCCGTTCGTGTCATCAACCCTCAAAAAATGGTTCGATCCCACAGAACACGGATGGAAGGACTTTCGAGGTTGAAGCGCAGAGATCCCTGCGAATGAAGAGGGCCACGGATGAAGAGGGCCACGGATAAAAACCAAAAGATCCGCGATCACCTCATCCGCGCCTCTTCACCCGTGGCCCTCTTCATCCGTGGCCCTCTTCATCCGCGGTCCTCTCTGTGGTTGCGGCCGGCCTTCGTCGCACTCGCTTCCAAACCAGGTGCTACCACTTCATTACTGAATAGCCCTTCCCGGTGGTGAGCTCCCGGGCGCGGCGGGCAATATCCGGGTTGGCATCGTAAAGAGCGATCTCAAAGATCTCGTGATGCTTCGCCGGATCGAGACGCGGCAGGAGGGCCGCCACTTCCACGCGAACGCACGGGCTGGGGTCCTTCAGACCGCGCTTGAACCAGTAAGGACCGTTTGCACCGGCATGAACCGCCAGAGCGGCAATGGCCGCGGCCCTGATACGCTTGTCTTCGGCCTGGGTGTGCGGAACGATGATCTCAACGTCGCCTTCTTCGGCATCGCGCATGGCTCGAAGCGCGGCCACGCGAACATCCGTAGATTCGTCGTCGAGAAACATCATGCACCACTCGAACAGGTCCGGGTCCTGAATGTCTGCCATCATCGACAGACCTCGTATCCGGCGCTTGGGTTCCGTATGTTCGAGCAGATCGAGCGCTTCACCTTCGAGCTCTCCGCCTTCAAGCTCGGAGGATTTCACTTCGACCTCGATCGTCTTCACTTTCCTCACGACCTGGAGGCGGTCGGGGTCAACCTTTACTCCGTGGAAGTATTCGGGCAGCCACTGCCGCGCCATGCCGAGCATCTCAGGATGATTCATCTTGTGCCTGCCGTCGGCCAGGCGGTTAACGACCCAGCGCGACAGCCGGAGGATGCCGGGATGCTTCGGGCTGCCCCCCTTGTATTTCTTCAATCCGAGCGCTCGATTCACCCATTCTGCTAAGTCGTCCGGCGAGCTGGGCTCGTCCACGCCCATATTCGCGGGATGTGATCTGAGAACGCTGATCGGCACTGGGCCGTTGATAGCGACTATCCCTTGCTTGTGGAAGATGCGTTTCGATCCCAGACGGCCCCGGAGTTGGTGCACATTGATTTCACAGGTCAAGACCACCGCGCGGTCCCGTGCGCGTTTGGCCTGGGTCCTGGCCCGGCGGAGAGCGTATCCTTTAGATTCGGCAAACCAGACGCGCCTCGATGGCTTTCGCGGACGAAAGCCCTCGAGGCATATGCTTCTGGCGCGATTATCAGTTGTTCCGTGATAGACGATCATTGGAGATGTCCCTGGAAAATCACCACTCAGAAACGGAACCGGTAAGTAACAGGCGGGGTGAATTTATCGAAACGGTCGCGAGCTTCGGGGCTCAGGCAGCGGAACGCCTGCGGAGAGAGAGTCACCCCGCGCCTTCCGAGCCGGGCCGCGATATTCACCGTCTTGCCAATCACATCAAAACGTTCAGCGCCCGGGGGCCCGAAGCTGCCGGCGATGACCGGGCCAACGTGCACGTTTATGTTGAGATAGGTATCGAGGCCAAGCTCCTGCGCGCAGTCTCGGGCTTCCCGTGCGAAGGCACACAAGGCGAAGATAGCGTCCTCTGCGGATTCAGTTGGAAAGACGGCCAGCCCGGCGTCACCAATGAATTTGACGATTCGCCCTCCGGCGGGCTCGATATGCTCGGCCGCAAGGCAGTAGAACCTCTGCAGGAAACCTGCGACGAGGTCGTCGTTATCAGAAGACGCCCATTCGGCGAAACGGGACAGGTCGAAAAAGGTGACACCGAGAGTTTCGGTCTGGCAATCGGACGGCAGCGGAAGTGCGCCGCCCTTTTCAGGCGGGTGAGAACACATGGCAGGCTCCCTTGTATTAAGGCATATAACGTTGGCTCTACGAGGCACGCTGCCCAGCGGCCAACTGAAGAAAGCTTATTGGACGTCCGCGAAAGTTCAAGAAAAAGTGAAATGGGGAATGGCTACCCCCAAGACCGCAGAGTCAATCCCAAAGTTCATATAGCACCGCCGACAGGGTCATCAGGCAGGCAGTCTCCACCCTCAAAACGTTGGGGCCAAGCGAGACGGGCGTGAATTCGTTCTCAATGGCGAGCTGTGCCTCTGCATCAGTAAAGCCGCCCTCCGGACCGATGAGGATGGTGACCGCCCGGCATTCTGATCCTCTCAACACCTCTCGAAGTGGGCGTGCGGACACAGTGTGCGGGATGAGCTGCAAAGTATCGGTCGCCTCGTTCTGTACCAGAGCACTCAGCGTGATTTCATCCTTCACAAGAGGCAGAAAGTTCCTGCCGCATTGTCTGGCAGCTTCGATGGCAGTGCGTTGATCTGCCAGCGATTCGATTGGCATCACCGGGCCTCACGACCGAGCGTTCCGTGAGCACCGGCTGAATGGACGTCACCCCGAGCTCCGTGCTCATGCGGATCACCGACTCGGTCTGTTTCCCTTTCGTGAGCGCAAGTGCCAGGTGAAGCTCGATCGCGGGAGCGGTCTGGTGCTCACATTCGAGCACTTCGATGATGGAATCTGTTTTAGAGATCTTTGAGACCCGGCCACGCGCCTGCTGTCCTTTGCCATCAAACAGGAGCACGGTCTCACCGGGATCGATCCGCAAGACTCTGCTCATGTGATGATGCTCTGACCCGCTGAGATTGGCATTGCCGGAGGCGGGGATGGAATCAAGAAAGAAGCGATGCGGCCGCGCCATGATTTACTCAGTGGTGTGCTGGAAGGTAGAAGGGGCTGTTCTATGGATCTCTGTGCACCAGGTGTCTGGCAGCGCCAACAGGAGCAGCATCCGGTCCGACATTTAACGCGGTTTCCGGCGAGGTCCGTACGAGCGCGCCCTCATCGCCCTCCAACTCAAACGCCTGGGCCTCGGAATCCATCTCATTTCCACAGGCCACAATTCTCGAGGCTTCTTTGCCCACGACGATTCCAATAGCCCGGCGGTCATCGTGTGAGGCCGGGGAAATCGAATTATTGAGGAGATGCACATCCTGGGTGGCACCGTCGATGAAGATCTCGCCCTGGTTCTTCTTGACGCAATTCCCGATAAGGCGGTTGCCTTCGAACTGGCAGCGGTGCCCGGCCATGGCTTCGTCACCGGGACGGAAGAACAGGCCGTTGCCGCCGTTCGCTTCGATGTGGTTGTTGCGGATCAGGTGATCCGTATCGCGGCCGCCGACGGAGATGCCGACGCCGCCGTTGTTCTTGAGCTCGCAATCTTCGGTCAGTGAGAATGAAACTCGCAGGCAATAAAAAATGCCGTCGTTCTCGTTGCCCATGCAGCGCACCCTACGCATCACCGGGCGAACAGAGCCGCTCCCGGGATGGAGCCCGTGACCGTTGTTGCCTTCGCAGATGCAGTCTTCGATGTGCACGTCCCTCGTCTGCTGAAAGCTGATGCCGTCTCCGTTGTAGCGCCTGATAGAAACGCCACGGATGCTGACTTCCGCGGCCTGCAATAGAAATATGCCGCCGCCGCGACAGCCGTTGAGATATTCGTTTTCGTCGCGATTGCCATCGATGGATAGATTCTCAATGGCGACGTTTTCCAGGTGATAGCCGCTGATGATCGGGTAAACGCTGCGCACGATGCATTCGTTTTTGCGGGAGTAATCGTGATTCAGGAAGCGGCTGATTCCAAAGCGGTCTTCCTCGCGCCAGGTGAGGGTGGCCACGGTAGTATAAAAGCCGCCAGAGTTTTTGTCTTTGATATGGACGCCCATACCGACGCGAAATCTATCCGGCTCCGCGAGGGAGACATCGAAGTGCCCATACCCAAGATCAGCCGAGAGCCCCGATTTCACGATAGCCGTTTTGCGCAGTACCGTTTCCTCACCACTGCCGCGGATGGTCACGTTACTCGACAGATGAAGTGAGTCGTGCATGTCATAACAGCCCGGGCCAATGACGACGGTCCCGCCGCCTTTCTCGACAGCCGCTTCTACCGCGGCCTGGAGTGCGCCGTTGTCGTTTCCAATGAAGTCTCCTTCGGCCTGGCCGACGGTGATGATCGTTTTGTTGCTCATTTTATTTACAGCCTTCTCAGAAATGCCTCGGGGTTATTCAGAAAGGAGCGAGTAAGGGTTACGTGTTCGACATCGTCATACTGAATCTCTGAAACCGGAACGGAATCGAAGCTTAGTACTCTGGCACCCTGAAACGCCATCAGAATAGGCGAATGTGTAGCGATGATGAACTGGCATTGCTGTTCCACCATCTCCTTCATCATGGATATGAGGGACAGAATCCGGAGCGGAGAGAGTGGCGTTTCAGGCTCATCCATCAGGTAGATCCCACCGGGCACCATTCGCTGTTTGAAGAATTCGAGAAAGCTCTCGCCGTGGGATTTCGCGTCTGGGTCTTCCCCGTAACTGCTTTCGAGCGCGGCACGCTGTCCCCGTGCCATGCCCGTGGCGAGCATGCGGCCATATCCGGTGAGTTCCTCTGAGTATTGTTCCTCCAGTTCGCCGAGTTCTTCCTGCTCGCGAATGACTCGCTTCGTAAAACCAAAGAAATCCTCCG
>JASLXP010001308.1 GCA_030740295.1 Planctomycetota bacterium
AGGTGCTGGACGAGAATTTCATGGAAGTTCAGCGCATGAGGACCTTCGTCAATCTGCGGCCCGGGGAAACGCGTTCCTGCATCGGCTGCCATGGAGAGCGGCGTCTGGCCCCTTCAACCGGCTTGGGCCACCCTCTGGCTATAGGCCGCCCTGCGAGCGCTCTGGCCGCACAGCCCGGAGAGGTGGCGCCTCGGGCGATTCATTACGTGAAAGACGTTCAGCCCATCCTCGACCGCCATTGTGTCCGCTGTCA
This sequence comes from Planctomycetota bacterium, assembly GCA_030740295.1. Next base: position 254 of record JASLXP010001308.1, read on the forward strand.
CGGCGGCAAGAAGACCGAAGGCAAACTCGATCTGACGGGGGAGTTGACGACCTTGTTCAACCGCTCGTACGAGAACCTTCTCCGCAGGAACCTCGTGCAGGTGTTTCATGAGAACCAACCCAAGACGGGCGATGCCGCGCCCATTCCGCCCTACACGCTGGGATCTCACGCCAGTAAACTGATCAAGATGCTTCGCGAAGGGCACGAGGGCGCAACTCTACCACGGGAAGAATTCATCACGCTGGTAACGTGGATTGACGCCAACTCACCGTATTACGGTACGTACTTCGGCCGCCGGAACATCAAGTACAGAGACCATGCCGACTTCAGGACGATTCCGTCGGATTGACCATGTACGCCGCGTGATGTGCTTGTCCCCGAAGCCCCGGCGATACGCGGTGCGCTCGACCATCCCTACGAGGGCGTCTGCATTCCGAAGTTGAGAGGGATGTCGGTCTCTTCCGGCTCCAGGCCAAGCTCGTTGCCGAGGAAATTTGCTTTCAGGAGGGTATCCAGATCGTCAATACCGCAGTTCGACCCAAGGGCCCACGCGGGCTCATACTCCGGCCCCTCACTGGCTTGTCGCCAATTGTGAGGGCTGGTAGTCACGCGGTGTTGGCCTGATGCAGCGGAGGGAATTTCTGTCACCCGGCCACACGCAATTGTGCACGCAAAGCAGGCTTTGTTGGCGACGGTTCGAGTCTCGGCCTCCTCTTCTGAGGTGGTCTCCTCGCCCAGCCGTTTTTAGCCCACGCGCCTGCCAGCGTTTCACCGCTGATGTTGTCAGCCCCTTCGAACTGGGCCTCCTGAAAGTTTCTGGTGGGCATCGCGCCGGCTTCGTTGATGACGTTCATCAACACTTCCGTGCCGTAGGTCGGCAGCCCTGTGCCGGTAACGGGCGATGCATTGAGTTTTTCTTTTTTTGTCGAGTGTCGCCCGGTGGAATTCAGCGGGCCTCGCGATGTAGCCTGCGCCGCAGGAGGCGTCAGTTCCGGTGAGCGGGCCTGTGGCGAAGATGATTCTGTTTTCCGCCGCAAGCGGATCAGGGACAATACTCAAAGCTTTCGACATGGTGAAGAATGATTAGTGGTTGATGGTTAATGCAGAGATCGCGTGCTAGATATAAGCGAACGGTTTTTTGTGTCAAGAGCCGAGAGGAAGACCTAAGGTGGCTAAGCTAAGGGGCGTGATGGAATGATGAAGAATGGGATGGATGAGTGTCAAATTCGTCAAGGAACGACGGACAAGGAGTAACAAACCCATGCTTTCAAAGTTATGTGTGTTTCTTTGCGTGGCCGGCATTCAGGCGGAGCCCAATGTTCTGGTAGGTTCAGAATCCACGGATTACCGCATCTATCACCGGTTGGACGCGCCTGCATCGGTGAAGGAATCGGCCGCGGAAATCCGGCGCATCCTGGCAAAGGCTACCGGCGTCAAACTCGCCATAGTAACCAAACCGTCTTCTCCCATGATCGCTCTCGGCGACAGCCGGCCCGCGCGCGATGCTGGGCTCGATGGAAAGGCCATGGAATACGAGAGCTTTCGGATCCTCTCCCGTGGACGAGACATTTTCATCGCGGGCAACGATACCCCGGACGGAAAGGAGAAATGGAACTGGCATGTCAGCCGTGGCACTTACTTCGGTGCGTGCTCCTTTCTTCAGAGGGTGGCCGGCGTGCGGTGGCTGATGCCAGGTGAGCTCGGCGAAGATGTTCCGACTGCAAACCAAATTACGTTTGGAAATTTGGATATCACAGGAAAGCCCACTTTTCGGTTTAGGGCCTTGGCCTATGTTCAGGGCCGCAACGTGCCGGAGGTCATGCAGTGGAAGCGGCGTCACAAGATCAACGAATGGTATTACCTCAGCTTCGGGCACTCTTTTGACAACCACCCTTCAAGGGAGGTGTTACTGCAACATCCGGAATACATGCCGCTGCTGGAAGACGGTACCAGGCAGCCTGTGCCGGAAAATATGAAGCTGAATCACAAATATTGCCTGACGAATCCGGATCTCATTCATGCCTTTGGTGAAAGCGTGGCAGACTTGCTCTCACGCAATCCTGAACGCTACCACGCGTCTCTTTCGCTCAGCGATGGGATGCGCTTCTGCAAATGCGAACGTTGCGAAAAACACGTTATCCGTGATGACCGCGGGCACTGGGGAAGCTTTGCCGAAAGAGGATGGAGCATGACCTCCGCAGTCCTGAAGTTCTACAACGGAGTCGCAAGACTGGTCGGGCAGAAACACCCGGATCGAATCGTAGGAGGGCTGGTCTACAACGCTTACACCTACCCGCCGGACGAAATCACGCGGGTAGAAAAAAACCTGGTGCTTGATGTTGCGGTTCTCGACCACTAC
>JASLXP010001309.1 GCA_030740295.1 Planctomycetota bacterium
TACGACAAGGAACACCTCTTTCTCGCCTATGTCATTTCGACTTATCCGGAAGATTCCTGGCTCAAGGCCCGCGGACGCTTCCCCGATGTTTACAGCCATCCGCTCTACGGGCTCAAACAGGATGACCATATGGAGTTTGAGCTGCGACCGTTCAGTGAGCTCCGTCAGGGCTATCGATGGGGGATGTTCAAATGGTTCGTCAACCCTATCGGCGTGATTTCCGATCAGCATTGGTCGCTGAATACCGGCCAGGGCAAGCGTTGGCAGGCCAAGGCCCTCGTGCGTTCCGGCGTGGAAAAGACGTTCTGGGTTACTGAAATGAAAATCCCACTCAAGGAGATGCGCAGCGAAGGCTACGCCGGCAAGCTCGAAAACGGACGGGATGTCATCAAGCTGCCTCCGCCCGATGGCACGACCTATCGCCTGTGGTTCAAGAACGGCATCGGCGGCGCCGGGATGTATGTCGTGCTCTTCGACCAGCATATCTGGAACACGACCAAGACCAGGCTTGTCTTTGATTCGAAGGCTGTCGGTTTTCAGGTGCAGCAAATGGGGCCCCTGATGGAGGACATCCTCGACGTCAAAGTCGCCCTGAAGAATCACAACACACGATCGGAAACTGTGCGGCTCGGATTTTTTGTCGAGAGCGCTGAAGGCCTGATTTACTCGACCTACACGGACGACCAGACCAAAGACGGCCTCATCGAGCTCGTGCCCGGGCAGTCCCTCAAGCTTCGTTTCAAGCGCAAGTTCCCCGGCATTTCCAAACAGGAAAACTATCTCTGGTTCGATGTCCGCACGGCAGGCCGGCCTGGTAAGGTGCTCTTTCAGAATCGACTCGCGAAATTCCATTCCGTCGATCCCGGCCCTCCCTACCACGAATGGCGTGAACAGAAGCTCGACACGCTCATCAAGATGCGGCCGCCGAAAAAGGATTTCGATTTCAAATACCAATACTCGCCGTACACCAACAGACTTTCCGCGGTCGTGGATAAAGGCATTCACGGCGCGAGCGAAGATGCCCGCCGCGCGGCCGAGGCCAAGCTGATCGTGATGCGCTCCAACGAAGACGAAGATGAGCTGGTGACAGAGATCGCGCGGTTCAACGGAGAATTTGCCACCTTCTTTCTGAACGATCTTCCTGCCCTGAAAAAAGGCTACTACAAGGTTTCGCTGCTGCTGTTTGATAAAAACAAGCGTATCGTTGGAGAGCGAAATCCCGAGCCTTTCTACAAAGGCGAATTTGTCTGGGAGAAGAACAAGCTCGGAATGGAGGACATCGTCTGGGCGCCGTTCACCCCGATCAAGGTGGAGGGCAGTTCGCTCGAAATGCTCAAGCACCGCATTGCTGTAGCTGATACGGGCTTGCCCGCGCAAATCGAAATCTTCCCCGACGTCCGTGAGCTTCCTCTCGAAACGCGTGCAAAGACAGACACACGCAAGGCCGACCTTTCCAGCTTTGTGCCCAATGGCCGTGGCCCACAACTGCGCGCGCCGCTCCGTCTGGAGGCGATCGTAAAAGGGCAACGCATCCCGGCCGGAGCCGTCGGCGCGGCGAAGGCCGCTCGAACCTGGCAAAGCGAAGTGGTTTTCACGTCGAAGCTCAAAGCCGGCCCCATCGATATCGAATTGAACACTCAATACGAATGCGATGGCTCGCTGCTCTGCCGGATGACCTACGGCACGGAACAGGCCGAAGAAGTGGATCTGCTCGAACTCGTGATGGATGTCGACGGCCCCGTCGATTACCGGACCGGCGGCATGTACCACATGATCCCCGCGTCCGGACTCGAGATGACGCTGCCCATGGAAGACGGTGTGTTGTGGGACAGCGCGAATCCGGATCACCTCGAGCCGCTCGAGCTCTATTACTCGAAATTTGTCCCGTTCTTCACCTTCGGCAGCGGCGACCGCGGATGGTCATGGATCTGCGACAGCGACCAGGGCTGGGCCATCGACAGCGAGGGCTCGACCATGACTCTCGAACGCGACAAAGACATGCAGGCCACGCTGCGAGTGAAGTTCGTCAACCACACGACGACCATCCAGGGCAGACGCTCGATCGAGTTCTATCTCATCACGCACCCGACCAAATCCAAGGAGGAAGGCTACCGCCGCATCCAGTGGCTGGACTGGCGACCCGAAAAATACGCGGGCATCGGTCTCAAGTGTCTGCCCAACGACGGCCCCTGGGGCATCGACGGTTCGGACGAGACCTTCGAGTACTTCCTTAAAAGGTATCCGCATGGGTCGCCTCGTCTCTACATCAATCGCAACTGGGTGAACTCCGGCATCCCCGCTCTTCAGAAGCGCGCCTACAACGGCGAATGGCTCTTACATTCGAGCGCGAAAGTAAACAGCTCTCCGCTCGACAAGCGGGGCGGTTACAACCAGCCCTGGATTCGTCCGGGCAAGGGATTGGTCCTCATCGGATACGGCCAGAGTTGGGAAGACTATTTTGTCTACTGGCTCGAACGGCAGATTCGGATCGGCAAGGTGCCCGGATGGTGGTGGGATGAGCTGTTCGTACCCCTCCGCTCAGAGTGCGTCGCCAACGGGCAGGCATATTTTCGAGATCCGAAAGACGTCAAGCAGAACGAGCTCCCCTACCAGGCCAACTTCGCCACTCTTCATGCGAAAGACATGCTTAAGCGCCTGGCGAAGCTGCAAAAGAAGAACGGCATCCCCAACGTCACCTCCCTGTGGGCCACCTCATGCACGACCTTTGAATCTTACGCGCAGGACAGCGAACTCGTCGAAAGCGCGTCGGCCTACTCACTTTCATATGACATCGACAACGTGACCCGATTCCCCATCTCGATGTTTCGCTACGCGTCTAACACAAACAAGAGCCTCACCACTCGCATCAAACCCGGACTCGTCGGGCTCAAAGCCAGCGTCGTCATGCCGGGTGATAATCCAAGCCTCGACCGCGGCGTCATCGGTCGAGCCCTGCTGCACGATATCGGAGTCAACACCGAGATCGCCAACGTCGAGCAGCTCGTGAAGGCTATCAACATTCTCAGCGATTTCGGTTACTTCGATGAAGCAAGCACTGAGACCATCCCATACTGGCGCAGCCGGAAATTCTGCCGATTCGGCGAAGAGTTTTCCGGAGATGCTTTCGAGACAACGGAGGAAGATCCTTTCGCCAACACCTACGTCACCATCTATCGCCGACCTTACGGCCAGGCAGGAAATCGTCGCGGGTATAAAGCCCTCTTCATCATTCAGAATGAAAGCGATGACCCCATCCGCGGCCGCCTTCACATGCTCGATTCAAAGGGCCTGCTCGGCGGCAACAACAATCTCGCTGTTCGAAATATCCGAACGAGATACCCACTCCCGGAAAATCTTTCACTGGACGGCCGCGCTTCCAAAGGTTTCAGCTATCAAGGTGTGACCGCACTCGAAGATATGGAATCAATGGGCGCAGTAACGAAAGCAACAAAGGCACAGCGTCAGCACTTCGTGAAGACAGAAATCTTCGGCCCGATTTACATTCCCGCGCACGACTACCGCATCCTTTACGCGCATTACGATCCGACTGGCCAGCACGCGACCCATGTGCCCGTGGAACGAAAGTCCCGCCAATGGGAAATCCTGCGTAGCAAGACCTGGTGGGAGGAATGGAAGGAGCGGAAGGAGTAATACACATCAATTGCACTCTCGGAATGAATCGGCGAAATTCTTTGCTCAAGAAAGAACTCACTACTCGATAAGGAGACCTGATGAATAAGTCCCTCATACATTTCTTCGCCTTGACCGCCCTGCTCTCGTTTGATGCCCTTGCGGAAGACGCCAAACCGATCCAAGCGCTCATGATCACCGGGGGCGGCTACCATGACTTCTTCCGCCAGCAGCACATCCTTGCCGAGGGGCTCAGCGCCCGTGCGAACATCGAGTGGACTATCGAGTACGTCAAAAAAGCGCCGGGCGGTCTGCCGGAGATCTTCACGAAAGAAGGCTGGGCCCAAGGCTATGATGTCATCCTCCACAACGAGTGTTTCGCCAAATACAAAGACGCGCCAACGGTCGAACGGATCGTTCAGGATCACGTCGAGGCCAAGGTCGGCGTCGTTGTCATCCACTGCGCGATGCACACATTTCGCGGCACAAAGACTAAAGAGTGGGATAAACTTCAGGGCGTGCAGTCCTACCGGCACGGCGCGAAGTTCCCCATCTCAGTCAAGACCCTGGCGACAGACAATCCGATCATGAAAGGCGTGGCCGCGGACTGGAAGACCCCCATGGGCGAGCTCTATCACACCAAGCTGCTCGACAACGCGACCGCGCTCGCCGAAGGCACAAAAGACGGTGACCAGAAAACCGCGCAGATGTGCCTCTGGTCGAGTGAATACAAAGGCATCAAAACCTTCGGCTGCACACTCGGCCATCACAATGTCACCATGCTCGATCCCACCTACCTCGATATCGTCAGCCGTGGCATCCTCTGGACGGTCGGGAAGCTCGGTGAAGACGGCAAGCCTGCCAAGGGCTACGAAGGCAGCGGAAAGTCTTTCAGCGAAGAGCGCCGTAAGGAATTGCTGGGCGGCAAAAAGAAGAAAAAGAAGAAAAAGCCGGCTGCAAAGGCGACGGGGAAAGCAGAGATCAGAATCCAGATTAACGCACCGGTCCTGAAGAAGGAGAAGTAGTAGAAACAGATGCCCACCTTATCCCAAGACAAAATCGATCAGTTCAACGATGAAGGCTACCTGGTCATTGAAAACCTGGTGCCGGACAGCATCGTCGATCCGCTGATCGATGAAGTTCCACAGACGCTTGATGCCATCGCCGAGGAGCTCTACGACAAGGGCGAAATCCAGGACAAGCTTGAAGGCGAAGTTTTCGAGACGCGCATGGTCGGACTGCACGGGCAGAGCGAGGAGTTCTACCGGCGTATTTTCTGTGGTCGGCTTCACGGGCCGAAGTTCTTTCAGTTTTTGACATGCAACGAAATCCTCGACGTCGCGGAAGATTTCGTGGTCCCGGATCTGTTAAATTGCGGGATCTATCGTCTCCGGGCGAAGCTCCCGGATCACAGTGGAACTGTGGTCAACTGGCATCAGGATGCCGGGTACGCCCGAGTCGAACGCATTTTTGAAACGTTCGAATAGGACCCTTTGTGGTGCAGATCTGTGATCTGCGAGGCGAGCTTCGTTCGCCCAATGGCAGGCTGAAAACGCCCCACACCGAATAGTCCCACCCTCTTATGTCCGCACTCGATTACCTCTACCGCTTCACGAATTATGAGAATATGGGGCGGTTCAAATACTCGCGAACCACGTTCGATCTGGAGCGCATGCGCGACATGCTTGGATGGTGCGGGCATCCCGATCGTGCCGCGCCGATCCGCATCCACGTGGCCGGCACAAAAGGAAAGGGAAGTACCACTCTCTTAACCGCGGCCATCCTGCAGGAGGCTGGCTTGAAGGCGGGCTCTTACACTTCCCCGCACCTCGAAGACATTCGCGAGCGTATCGCAGTCAGCGACAAGTGGATCGAGGAACTGGTTCTCGATAACCACATCTTTGCGCTTCGTGAGTACCTCGATATGCCTCGGGAAACTCTGCCGCCTACGTTCTTTGATATCATGACCACCATCGCGTTTCGAGAATTTGCCCGGCAGGAATGCGATGCCGCAGTGCTCGAAGTGGGGCTCGGCGGTCGGCTCGATTCCACCAACGTCATCGAACCGACGATCACGGCGATTACGCCCGTGCATTACGACCACATGGACAAACTCGGGAACACTCTCTCAATGATTGCGTCCGAAAAGGCCGGCATCCTCAAAGCCGGTGTGCCCGCGATCGTCGGCCCGCAGCCTCAGGAGGCTGCAGAGGCAATCCGGGACCGCGCTTTCGAGCTGGACATCCCGGTTTGGTGGTTCGGGAAAGAGATCAGGGCAGAGCGAGTTGATGAAGAGAACTTCAATGTGGTGACTCCCATTCGTGAACACCGCGGCCTGCGCCTTCGTGCCGCGGGCCGGCATCAGAAAGAAAACGCAGCCACAGCCATCGGCATTTGCGATTGGCTGAGCGAGAACCAGGAAAGGCCGATCTCCGCGGAGCACATCCAATCAGCTCTGTCAGAGATTCAGCTTCCAGGCCGCATCGAACTTTTCGACAAACGCCGGCCGCGAGTCATTCTGGACAGCGCGCATAACGACATCTCAGCCGGCGCCCTAGCCCAGACGCTTCGGACTTCCATCGAATACGAGCGCCTCTTTCTTGTCCTTGGCATTGCCTCGGACAAGACAGTTCATTCGGTACTGGAAGCCCTGGCGCCGCTCGCCGAAGAGATCTTCACCACCGCCGCGCCGAGCCCCAGGGCCATGCCACCGGAGGCCCTCGCCCAGGCCGCGCAGAAGACAACCGGGAAAGCGGCACGTAGTTTCGAGCGGCCGCCAGACGCCTTGGAGGCAGCCATCCTTGAAGCAACCGAAGAGGACCTCGTAGTAGTCGCCGGCTCTTTCTACCTTGCGGGCGAGCTGCGACCACTGTTGCGCGATTGGGTGTGATGAGCCACAAGTCATGCGTGTGAAGGATGACGGAGCTGGAAGAGGACCTCGGATAAAGAGGGCCACGGATGAAGAAGGGCCACGGATGAAGAGGGCCACGGATGAAGAGGGCCACGGATGAAGAGGGCCACGGATGAAGAGGGCGGATGAAAAACTGAAAATGGAAAGACTACTTACCCGACAAGAAGTGACCTTACCCTTACAACACCTGACGAATCACGATCAGTGATCGTGTACCATCAAAAGACTCAGTGACCTCACTCCAACACTCCAACACTCCAACACTCCAACACTCCAACACTCCAACACTCCACCCTTGCTCACCCGCTTTCTCCTCATCTTCGCCTTTCTTGCACCGGTCCATGCGCATTCGCTGAAGTACACCCTCTGCCGTCG
>JASLXP010001310.1 GCA_030740295.1 Planctomycetota bacterium
GCAGCAGCAGGGGGAGCAGCCTGGAAGTCAGTCGGGACAACAAGCGGGTTCGCAGCCCGGAAGCCAGCCCGGACAGCAGGCGGGGTCGCAGCCCGGAAGTCAGCCAGGGCAGCAGGCGGGGTCGCAGCCTGGAAGTCAGTCGGGACAACAAGCGGGTTCGCAGCCCGGACAGCAGGCAGGTTCGCAGCCCGGAAGTCAGCCCGGACAACAAGCGGGGTCGCAGCCCGGAAGTCAGCCGGGACAACAAGCGGGTTCGCAGCCCGGAAGTCAGCCAGGGCAGCAGGCGGGGTCGCAGCCCGGAAGTCAGCCAGGGCAGCAGAGCGGTGAGAATTCGCAGCCCGGTTCTACTCCATCGGGGTCTCAGCCTGGTCAGGGGGAGGGATCCGGTGCTTCTGGGCAGGGATCGCAACCCGGTTCCTCGCAGAGCGGGCAAAGTGCTGGCGCGCCGCCCGGAGGTCAAGGCTCTCAGCCCGGTTCATCTCAAGGACAAGGGGCGCAGTCTCAGGCGGGCCAGGGCGCCGGGTCTCAGGGGGAGGGACAGAATTCACAATCTGGCAGTCAGGGCTCAGGTTCCCAGGCCGGCGGGCAGAGCGGCAGTTCGCAATCGGGTGCACAAAGCGGCAGCCAGAATTCACAGGGTCAGGGCAGTTCGGGTCAGCAGGCCAGTTCCAGCGGCCAGGGTTCTCAAGGCGGCAGCTCCACTGGCAGCGGGTCTTCCAGCCAGGGCGGAAACGGCGGCTCTGGCAGCCCCCAGGCGGGCAACGGCAGCACATCCCAGCCGATCCAGGGGGAGGCACAGATAGCCCGAAGCAGTCAGGCCGGTGCAGGACGCAATGCGGGCGAAGACAAAGGCTCTGCTAATCCAGAAATCAATCCGAACGTTTTTCGTCAGGGCGGTGATGGCCTGCCTTTAAAGATTTCTTCTGGCGGAGAGGATCACTTGCGTGACCTGAAAGATTTTGCAGCCCTGGACGAAAACAGACTTGTTGAGCTTGGATTCTCTAAAGCCGCCGCGAGGCAGTTCGCCAGAAAACTTCAAGAGCTGAAGTTGAAAGAGAGGAAGGGACAGAAAGATGAGGAACTGGAAAAAGACCTTCTCGAAATGGCACAAAGTATAGCCCTGGCCAAACAGAAGATTCTGAAATCCGAGGGCGTGGCAGGCGATGTGAGCGGGAGCAGCGTCAAGGCAGAATACAAAACCGATGAAAGCGCGGTGGTCGAAGCGCAGCTCAGGAACCTGCCCCCTCAGTACCGAGAAATGGTGGAGGAGTACTTCCGCTCCATTTCCTCACGAAAGCAGGACGGCGAAAACTGACAATCAACTGTTGGCTGATCAGCCTACCGGCTCAGGCACCCGGCTCTCTCGAACGGCTTCGGCGGGTTCGGAATCTTCCGGGGCCACCTGACTGGTGGTGTAATTCACATGGACGATTCCGTCCTCAAGCCACTCCATGTCTCCTTTGAGCACTTCCCTGGCCAGACGGTATTCACGAGCGTCATCGTTGTTGAAGAGAGCCCGGAACTTTTCCTTTACACGCCGTGTCGCCTGCCTGCAGAACGCGTCGGCTAATGCCGCGGGCGTCCTGTCATCCGGTTTTGCCTCGAGCATCCTTTCTGCATTGGCGATCGAGGCGGCCATGGAAAACAGGTCCGCACCGATATCAACGATGCGCGCCAGCAGAATCTGCTTGTGCTCGAGCCCGGCCTGGTGGCGCATCATTGCATGGAAAATGTTGCGTGCGGTTTTCCTTGAAGAGCGTGCGATAAAACGCATGTGTTTCCCGAACTGGCCATGAGCAATAAACCTCGGGAAGACATCCAACGGGAGCCACTGCTTTGGATACCAGGCCGCGTAATAAAGACTGGCCTTCGCGGCACACGCAGCCTTCCGGCTCAATGGAACACGGGGCTTCAGAAGATCTCCGGCCAGGCGCATGTGGCCATCCAGCGCTTCGCGCGCGATGAAGAGCCGCATAATCTCGCTTGTGCCTTCGATGATGGTGTTGATACGCGCGTCCCGCAGCATCCTCTCCACCGGATACGGCTTTTCGCCTCGGGCCCGTAACGAGTCGGCGGTTTCGTACCCCCGTCCTCCATGAATCTGAACAGTCTCATCGGCATAGTGCCAGGCTGCTTCCGTGCAGAAAAGCTTGGCCATGGCGGCCTCGAGGCGGATGTCGTGCTGGCCGGTATCGGCCATGGCTGAGGTCAGCCAGGTGACTGATTCCATGGCAAACAGAGTCGAAGACATCTTCGCTATCTTGGATGCCACAGCTTCATGCTTGCCGATCGAACGGCCCCACTGCTCGCGCTCATTAGACCATTCACGGGACATTTGAAGGCAGGCTTTGACCATTCCTGAACACGCGGCAGGCAAAGTGAGCCGACCTGTATTCAGGGTGACAAGGGCCAGTTTCAATCCCTTGCCTTCATCCCACAGAAGGTTCTCTTTCGGCACCACAACGTTGTCGAATTTCAGGAGGCCGTTCTGGATCGCTTTGAGCCCCAGAAAATCGCAGCGATGCACCGTTTCGAAACCTGGCATGCCCTTCTCAACGATGAATGCGCTTATCTGTTTCTTCTCTTTGCCATCGACCCACTTGGATGGGGTCCTGGCCATGACAATGATGATGTCGGACACGGGCCCGTTGGTGCACCACAGTTTCAGGCCATCGATGACGTATGACTTGCCGTCCGGTGTGAGCGTGGCGGTCGTCCGCATCTTCGCCGGATCGGAACCGACTCCCGGCTCGGTGAGAGCGAATGCCGAGATGGCGCCTTCGGAAAGCCTGGGCAGGTATTTCTTCTTCTGTTCCTCAGTCCCGAACATCTTCAAGGGCTGAGGCGCGCCGATGGATTGGTGTGCCGAGAGGAAAACTGCGGTCGAGCCGCAGTAGCTCGAGATCATTGCCATGGCCCGGTTGTAGTTCACTTGTGAGAAACCAAGTCCGCCATACTCGGCAGGTATCTTCATCCGAAAGCATCCGAGCTCGATTAGCCCGTCAATGACATCGTCGGGAATTTCTCTCGTGCGATCTATTTCATCTGGGGCCACCTTCTCTTTGAGGAAGGATTCCACCTTCAAGAGAAAGCGATCACCTGTCTCTCGATCCTCGGGCGTCTGCTCGGGGAAAGGGAAGATCAGATCCGGTCTGAAGCGACCCATGAAAAGTTCTGCAAGGAAGCTGGGGTGCTGCCAATCGGTTTCGCGAGAAGCTTCTGCAAGTTCCATTGCTTCTTTGGCTTTTCTGTCACTTGATTTTGGTGGTCGGAAAGTCATGTCTGTTACCTCTCCAGGAAAAGGTGACGGCGGCTGAATTCACAATACCACAGAGTTGGGCGGATCGAAGTCTCGTGCGGTAAAGGTAAGCGAATCAGCGGCAAGCGATTAAAGGACAGACGAACTGCGCGCAAAAAAAATGCCTGCTCCCCTTTTGAGGAGCAGGCATCATTAAAATCAGTTTTTACTTGACCTCTAACCGACTATAGCCGTGGCCACTACGGTTTCCTCAGGTTTGTATTCTTCGGTAGGGGAACCCTCGCCCATCCGAACCAGGATTGCGGCCAGCCCCTGCAGCACGGGCACGGGTTTGAAAACGCCACGATAGAGATAGATGAGTCCAAAATTAGGACGCTGCAGTTCACCCTCATCGCCGGGCGGCAGGAGCATCAATGCCGGAGGCATCTCCTCTTGATAAAACTCTTCCAACCTGTAATAGAATTCGTAACCGCCATTGTCGGGCAGATATTTGTCGACCAGCATCACACATGGCTTGACCCGTTTGGCCTTTTCAATGGCTTCTTCGGCGGTGGAACCAGTGAGGAGAACCTGCGTCCTGGGCTCCTTCAGATAGTCTGAATGCAGGAAGTGATAAAACTGGGTGATGTGATTCGTGTTCGGCGTGGCGAACAGGATGTGACGCGGGGCGTACAGCGCATCAATGTTGGTGGTATTGACTTGCTTGTAGATGTAGCGCCGGCGTAGCTCGTTGAGCAACTGTTCCGTAGGCATGGGTGTCTTCTCGGTCAGGGACTGCCAAGTTTGGGAATGATGAGGAATCGCAAATGGAGGACCAGTTAACAGGCATTTCTGCGCCGTGATCTAAGTATCACGCCTTCAAACTCTTGGAGTCGATTTGGTGGATTCTATTACGCGATCCACACGAATCCAGAAACAATCCGCTTACATATACCGGTTGGTTTCTGCGACGAACTGTCAGGATCTTTATTAACCTTTCCGCCAGTTTCGCAAAAAAAGAAAGGCAGGAGAACGAGAATTCCCCTGCCTTTTCGATTTCGTTTAGCTGGTTTAGTACGGCTCGTACTTCACAACGATATCATTCTGGTTGAAGCTTTTGAAGCCGAGAGCCCGCATGGTCGTCACGGCGTTCTTGTGTCGGACGTCAAGGATCTGCTTGATCTTTGCCTCGTCCCACAGGTTCTTGTCATAGGTGATCAGATGATGCACTGCCCCTTCAGCAACCAGATACTCGGAGGTCAGATGAGGCGTAAGAATCCTTATGTAGGGATGAGAATTGAGGAGCAGCTGGGCGTATTCTTTGCGCGTCAGCGCGTAGGGCTCGTGCTGTTCCTTCTTGTCCATGCCCGCGTGGGCCGAGCTTTCCAGACTGCCGGGCAGGCCGAGCGCAACCGCCCACAGACCTCCAGCAATGATGACGGCCATTCCACGCGAGTACCAACGATCGAGTTTCCTTAACATCCGATTCCTCCTTGGTTTTTACCGGTGAAATATCTGGCTTGGCGAGCCGTGAATATAAGCGTAAATGAGCTTCCAATCCAGAGCCTTACAAGATTTCATACCAGTCAGCCATGAGCGACTTTTTTGCGCATGCTCTTTTTTCGGGCGGGTTGAATGCTCCGGCCGAGAGCGATCATGACCTTCAGATCCGGGGCGATGGATTGAACCTGTGACGCGACTGTATTGAGAATGCGTTCGGATGAATAACGGGAGGAAACGTGATGGAGAACGAGGCATTGAACGTTCGCGTCTTTTGCCAGCCGGATGGCTTCTTCACTGGTGGCATGCGTCGGCTCATCCCGATCCTTGTCGTTCAAAAAGGTCGCATCGTGTACGACTACTTCGGCGCCCTCTATGTCCTCTGCGTTCAGTGAGAGTGAATCACCTCCGTAAGCGAGAAGAATATGGTCGTAGCTCTGCATCACGTGATCGCGGCCGTGTTCCACCACTAGATCACGAATCCTCTCCTGCGGTTCCCGGGCAAACTCATCTTTCAGTTTTGTACGGCGCTCGATGATGGAGTAGCCGAGGGTAAGCGCCGTTCGCGTGTGCCTGGTCCGAAAGGTTCGGCAGCATGCGCCTTTCCCCCCAACTCTCATTGGGATCTCCTGGCCGGGCTCGACTTCATGCCAATCCAGTTTATAGGACAGGCGAAAACAGACCCGATTCGTGTATTCCCGAAGCGCACCAATCAGGGAGTCACCCGATGGATAGAAAACTTGCAGCGACTTCTCCTTGTCACCGCGTCCCGAGTTGCGGGCATGAATCAGACCGGGCAGCCCGCCGATGTGATCGTAGTGGCCGTGGCTGAGAAAAATGCTCTCGATGCCAAACGAAAAATTATCCATTGTCGTGCTGACCCCTTCGCCGGAATCAAAAAGCACGCGGCCTGGCCGGTAGTAAAACCAGGTGGAATACATGGCCTTGCTGAACCCGGTCAGATTGCTGAGGATGTCTTCTGAGAGACTCATTGGAACGCCGTATAAAAAGAAAACGGGTTGCGCACAGGCAACCCGCAGTTCCTTCAAATTCACAACAATTATAGACCGGCGCACCGTACGGTCAACGCTCGCTCATTCATCACACGAGTTCACCAGAGGCAGCAGCAGTTTCCGGGAAAGTGCCCGGAGTGTGGTGGATCTGCGAAGGTATCTCGCAGCGGCTGGACTGTTCCTGTAGTACGTCCCGGTAAACGCCTTCCCGGGTCTGCTGGGCATCAGATTTGAATCTCTGAAACGTGACAACAGCCTGATTCTACCGTCGAGCTTCGTGCCGTACGAAGCTGTGGCAATGAAACAACCACCACCGCCTCCGCCTCCGCCACTGGAACTGCTCGCGAGGCCGCCCGGCGGGGACGGCGGGGACAATGCTTCGCTGGCGGCCACCGCACGGGTCACTCCTTCGGCATTGCCCGTCATCTGGTACTTCACCGACGTTGGGAGGGAGGTGGTCGACAGGTCCGTCTGGCGGAGGCGGGTCAGACCGACCGAACTGAACGCATTGGTTCCAGATGCAACTGCCTGTTCCACATCGTTGGTTTCAAACGACCCAAAAGACAACAGGACCGTCGAATCAGAGAAATTGAAAAGCCAATAGCCTTCGTCCCCATCGAGCACACTTGCGGCTACGTAAGGGACGGTCAGATTGTTGGTAAACTCGAAGAATTGTTTGTTGGTCAAAGTGTTACTCGAGTCCGTCACAGAAAAGGTGTTCACGCCATCAGTCACGAAAACATTGGCAGGATTTACATTTCTTCCTGCGACCCCGGGGCTGACCTGGTTCCATCCGGAATGCATGAAGACAGCGATCGGAGGGGTGGGTATCACTGTGCCGTCGCTCTGCACGTCGAACTGATTCGTATTTCCTCCCGTTGCAGAAAGACTGAGCCCATTCGCGAAGATGCCCCAGAAACCGATGCCTTCCCCGAGGTCGTCAAGGGGGATGTCTGTCCCTTCATCGTAATTGGTACCGTTGAATCTAAAAATCCTGGCAACCGAGTTGTCGGTGACATCTGCCGCGGCCAGCAATTGAGAAAAAATGGTTGCGCTACTACTCAACCGTGTCACCGAGCTTGTATTACCGGTTGTCTGAGTACCCCCGCCTGACAGTGGTATCCCAATCATTTTGAAGTCCGCCTGCTCGGATCCGGCAGCGACCGTAACAGTGCGGGTAACTTCCCCGACATATCGAATGGCAGATTCCGCTATCGTCGCCGATGAGCCGAAAGCCGAGGCCGTGATGTCCTTCAGACCAAGTGTGTTGGCCGGCGCTCTGAAGGTTGCCGTCGTGTCGCTGGCGACGGACAGGTTAGTCACTTCAACCCCGCCGACTTTCACATCGCCCAGAGTGTTCATACCACGGCCTATGAGAGTCACTGTGCTTCCGCCGGTCAACCGTAAACGGCTCGGGCTAACGGCCTCAACGATTGCGCCCTCCAGTGGATCAGAAGTTGTCATCCCGGTGACAAAGCCACTCGTACCGAGGGTGTTCACCGCCTGAGTCTCTCTGCCTGAGAGGCTTCCGTTTGCGGTGTTTATGGTAAACCTGACGAGATTCCTGGTGACCGCATGCGCGGCATACAGAAACTTTCCGGTCTCCTCGATAGCGAGAATGTTGGTGGTCGTTGCGTCGCAGTTAAAGGGCGAATCCACTACCTCAGTCATTGTTGTGGCAGCGGCCACTCCACTGATGGCAAAAACGCCAATCTGATTGGCTCCTGCGTCGGCCACCATGTAAAAGCCGCCCGGATGCAATATGCCATGCCGCGCCTGCTGGAATGCCGCATTGAACGGATTTGCCGTCACCTCACTCAACACTCCCACAGAATTACTGAATGCTTCAACATTCCCGGATTGCGCGCTGGAGGAAAAAACACGCCCCGCCAGATCGGTCGCAAGCCCAACGGGGAAATCGCCGGATGCCGCGAACGGTGAGCCAGACACTGCGGTCAGTGCCGCGGTCGTAGGATTCACCACAAAACCGGCGATGTCATCGTTCTGATCTCCGCCGGTATATAAGAACGCACCATTTTGTGTGAAGGCCATGGAAAATGGCGCCGCATCACCGGTGGTGAAAGGGCTGCTCGATGCCTCAGTCGCGGTAGTCGAAGTGACGCGAAAGCTGTGCATATCCCCCTGGCCATCCCCCACCACCAACACGTTGCCTGCAACCGGATGAACAGCGATGCAGGTCAGCCGCTCGTTGCCCGACGGGCTGGAATCCACCGTGAACGGACTGTGCGTCAACGCGGCCAACGCGCCCGTCGTCGTATTCACCGAAAAGACGCTCACGTTGTTACTGCCGGCGTTTAACACATACAACCGGTTATTCACAAAATCATAGGCCATACGCTGAGTAGCTGGAATGCCATCCCCCTGGCCGCCGCTGCTGACAGGAAAGCCGGACAGCGCGGTCAACGCACCAGTGGTGCTGTTGATGCTGAAGCCGTGAATGTTATTCGCCGCCCCATCGTTATCCTGAAGCACATAAAGAAACGTGGCTTCCGATTGAACGGCAAATAGCAGAAACGCAAGAACAAATGCCATAGTGGCGCAGACCCTCCGCGACTGCTCGGTAACTTTGTTGAACAGATGTGTTATTCGTCTTTCCTCGGAAGGGACAGCAATCATGGTTAGTGGTTCTTGATTCATGGTTATTTTGCCTTTTTCTTCTGTATCTCTTCTTCAGCGAGCTTCTTCAGCAGCTCGTACGTTTTCGGATGAGACTCTTTGATGCCGGAACAGTAGAGCTCAAGGAAAACCTGCGATGCCAGGTCTGCCTTGCCTGCAGCGCTGAACGACTCCCGGGTCAGCTCAATCATACGAACAGCCTCCACAAGCCATTCGTCCTCTCCAATCAGCAAATCAAAATCAGCCGGCCTTTCTTCGAGCCGGTCAGCAAGAGATCGCAGTCGATCTATGTCGACGAGGATTCGAATCGTTTCATCGATCACCTCTTCCGGCAGCACTTGAACAGCCGTCTCAACATCCTGGAGCGCCCGCTCCACCACCGTAGCGAGATCCGCGGTGATGCCGTTTCGCGAATCGGCAACGCTCAGTGAAGTGTTCGTATTCTGGTCGACGCCGTTGATGGTGAAGGTGCCTCTGAGCAACTGAATCTGTGCGTTATTGCTGACCTGATTTGCATGGCGAATCTCGAGGCCGTTTCGACCGATAAGGCGGTTGCCGACGATGGTCACGTCACCCCCAAGCGCGTCTATCGTTCTCGCGAGAGTGATTGTGTCGTTGGCCAACAGATTTACCCCATCGCCCTGAATCGTCCCCGCGATGATATCCGAATCCGTTCCCTGGCTTTGTGTAGCCAACTGAACGTTGCGGGCAGCGATGAGCGGGTTAACGTGTGCATTGATGGCGCCGGCTGACGCGGTTAACTGCAGAGACCGATCGCTCAACAGCATTCCATTAACGGTCACGCCTGTTCCGCCGACAGCAATAATTTCATCCAGGGCCAGCGCATTGGAGAGACGCTGAGTTCCAAAGAAACTGAGCAGCATATCGGATGTAGCGCTCAGCCGGATGAACGAGGTGTTCCCGCCGAGCTTCACATTGCTTCCGATGTTCAGTGAATTGAACTGCTGAATGATAACCTGCCCGCCGTCTGCCGTGACACCCAAAGAGCCAAATAGTCCCTGTGAGATGCCGCCTCGGTCGATCAGAAACTGAATGTTCTCCGCCCGGAGGAAACTGTTCCCAAGCGAGACCGAACCATTCGTTGTCGAAACCAGAAGGTCGTCATTCTCTACGACCACAGTTCCCCCTCCGGTGAAGCTGACATCCCCACCGATGTTATTCATGACAAAATCGCCCCCTGACACTGAGAGCGTGCCGGTATTGCCGATGGAAACGTTGCCTGCATTCTGAATCGTCAGTCCCCCCGAGGTGGCATCGAAGGTCGTACTGCTGATCGATACATCCTGGTTGCCCCCGTCGATGGTACTGGCCATGGTCAGCGACCCGGTCGCGCTTACATTGACCCCACGTCCGGTCAAGCTGCCTATCGTGATGTCATTAGCAGAAAGCGAAATTGCGCCCTGCGCCTCAAGATCGGATGTACCGCCGCTGATATTTCCACCCGATGACGCGATATCGATATTGCCCGTTCCGGATTCGAGATTGACGGAAATGGTGACGCCATTTGTGCCGGCAACCGCAATGGTATGCAGAGCGTTGTCGCCGGTGAGAGCCTGATCCTCAAAGGCAACCGTATCCGCGTTTGCCGAAAGTGCGGCGTTTCCAAACGTTCCGCCGAATTCGATTTCATTCGCGCTCGTTCCGAACGTCAGGCTGCCGCCAGTGTCAAACTGCGCAACCCCACCACTGGTTGTGATTCCTATCTTACCACTGGTTCGGACAAGTGAACTGAACGTCAGGGAAAGGCTGTCGGCATCAATGTCCGACGTGCCGTAATTGAGCGTCCCAGTGTTCACAGTCAAAGCGCCCACGTCGGTGTTTCGGCTGAAGGTCGTCGTCCCCTGGCTGGTCACGTTGAGCGCGGTCAATGGCGTCGTACCTCCGACGTTGTCATCAAACTCGACATTGCCCGTGCCGGCATTCACGACCAGCGAGCCCGTAGTGACGCTGTCGGCATCGAGATCGGATTGGAAATCAATTTTCGCTCCGCTGAAATTGCCGCCGCTGGTGCTGTCGACCGTTCTCACTCCCTGCACTTCAACGCTATCGCTGAACGTGATCGTGTTGCCCTCTGTCACCACGTCCGCATTCAGGATCGTCGTGTCCAGCACTCCGTGGAACGTCAAGGATGCATCTCCCGCTCCTGTAATCTGAGCATTGACTTTGATCTTGCCGCCGGAAGCCATCAGGAAAGTTGTCGGGTCACTCACAGTCGCGGCGCCGGTAATGGTCAGATTGCCCGATCCACTGGATTGCCCGATGGTGATGCTGGCGAAACCATCCCCGATGGCAGCAAGGTCGGTATCCGTGAGGTCCAGGTCGCCTGTAGTTGTATTCCCACCGACATTGATGTTATCGCCCGAATTTTGAGCCTGGAACACCAGGCTGGAATTCGGGCCGGTGATGCTGCTGGCGCCGCCGGTGAAATCAATTTCGCCCGCCTGGAGCGTGATGGTGGCGTTGGATACATTCAGGCTGTTCTGGAAATCAATACTCAACGAGTCCACATCCACGTCTTGCCCGTCGGCGACACTCACCGTGCCGGTAAATGACACATTGCCATTGGTCTGAACGTTGATGCCACCATTGACGGTGGTGATTGCACCCAGTGAAACGTCTCCCGTTGTCACGATATCGAATTGCCCGACGTTTGTCGCGTTTATTGTATTAGCGACTATCTCCAGAGAACTTCCGCTCCCGATAATTGCCGACCCGCCAGACTGATCGTTGAAGGTCAAGACATTCGCCTGGATGTTCGTTGAGGCCCCGTTGCTGTCAAAGATGCTGTCCGCCATGTTAAAAGTGACATTGCCGCCGGCGTCGCCAACGTTCGTGGAGACCAGCGACAACTGGAACGCCTGATTCGTCACGTTGCCGTCGTTGTTGCCGAAGGTGACGGTGATATCGCCTGTCGAAGAGCTGATAGCAGCGGTATTCGTGATGGCCTGACCTGTCGAATCAATATTGACATCGCCGGAACCATCCGCAGTGATGGCCTGGTTCACCGTGAAGCTGCCGCCTCTCACCTCAAGTTCGATGTCACCATTAGCCGCGGTCTGAATGCCGCTGAAGTTGGATTCCAGCCCATTGGATGTGCCAGTCGCCAGGTTGTCGAGTTCCTGGATTCTAATGTCGCCACTCGTTCGCGTCCGTGCCGCCAGACTGCTGGAACTGGCGTCCACAGCAAACTTGTCGGCCGTGACCCCGCTGTTGCCGCTGATGCCGGTAGCGGCATCAAGAGTCAGAGTATCATCTTCAATCAGACGGGCCGCGGCTGACGTCAGGATCTGGGCCCCGGAAACCACCGTCAGGTCGGCAACGTTGTTGGCCTGAATGTCTCCGTTCGAGAATTGGACCGTGCCGGCATTCGCATCACCGATGATGAGCACATTAGTCGTCACAATACGATCCAGCTCCGAATCAAGCAGGCTGAGATTACCGGCGGCGACGGTTCCCACCTCAATGTTCCGGCCAGGACTGACAGCGGTCAGAATGACCGATCCGGAGCCTGCGCTGATGGATGTAGCGTTCGAGAATGTCATCTCATCTGCGGCAATGATGATGTCGCCGTTCTGTGATGAGAGGAGCCCATTTGGGGAGCTGATGGTGAAAAGGGATCCATCTCCCTGCGCCCCTGAAATATCAATGTTTCCCCCACCGGTCGAGACGGTCTGATTGATGGTGAGGTCGCTGCCCCCGCCTTCGACCAGGAGCGAAACGAACCCCGTGCCGTTTGCTGAGATGGGGCTGTCAACAACCATCGAACCCACATCTGTGGCAATCTCGATATTCCCGCTGTTGCCGGTTGTGGAGACGCCCGTGGCGTTGAGGCCGGTCAGAGAGCTCGTGACGCTGCCAATCGTCACGTTATTGCTCTCGAGCACGTTAAAACCACTCGATGTCGCCGAGGTCGTTCCGGCCAGCGTGTCGGCATCAACCTGAATGGGGGAATTAGCGCCGCCAACCCCCGCTGTGCCGATGAGGAGCACCGAGCTGCCCTGGACCTCGCCGTTGCCGTCGGTAATGATCACGCCTCCTGCGACCACGGCCACATCATCGTTGTGGTTCTGATCCACAATATTGGCCTGGATGGCAATATCGCCCGCGGCCTGAATCAGAATGTCACCGTTGGCGGCAGCGGTCACGTCTTTGGCAATCGTGATGTCCCCGTCCGAAACCAGCGAGACATTGCTTCCGCCAGTCTCCACACCGTCCTGCCCGCCGACTGAGCCGACGGTCACATTCCCATTATTGTTGATGTGGATATCTCCGCTGCCGGTACTCGCAGAGAGCTGTGACACGGAAATGTTGATCGGATTCGCAAGAGACCCAATACCAGTCCCGGCGATCAGCCCAAGATTGGTATCCGTGAATACGGTGGTATTACCGGAATCGGTAATGGTGCCGCCGGACAGAATCGTAATGGTTGAGGTGTTGGCCAGGTTTACAGCACTGGTCAGGCTCACGTCGCTGTTAGTCAGATTACCGTCAACGATGAGCTCGCCGGTGGTTGTGATGGTATCGAGTTCGGTGTCCGTCAATCCGAGCATGCCCACTGCGTCCGCACCACCGATGCTGATGTCCACGTTGGTTGTATTGGGCCTCAGCAGGACATTCGTCGCGCTGATGTTTACGCTGTCCAGTTCCATCCGGTCGGCAATCAGATCGATATTAGCGCCGAGAATGTTGGTGCCATCTGATGGCGTGTCATCGGTCTCGAGCAAGCCGTTAGCAGATGTCACATGGATAGTGACGCGTCCCGAGCCGGCATTGATTTCATTGTCCGGATCCGTACGAGAATCATTGACAAAAACATCGCCGTTGGCGGTCACGGTTATGTCTCCATTCGAAGTCTCGATCCCACCGACCGGGCCGACGCCAGTGATGGCAACACCGGCGCTGTTGATGAAGCTGAAGGAATTGCCATTGCCGGAAAGCCGGCCGGAAATGGAATTCACCTGATTGGAGGCGTTGGTCAGAGTGACATCGCCGGATGTCGAGCGAATTCCCAGATTGGCGAAAACCGGATTCGACTGCGTCAGGTTCCCGTCGACCTGCAGATTGGCATTGCCACTGTTTGTGCTGATTCCGGAGACGCTATCGACCGTGCCGATTTCCAGTGCGCCGATGGTCTTGAAGTTCAAATCCTGGCCGAATCCTGACATTATGGCCGCGATGCGCGTCACATTATTGCCCTCGACGAGCGTAGCCGAACTCGTACTCAGGGCGAGGTTCGCCACCGTGATGGTCGAGCCAGGCGTCTGAGTGACCGAACTGTTCGATACGAGCCCGAGATTCGTGACATTTGCCGGACTGATTGGGCTTGTGATGTTGAAACTCCCCGCAACGTTCCCCCCGATGCGCAGGTTGCTCGCGGTCACCGTATCGAGCTCCGCATCGGAAAGCTCGATCGTGTTGGCCTGCGCGTCAGTGTTGGCGCCCAGATCGAATTCTCGGCCCGCATTGTCTGTTGAACGTATTTCGACCTTGCCGGCGCCGGCGTCAATTGTCCCGCCTTCCAATGCGTAATC
>JASLXP010001311.1 GCA_030740295.1 Planctomycetota bacterium
CGACTCGGTGAACGCGCCGGTGTCGCCCAGGCTTCCGTAAACTTCGTCGGTCGATACCTGCAAGAACCTGTCTACGCCCTGTTCCCTCGCACGATCCAGCAGATTGAGGGTCCCCTGAATATTGGTCCGTACGAATTCGGCGGCTCCGGCTATGGAGCGGTCCACGTGGCTTTCGGCCGCGAAATTAATCACAGCCGAGATGGAACGCTGCCGGAGCAGATGGCTTACCAGGTCGGCATTGCAGATATCCCCGCGAACGAACTCATAATTCTGGTTCGACTCCACATCTTTCAGGTTCTCGAGATTGCCGGCGTAGGTGAGCTTATCAAGGTTGATGACCCGGAAATCATCGTGAGCATCAAGGATATACCGGACGAAATTCGACCCGATAAAACCTGCTCCTCCGGTAACGAGTATGTTCATAAGAGTTGGCGCGTTTATTTACCTGCCATCCCGCGGATCGAGCGAAAGTATCGAAGGGTGCCAGATCAGTGTCAATGAATTCGGGCCGCGGCAAAGCTGTTGGGCAGAAAGTCACCACGGATAAGAAGGGCCACGGATAAGAAAGGCCACGGATAGGAAGGGCCACGGATGAGTCCGCGGTTCATCTCATCGGCGGATGCAGGTAATAATCCTTCTCAAGATTCCCGGAAGGGCACAGAGCCTTCGTCACCGATTCAGACCGCTTTGCCCAGGCGATCACTTTGCGATGATACGAAGGTGAGAATCGGAACTGCGTGTTGTGGCCGTTGAAAACCAGGTCCGGCTTCCATTTCAGGATCGTCTCGGAGCTTACCACGAAGCCTTCGATGAATCGGCTGCCGTTGAAGGATGAAAAACCGCCGGTGCCGTTCCAGCGTGTCGCGGGCTGGTAGTTGTCGCCAGAGAAGCAGACTTTGTTGCCTGCGACCTCGGTCATGAAGGCCGCGTGCCACCAGGTCTGGCCGGGGAAGGGCGCTACGGCGAAAGTGAACTCGTTCCATTTCCACTTTCCAGTACGCGGCATGAGCTCGTCCGGCCTGATTGCCTTCTGCGGCAGCCAGGGGCAATCGATCTCGCCAATCTTGCGCAGGGGCTGCGCCACCCGCGGGTGCAGTACTGTCCTTTCCTTCCAGCTTTTCTTCACGATTGGCAATCCATCGCTGTGATCGGAGTGATAGTGGGTGGCCGTCGCTGCGCTCATCCTGGGGTGGCTAAGAATATCGAGAAGGTCTTCCAGGGCGGGGATGTCACCAACGTACGCGTCAATCACCAGGGCTTCCCCGGATTCTGACATCAACAGATAGCCATTAACGCCGAAGTGATAGAGCCCCGGCAGACACTCCTGTGCCCGGTCGCCAATTTCCTTGACAGGATGATACCTGTCAGGTTCATCAGGGCAGATAGAGCCTTTGGCTTCATAGAAACTCAGCAGCCTTTTTGCGAGCTGTTTGAGCATGGCCCGCGGTTTTTCATTGATGACCGGCCCGTGAGATGGACAGAGCAGATCGATGCGCGGTCCCGCCAGCCGAGTGATCCCCTCGTATGCGGCGAGGGCGCCGCTTCCTGTCCAGTGATCCCAGTCGAGATTGAACGGCTTCCAGACCGTCGCACCCGCGTGTGCAGCATCGCCGCAGAAAGCGACCTGCTTTCCGGCCACATCGGCAAATATCGTGACGGCGCCCCGGCCGTGCCCCGGGGTGTCCAGAAATCGAAGACGCCCGCCGCGCCAGTTGAAATCTGAAAAGCCGGCAAGGTTATAGGTGACCTTTCTCAACCCGCGAGGCAAGACAGAGTAACTGGCCGGCACCCCACCGTTCCGGCGATTCGCCCAGAATTCTTTGACTCCTTCCGGCTCGAGCAGTGTGCGCTCGCCAGCCGGTGCATGAATCTCGAACGGCCACGAGCGTTTCTTCAAAAGCCCTTGGCATTGGTCCGCATGATGGTGCGTGAGCAGCACTTTCTCGAGTGGCGGCAGTTTCAGTTTCTCGAACTCTTCAAGCCATTCGCCCGATCCGAAATCGATGGCGAGGCTTCCATTATCTCGACAGATGACGAAGACGTTGCAGGTGTCAAAAAACTGGTACAGGCCAGGCAGGATCTGTTTCGGTTTCTTCATGTTGTATTGCTGCGTGTTAAAAGGCTCACACTTGAGGAGTTCTGCAGCTTTATAAACTCAGAATTCGAAGCGGACAACGAGCATGATGAGATTTCATCGGCAGGCCAGAGGTCTGAAAAACTGAAGAAGAAGCTTTTGCGAGATAAAGTCATTTCCTAAACTGCATTTCTGGCGTAACCTCTGTTGCTCAAACCCTCCGCACAGTCAGATGAAGGTACTCAATCCTTGTGGAGGGATCCATGCATACCCGAATTCTCCTGTTCGAAGATTCAGACCTGGACGCTGGGGTCATAGAGGCGGCCATTCGAGACAACTCGGACAGATACACCCTTGAACGGGTTTACAGGCTGGAGGACGGGCTGCGTTCATTGAGTGAGCAGGACTGCGACTGCATTCTGCTGGATCTCAACCTCCCGGATTCCAAAGGGCTCGGAACCCTTCGCCGCATCCGGGCTGAAACGCTTGAGCCGATCATTGTTCTCACGCTTGGGACAGATGTTGAGATGGCAATGGATGCGCTCAAGAACGGCGCACAGGACTTCATCCCGAAGGAAGAGCTCAAGCCATCGCTGCTGTTGAGAACGCTGAGCTATACACTGCAGCGGAGGCAGGCGCAGCAGGAGCTTGAAGAGACTTTTGCTGCTCTCGAAGCAGCTCGCGCCGACGCGATCCAGAAAGCTGAGGAACTCGAGGAAGAGAAGGAGATCCTTGAAGCCGTCATCAACAACCTGGTCGAGGGAGTGCTCGTTGCGGACGAAGACGGAGAAATCGTTCACATCAACAGTGCCGCGCGGAGGCTTCAGAACATTGGAGAATCGGACGGCAAGATGGAGGAATCCGTCGGTCTGCTCGACCCGGAAACTCACTCCGCCCTCGATGAAGAAAACCTTCCGTTCGCTCGGGCATTACGGGGGGACACCACAACGCAGGAGCTGCTCGTCAAGAACGGAAACTTCCCAAATGGTGCGTATGTGCAGACCAGCTCCATTCGCATCGAGAGGCCAAAGTCTAAGCCGATTGGGGTTGTGGTCTGGCGAGATCTCACGCACAGCCGCAGAGCAGAAGAGGTATTGGAGGAGAGCGTCACGCTCAACAGGTCGATCATCGACAGGATTGCCGACGGGCTGATACTGGCGGATGAAGGCGGTGAGGTGCTCTTCTTTAATCCCGCGGCCAACGAGCTGCTCGGTGAGCGGCTCGTGGATACAGCAAAACTTGCTGCGAACAGCCCCTCTCTGTTAGACGGCGAGCCGATGGAAACGGAGATTTATCGTTCCGACGGACTGAGGGCCGTCATCGAAATAAAGGTTTCGCAGATGGACTGGTTCGGCCAGAGTGCGTTACTGGCTTCTGTGCGCGAAATTACAGAACGAAAGATGATGGAGGTGCAGCTTCGTGAAGGGCGCGACCAGATTGAGCAATCCCTCCGGGATCTGAGAGAAGCGCAGGAACGTCAGATTGGCCAGGAACGCCTGAGTGCTCTGGGCCAGATGGCAAGTGGCATCGCACACGATTTCAACAATGCCCTTGCGCCGATCATGGGCTTCAGCGAGCTGCTGCTGAAAATTCCTGAGAACCTGGAGAACAGAGAAAAGACCATCAAGTATCTGAAATCCATACATACGGCCGCCAACGACGGCAGCGAAATCGTCGCGAGACTGAGGGAGTTTTATCGGCCACTGGAGGAGGACGAACAATTCCTGCCGCTTTCTCTGCAGGCCATCGTGAATCAGGCCATCGAGCTCACACAGCCCAAGTGGAAAGATCAGGCTATGGCCAGCGGACGCACCATAAACATACATACGGATTTCAGGCCCACTCCACTTGTCGAGGGCATCGAGTCAGAGATCAGG
>JASLXP010001312.1 GCA_030740295.1 Planctomycetota bacterium
CGCCCAGGCGAGGACTGCTTGAAACTTGACCCTTTTGTCCAGTTTTGGGACTTGTAAACGACTAGAGCGATGGAACTATGGAGCCGTGAAATGTGGCCGCTGATGCTGGCCGGCCTGCGGGCATTCCCGCGTTCTATGAGATGCTCGGCCATGGTCCCGCCGAACGAGGCGCAGCCGATGTTCCAAATCCCGATTCCCTGATTCAATCCTGAAGCAGATCCGCGCAGAGCCGCATGATGTCTGTGTGCGTAACGATCCCAAGCAGTTCTTCTTCGCTTCTCGCGATCACTATGCTGCGTACATTGTTCTCGATCATCAGGTTGATGATCTCCTCCACGGATGCGTCCTCTTTTGCGGTCACCGGCGGCGTGCTCATGATGTCGCTGGCGCGAACAAGCTTGGCCAGATTGGGGACGAGCTTCGAGCAGCGAGTCACCATTTCGATGTCCGCAGTAGAGACGACGCCGAGTAAAAAACCGTCGTCAAGGATCGGAATGTGATGAATATCGTTGAGTGACATCCGCGACGAAAGCTTGCTCGCAGTCTCATCGACATCTGCAGTGACAATTTCGTGTTGCATGATGTCTTCCGCATTCAGGGGTTTTGCTGCTGTACTCATGATCGACCTCCATTTGCCACCTTCCTCTGTCTCAAAAGTAGACTCTCCTTCAATGCACCTTGTGCATGGAAAGCCCGGGCCGGGATACTGCTCCTGCAGCTTTTTCCCGGACCCAATGCTCTGTGACATCGCCACTATGGGAGCAACCAATGTTCCACCTGCGCAGGCCCGGGAATGCATCGCGGTGAATGAAACTGGAACTCATCTTGCTCGATGATCGGCAACATAATCAGCCGCAGAATTTGCGTGTAAATGCGGCTGTCTCCCTGGCCAGTTTCTGAAAGGAGGTCCGCGATGAAGGCTTACGAATGCAAAGAATGTGGCGCTCACTTTTCTGACCACAGCGAGCTTTCACCCCGGCACAAATCGGTCATCAAATGCCCGAGATGCCATTCCAACAGAGTGCATCCCGAGCCGACAAAGGTTCGTCCGCAGGCGAAGAAAGCATGCGGGGCATAGGATGGCAAAGGAATGAGAACGAGAGCACTGTCCTGGTGTGTTTGCACAGGATGGCAAACGCATCTGAGGGCATGCTTCATAAGACGGCAGGGGAATGAAAACGAAGGGATTGTCTTGTTGTGTTAGGAAGGCTAAGGGCCTTGCTTCTCTTAGCCCTTTTCCCTTGCCTTAAATCGATTGATATCAGGATTCTCATGAGCTTCTTCATGTTGCTCAGAGTTCTAACAGGGCCCCCAGTAGATTGAGGTTCTTTCCCTTCTGCTTAACGGCCAGGACCGGGACTTCAATATTCTCGAGGACAGATTCAGTCACGCTGCCGAGCAGAATGCTGGCGCCGATTCCCCGGCCCCGTGTGCCCAGGATGACCAGGTCGGCGTTCTGGTTGGTGACCTCCTCGAGGATGGCATGCATGGGATTGCGGTCAAGTCGGAAGATTGGAACGAGAGACACTTCGTGAGTAGAGATTTCCTCAGCGAATCTCTCGAAAGAAGCTCTAGCATTCCTGCACATGATGCCTGCGAATTCTTCGTGCGATTTGCCTGACTTCTCGAAACCGATCGGGACATGATAGGCATGGACGCAGATCACCTCGCTCAGCCCAGCGTCTTTCGCCATGCAGACAGCGGTCTGCAGCGCGTCCGCGGAATGTTCGGAAAAAATCGATGCCCACCAGGATGCGCTCGATCCGCGCATGGCTGTCTTCGGGGACCACCAGCAATGAACACGGCGCTTTGCGGGCGAGCTTGACCGGCAGGTTGTGTGTGTGATGTCTGCCCAGGTGTTCGCCGATGATCATCAGGTCCACATCCTTGTATTGCATCTTGTGAAGCAGCTCGTCCTGAGGCGAGCCCTCGGCGACTTCACTGGCGACTTCGGAAGCCTTGTCCACGAGATAGTGCTCGTCGACCATCTTCTGCATCGTGTGAACGATAGCTTCGTCCGCGGGCTCCCACAGTACCGGAAACTCTTTCCTGACCTCCTCGGGAAGATCGAGGCTGGCCGGCACATGGACGAAGTATGCCTTGTCTGCCAGTGAGAGGCAGTGAATCATCGCCGCATACTCAAGGGTATTCGGGTCTTCATCCTTCAGGGAGAGCCCGATCATCAGTCGCTTGAATGGATACATGGCTGACTCCTTTGACATAGGGCCTGTGAAGAACGCAGTTATTGCAGACGATGACTGATGCCGCACACCTCGTATCCAGTATTACGCGACAAGTCACCTCACTCCAAAGCAGGCCACGACAATTCGCTCTCGGTCCGCCTTACCAATATCTGGTACCTTGCTACCATTACGGTATGCGAACTTGCTGTGCAAAGAACCTGTTGCTGTTGGCGTTCATCAGCGGTGGTTGCTTTCTGCCATCCTCTGTTGCACAGGTGATCGTTCGGAGGGGACCGCAGAAGGCCAAGGTACCGGTGAGCCGGTTGCCGGCGGACCGCAAGATGGAGGGCTGGCTGAGGCGCGCTTCTGAGGCCTATGCCAGGAAGGACTGGGCACTCTCTATCGCGTTTTGCCAGAAGATTCTTGAATCCGGCAGGACGGCCTACATCACGAAGAAAGAAGCGCCGAAGGTGCTTGCCAGGTTAGCACAGAAAGAGACGACCAAGCCGCCGGCAGTTTCCCTGAACTTAAATCCATCTAAAGCTCATCCGTCAACTCCTTCGGTTCCTGTTCCAGAAGATCCAGAGAATCTGATCAACCTTGAACAAGCTGCGCGGTGGCTGCTCTTCAACATGCCTGAAGAAGGCAGAGAGCTCTATCGCGCTCAATACTCCCGGCTCGCGGAACAGAAACTGGCAATGGCGCGCAAGGAGAATGACGTCTTCGCACTCAGTCGTGTCTGGTCCATGTATCCGTTGACCTCCAGTGCGTGGGGGGCCGCCAATCGGCTCGGAACTCACCTGCTTGAGCAGGGCAAACTCCTGCTGGCCGTTAAGGAATTTGAAAAGCTCATTCAGCATCCTGAGTTCTCAGACCTCGCAAAGCCGGAGATGCTGTTAAAGCTCGGCTTCGCTCAGATTACTCTTGGCAGGGATGCAAAAGACACGATGCAGCTCTATGCCAGCACCTTTGCCGGGCGCCTGGCCAGCGCCGGGGGCGACAAACGTTCGGCTGCCGCGTTCTTCGAGCAGACCTGGGAGCTGCCTGACCTCCCTGTTTCCGTGGCGCGGGACTGGCCGTCATTTCTTGGCAGCGAGAAACGCAACGTCATCGCAACGACAACTCCCCCTTTCCTCGATCCGGTCTGGTCATTCCGGCTCGGGGAGATCCCTGGCTTCCCGCATGAGAAGTGGAACTCAATGCTCGCGGCTCGTAGACGCTCTACCGACCGCGCCCTTCCGGCAATGTACCCCGTGGCCAGGGCTGGCCGCATTTTCTTCAAAAGTCTCGGTGGAATTGTCGCTCTTGATGCGCGCACTGGACACAAGCTCTGGGAGAGCGCGGAGTATCCGGGCGCACTCTCAAGCTACCTGGCAGAAGCCCTGAAACTCAAATCAGAGAAACATGCCGCGCTGACGGCTAACCTGATATCGTGGCTGCAAACTGCGGTCTTCATGGACGTGACCGAATTCAGCATTGCTGCAGGTGAGATGAATGTGGTCTCGGTGAACCGTGTTTTTCCGAAATCGCAGATTTCCGGATCGACTGTCTCCACCTTTGTGCCCAGCCAGGCCAAGCAGAATCAGATTGCCGCGTTTGATATTCAGACCGGCCGGGTGAAGTGGCGGATCTTTGGAGGCGATAATGAAGACCTCAAATCTGCCGAGACGGTGAACTCACGCGATTTCAAGAACACCTTCTTTCTAGGCGCGCCCACGATTCATCAGGGCAAAGTGTTTGTCATGGGCGACTCCGCGGGTGAGGTCTCGCTTTTCGTTTTGAGGGAATCGGATGGTTCGCTCCTTCGGCGGATTTCGCTCTGTCTTTCGCAGCCTGCCGCGAGCGAGGTTGCGGAACGTCGCCAGGACGCCTGCCCGGTGACCATCCACGAGGGCATCGCTCTCTGCCCAACGCAGGTCGGCCGGCTGTTCGCTGTGGCTGCCCATTCAGGTGAGATTCTCTGGACGGCCAGTTATCCGAGGTCTACCAACCAGATGCCTCGGAGCGTTTATCGGCCCCAGCGATTGCTCAAGAGGCAGGTCGTTGCCGCGCCGATAGTTTCAGGTGAACGCGTGTTCTTCTTACCCGCGGATGGCGATCGAGTGCTATGCCTCGATCTGCAGACTGGCAGGTTGATCTGGAAACACCTCGTGGATCACGAACACGTCCTCGCCGCAGTGAACAGCGATCGTGCTCTGGTCATCGGCTGGGATCGAAAAGCCCACGCGCTGCATGTCGATTGCCTCAGAATTCAAGACGGCATTGCCCTGAAAAACAACGGTACTGCGCACATTGATGCACAGAGATCCTGGCTGAAACCGGGGGGGCGCGGGCTCCTTGCCGGCCATCAATATCTGCTCCCGATTGACGGAAAGCGGTTGGTCAATATCGATCTCAAAACCGCCAAAACCACTCTGGTCGTCAAGACGGCTCTCGAGTATCCACCCGCTGTGCTGCCTGAATCGCGCATTCCTCTCCCGGAGCAGTGGCGGTTCACGATTCTGAAATTCAAGGAGGATTGGACGACCCCAGAGTTCGATGACTCCGGCTGGCGGGTGACCTCTCCGACGGTCCTTCTCTCCCATCTGGGATTTACCAATTTCAAGGGAACGGTGCGCTACCGCGTCCCCTTCACTGCCACACGAGTGGATGGCCCGAGCCGGCTGGTTTTGAGTTTTGGTTCGCTTCCCCAGGATTCAAAGATCTATATCAACGGGCGCCTTGTAAGCAGTTCCAAGGCTTCTGCCGAACAGACTGATTTCGATATCACCGGGATCTATCAGCCGAACCGAGAGAATCTTCTGGCCCTCGAAGTACGCACCTCGAGCGTGCATCGGTTGAGTGTCCCTTTCCTTCACTGGCAGGATCGGCTGAACACGCGCCGCGAGCTCGGCAATCTGATAGCGCACCGCGGCATGGTCATCAGCGCGGGCCCGGAGGGTCTGGATGCCTACCCGCAGATGAAAGACGTTTCGGAAAGCCTGCAACAGCGGCTGGCAGCCAAGGACCCGGAAGCTGAAGACCTTCTCCTGATGGCGAAACTCCATCTCAACCTTGGCAAAGATCACGAGGCGGAGGCATCCATCAGGAAGGCGCAAAGGCTGGAGGCACGCGCCACGATTAAAGAAGAACTGCGCCGCGCCCTGTTTCAGGCACTGTTGAATCAGGCAAGGAAGAAACCAGACAGTCGAGTGTTTCAGGAAGCGCTCTCGCTCGCATTGACCCAGCGCGAGAAATATGAAGTCCTGCTGCACCTGATTGATTTTCATCAGGCAGCGGGAAAGGGCGTCCAGGCCGTCCGGATCGCCCGTGAATTGGCGCTTTCAAATCCCAATCACTTCATCGTACTGAAGGACGGACGCAACATTCGGGCGGATGTCTGGCTGCAAAACAAGATCGGCAATATCGGATCCGAATCTCAAGACAGAGAGAAGATTGTGGAGATGTTCAAGGCAGACCTGGCCAAAGCAGGTAAAGAGGCATCTTCCCTTCTCCAGATTCTCCGCGTTTACAGGGAGCTTCCGGAGTGCGCGCCGGTGTACTTGAACGTCGCAGAGCAACTGATGAAGGAGGGGAGCTGGCAGCAGGCCGAATTGCTTCTGTTGAGCCAGACGGATTCCAGGGGAACGAAGATTGCGTCCAACGCGCGGAAGCAGTTGATACATCTTTACCACGAGCTTGGGTTGCAGGAAGAAATGTCTTATCAGATCAGAGTTTTCAAAAACCTGCATGGAAACGATCAGCTCGATGCAGAGATACAGGGCTTCCTGACCGCTCCGATGCCAGAAAATGCAAGCCCGAGGCGCCGGGCTGTTAATGCAAAGATCAGTTTCAGCAGCTCTTATTTGCGGATGGCTTCCTACCATCTGCCGTTGTCCGGCACGGGGACCCCGTTCACCCGTCAGACATTGGTACACATGACGAGCTATTCCACATTCTTCATGGGCAAAGGATGGCAGTGGTCCCTGAATTTCCCTTATACGGCGAGGGTTGGCAGGTCGAGCCCGTGGCGTCAACGTCCTTTCTATGGCTATTCGAGCCAGATTGGTCTGAAGGCAGTCGGCCATTTGATCGTTGGTCCCTTCAGCCAGTCGCTGAAGGCATTCTCACCGCTGATGCGCCAGGTACTCTGGGAATATAAGAACGATTGGCGATCCCAGGCGCGTTCCAATGCTCAGCCCTCGCGTTTTAATGTCTATGCCGACCCGAGCGGCTCGGTAAGAATTCAGAAGCTGCAGAGCCAGTCCTATCAGGACTATTGTTACTTGGTAGGCGCATCAGCTCATGCGGTTCTGCTGTTCGATTCGGGCGACCTGGTGGCGCTTGACCCGGCATCCGGAGCAGTAAGGTGGCATCTACCTGTCAAAGGAGCGACGCAGGTCCTCGCGCTTGCTGGCGACCACCTCCTCGTGAGTCAGGGGAAGGAGCAGCATGCCCACAGGCTGAGGGACGGTAAGCTGACCAAACGGAGCCCGGCCAGACTGGAGGAAGGACTCTCTTACCAGGGATTATCTGTCACGATAGACACGGCTGCCGGCGAGCTTCGCTGCATCAGCTCGATCGACCGCCGTGTTACCTGGCGAAAGAAACTGACAGGGAATACAACCTTCTTCCGCGTCAAAGCTGCCGAGCTTGGCATCATACAGGAAAACGGCAGCCTCGAGATTGTTTCAATCTACAGCGGCGTCACCTTGTTCAAATCAACATTCCCGGTGAAGGATGGTCTGCCGTTCGGTCAGACTCTTGGATGGATGACTCCATCGCGCCTGTTCCTGCTGCTGCCGAAGCAGAGGTACAAGGGCATTGACTCGGCTTCACAGCTCAAACTTCTGAAACGCCTGCCCAGCCAAACGGGCCGTCTGACCGCTTACGGCACTCTCCACTGTCTTGAGAATGGAGGCGGGCTGTCCTGGAAGCGCGAGTTCAATAAACATGAGCTCTTTCGCTCCTACAGTTCCGGCCCTGGTGTATTTCTGGCCACGAAGCGCAAACAAAGGAAGGAGACGAAAGGGAAGATCACCCGTACCGTCCAAGACGTGGATCTGGAGGTCATTAACATCCACACCGGAAAAACGATAGCCAAAGAGGAATTCAATAATCCGGGCCACATCTACCAGATCCACGTGATGGATAAGAAGAAGATCGCCATGCGATCCAACCGCGGGACATTCCAGATTGAGGTAAAGGAGGAGTAGGCAGTAGATAGGGGAAGACGATGTCAGGCCATCCTTTCATAACTGCGAAGGAGTTTTTCGAGGAACTGAATGCGGCAAACCAAACGGCCCCAATGACGCATCACCTTTCTCCTGGACTCACTGACAATGAGTTCTCCCAGTGGTCAATAATACACAAAGGGCATCACCTCCCAAAAGACTTGTTAGATCTTCTTAGAGTGCATAACGGCTTCCGTGTCTGGAACGATGAGTCAACCCCCTCCGGCGGTTACTTTGTGCTTCTTCCCCTCTCAGAGATCCGGCACGCCCCTTTCATCATGTACGGAGGAAACAGGGACCTCGATGACGAGTTTCCCCAATCGGTCATGTGCGTATCCGACACTCCAGACAGTGACTTCTTTATTCTGCTCGACTTATCAAACGGCAACTATTACGAGATCGATCCAATAGAACCGTTTCAAGACGCAAGGTTCGTCGCTGCGAGCACAAATGAATTGCTCAACTGGGTGAAAGAACAATTCGTAGACTGTTCACCTTACGAAGATGATGATGAATAGCGTCGAAACGGCCTAACCAATCGCTCGTGCGAGCAGCTTAGCTCCAGCGTTCTGAGATTGCTCAGTGGGCCGCGCCATCAATACAGACAGCAGATCCGGTGTATTCCCGATCGGGATTAGACAGTTTTGTGCTGCGGTTCTGCAGGCCATTTGTATTCTGATGTCGACCAAGCTTCGGTGGTTTTCGCTAGGCTGATTGGGCGACCAGACCAATCCCGATCGGGCCAATCCTGCTCGCACCACAGAAATTTAGGTGAGCAGCGCCCTGATTCTTCCTACAGAAATTCCCGTTCGGGAATATTGTGGTTGACATACACCTGCACCACAGAGACGCGAAGAGCACGGAGATCTGAATCCAGATTCACAGTTTCTTTCTCTGCGTCCTTCGTGTCTCTGCGGCGTGACCTTACCGGATTCTGCGCCGCGGAAGCGCGAAGAAGTCAGAAATCATATGACTACACACATATCAATTATTTGCCTCGCTTTCTTAGCGATGCTGCCCGCAAAGGAGATCTGTGCCGAAGACGCGAAACGGAACCCACAACGCCCCAACATCCTCTTCCTCTTCAGCGACGACCATGCACTCCGAACCATCAGCGCGTATGGCGGAGGCATCAACAACACGCCCAACATCGATCGCATCGCCAGCGAAGGCGCCACATTCACTCGTAGCTTCTGCACCAACTCGATCTGTTGTCCGAGCCGTGCCAGCATCCTTACCGGCAAGCACAGCCATCTCAATGGGGTGACCGGCAACGGCTCGAAGTGGGATGGAGAACAGATGGTCTTTCCGAGATTACTCCGCAAGGCCGGTTACCAGACCGCGCTGATCGGCAAGTGGCATCTTAAGGGCAATCCCGGCGATGAATTCGACTTCTGGAAGATTCTGTCCGGCGCCGGCGGGCAGGGACACTACTACAACCCCGATTTCCTCACGGCCAAAGGGACGGAACAGATCACGGGCTACTCCTCCGACATCATCGCCAACGAAGCGATGAAGTGGCTGGCCACTCAGCGCGTCCCGAAGAAACCGTTCATGCTCATGTGCCAGTTCAAGGCGCCACATGTACATCGCATGCCGGCTCCGCGGTACCTTCGGCTTTACGACGGCACTCAAATCCCGGAGCCTCCGACACTGTTCGATAATTACAGAGGTCGCCAGCCCTATGCCTCTAAAGCATGGATGCAGATCAAGGGAATCCCCAATCACGTACTCAACATTCATCCCGCCGCGGGCGAGGTAGACACCTCCAGGCGGGTCGGAAAATTCATGGCTCGCATGACGCAGTCGCAGCGCGATGCCTGGCACGCTGTCTTTGATACGCGCAACGCGGAATATCACCGTCTCAAGGCCGAAGGCAAGCTCGAGGGCAAGGACAAGATTCGCTACCAGTACCAGCGGTACATCAAGGACTACCTCCGCTGCGTCGCGGCCGTCGACGAGAACATCGGCCGCCTGCTGCACTGGCTCGACCAGATGAATCTCACGGACAACACGATCGTGATCTACTCATCTGACCAGGGCTACTACACCGGCGAGCACGGCTGGGCAGAGAAAAGATGGATGTACGAAGAGTCGCTCCGGATGCCACTGGTCATGCGTTGGCCGGGCCGCATCAAACCAGGCACACGCATCGACGGCATGGTCCAGAATATCGATTACGCTCCGACATTCATTGAGATCGCCGGCGCCACAGTGCCCGCGGCCATGCAGGGCAAATCCCTGCTTCCGCTCCTCACAGGCAAGACGCCCGACCGCTGGCGGCAGTCCATCTATTACCACTATTACGACCACGGCGCGCATAACGTACCCCGTCATGAAGGCGTCAGAACCGGCCGCTACAAACTCATCCACTACTACACCGACGGCCAGTGGGAACTCTTCGATCTTGAGAAAGACCCAAACGAGTTGACCAGCAAATACAACGATCCCGCCTACGCAGACGTGCAAAGCAAATTGAATCTCGAATTGGCCACGCTCCGTAAGCAATACAAACTTCCGCTGCTGCCGAAATTCGAGAGGAAATGAAAATACACCGCAGTCCAAGATGACTCTCGGAGCTTGAAGATTCCTTCGCAGAACCAATCTGACATGACCTTACCAGCACCAACACCGGCCAAGACATATTCTCGTTCGGATCTCGAACAGCTCCGCTCTTTCGACCGTGCGGATATTTTCAGAGCGCTGCGTTCTTTCGAAGACGCGGGGCTTTCGGATGATGAGTTTGTTCTGAAGGCGGCCGTGCTGCTGGACGGATCGAAGACTCCGGGGCTGTCGGACGCAACGAAGGCGAAAGATCCCCAGGCAATCCTCGATGCGACAATGGATGCCTGCCGGGGGACGGTGGTGGCCGGGAAGAGCAACCTGGCGCCGGTAAGTACTGAGGCCGCGGAAGATGTGCTTCAACACCGATTCACCTTCTACGATGAAACGCATCAACTACCGGTAGACATCGATTGGGATTTCAATCCAGGCACGGCGCATTGGGGAATGGACCTCAACCGGTTCTCGTATCTCCGCCCACTCTTAGCCGCCTGGTATACCACAGATGAGGTCCGGTTCGCACGGAAGGGGGTCGACCTGATTCTGGACTGGATCGCGAAGTGCGATTTCGGGAGAGGTTTTACAGCGACGCCATACGTTTTCGGGTCATACCTGAACAACGCGATCCACTGCGAAGTGTGGGGCCAATTCATACGACAGGTTCTTCCCGCCGGGATTGTCGAACCTGTCGAGCTTATGCGGATTCTGAAATCGCTTCATGACCAGCTCGCCTATCTCGAGATTGTCACGAACGGTCACGCCGGCAACTGGCCGACGATAGGCTGCCGGGGAATACTCGCGGCCCTCGCCGCTCTGCCCGTTTTGCGCGACCGCGAACAATTCGCCCACTATTGCATCCGGACCCTCTCTGAACAGATCGCCGACCAGGTGCTGCCGGATGGAGTGCAGGACGAATTGACGCCGCATTACCATTGGTGCGTCGTGAACAATCTTCTGGTGTCTCTAAGAAGCGCGCGAGAACTCGGCCGCGACCTGGCCCCCCGGACACTCGAAACGCTGCATCGGATGGTGCACTACACGCAGCAAACCATCATGCCGGACGGCAGCGCGCAGTTGGCCTTCAATGACAGCGATTGCGCGTCCGTGCCATCTGTCGAGTCGCTGCTGGAGCAAGCCGGTCTGGAAGACTCACTGCCTTCGCCGGCACGTGGACCTGAACTGTTCCCGTACGCCGGGGTCGCTTTCCTCCGCCAGCGTCCAGAGGAAGGGGATCTCTATCTCGCCTTCGACGGTGGCCCTTACGGCCGCGGGCATCAGCATGAAGACAAACTGGGCTTCTGGCTTTTCGCTTACGGCCGCAGCTTTCTGGTCGATCCCGGCAGGCATCTCTACGACCGTTCCGCAGCGTCTTACTACAACTACCTCCGCAGTACCCGGGCACATTCGACCATCCTCATTAACGGCGACGGCCAACACAGTCGTGGCCGGCCGGACACTTGGATTCCCAGGGAGCCGTGCCCCATGGAATGGGAAGTGGGCGAGGACGAAATCCGAGCCTCCGCGTTCTATGACCTTGGTTACGGTAAACACAACGCAATTGAATTCGTCCATCGCCGCGAAATCGTTTTCGTCAGAAATCGCTTCTGGGTTGTCTTCGATAGTGTCGAAGGCGAAGGCGAGCACGAAGTCGACCTGCGCTTTCAGTTTGCACCGTGCGAGTTGGAGGTAACCGGAAGCAAGGCCCGGACCTGCTTCGAGGATTCCAACCTGCTGCTCTGGTCGCTCAGCAGGGAGGGCTTCCAGAACATTCGGATCGATGAAGGAGAGGAGAATCCCCGTGGTGGATGGTACTCGAGCCGCTACGGCCTCATCGAGCCCGCGCCTTGTCTGTCGCTTTCCACAAATGCGGCTCTGCCCTTTTTCTCCACAACGCTCCTCTTCCCGTTCAAGGGTGAGACTGAACCCGAAGTCTCCCTCTCCCTGGAAGCAGGAGAGGTGGCGGTAACTTCTGAAGAGTGCCCGGCCCGAATCAGTTCGAGATTCCTGGGCAAATGAAATTCAGGCCTGGATTTCTGCGATTCACGGCAAACGATCCCAAGCGCCGACCAGTCGGCGCACTCCAGAGAATCGCCGCTCTTGAGAGCAGCGTTACGAGGCGACGCTCATTCTTCCGTCGCCTGCGCTGCCTGTATCAGAGGAATGATTGAGTGCTCTGCCTTGCTCATCGGGTGTTCAAGCGCTTTGGCCATGAGTTCTTTGAGACGCTGCGAGCCGCCTGCCTGCTCGTCGCTCCATTCTTTGACGAAATCACCGCCCTTGATGTCTCGCGTGAGAATCTCCTTGGCTTTCGCTCTGAACTCTTCGCTGACAAATCGTGGGCCGCGAGAGAGCGTACCATACTGGCTGGTGGTCGAGTGATGCAGCATCTGTTTGAAGAATCCGTTGCGAGCCATCAGGCCAAGAATCTCGGATGCCTCACCGGACGCGTAGAGTTCCATGATCATCAGCTCAGGGTTGAAACCCATGTCGACTCCGACCTCGAAGCATTGCAGCAGCCAACTGGTCAGCCCCGCCCAGACCACCTGTTCAGCGAAGAGATCCAGCTCGGCTTCTTCACGGAACGAAGACACGAAGACCCCGCCGCGGGTCAGACCTATGCCTTTGCAGAGCGCGAGGGCTGTCTGTTCCGCATGGCCTGACGCATCCTGATGAACTGCGTATTGAGCCATTGCACCTTTGCCCCGTTCGAACAACTCACGGACCATATTCCCGGTCATCCGTGGCGCGACCATCACCACATCCACGTCCGCCGACGGCTTGATCAGTTCGTAGCCAACGTTGTATCCGCTTGCCCAACACAAAGTGTTTCCTGATTCGACTTCTGGCGCGATCTGTTCGCCCCAGATTGACGGCTGGGATTCATCGGTTGTGAGGATGAGCAACACGTCAGCCTGCCGGGCAGCTTCGCCAATCTCCAGCTTTTCAAATCCGTCCTCGATTGCCTGCGTGCGGTAATCGTCGTCACGGTTTCCGACGATAACGCTGACGCCGCTATCGCGTAGATTAAGCGCCTGAGCGCGGCCCTGATTCCCGTATCCGAGAATAGCAACGGTCTTGCCTTCGAGTGGTTCGAGGGACGTATCGGAATCTTTAAGAAGTTTCATAGCCGGGTCCTTGAGTGTTTGGGGTCAGTAACTCGTCACATGTTCTCTTTCAGGAAGTCGCGATACAGAATGGTCTCTGAAACGTTGTCGACTTCATTGCAGTGCTCCCAATCGATCCATACGTATTCGACGCCGAGGTAGCCACCGTAACCGGTCTTTTCCATAGCCTGGAGGACTCCGAGATAATCGATGGTGTTCTCTTTGAACGACGCCTGAAGCCGATTCGTTTTCGCTCCACGGACATGGAAGTGGCTGGCGTGCGCCACCAGCGGCTCGATATCGGCATCCGGCATGCCCTGGCGGGTGAAGTGCGTGTAATCGAGGGTGAGAGTCAGCCCGGGAACGCTTCCCACCAGTTCCAGCGCAGCTTTCGGATTCGGGGCGATCGAGCCGACGTGTGCTTCAACGGAGAAGATGAGCTTATGCGCTGCTGCTATCTCCACGCGCCAGGCGAGCTCGTCGAGGCAACGCTGCCAGGAGTCGTCCTCCGGTTCCGTATCAAAATAAACGCCCGGCAGGCAGGTGAGATGCGGGCTCGCAACCGCGGCTGCGTAATCGAGCGTGCGCTCAAAACAATCCCTTGCTTTCCTGCGCCGATCGGCATTCGGTTGATTGATCGCGTATGGAACAAAGTCCTCATCCATCTGCAGAAAGACATCGCCCACATTCAGTCCGCGATCATCGGTCTTTGCCTTTAACGCCTTCGCGGACTCGCTCAGGTTTTCAAATTCCCGGGACGGCCAGAGGTGGGAACGCCCTTCGAAGAGGCCAATGTCCACGCCATCAAATTCCATCGATGATATCAATGACAGAGAGGCGTCATGAGTAAGGAGCGGAAAGGTGAAATCCGCGCAGGCGAGAGGGTATCTCATGTGAGCAACTTTGGTTCAGGGGCGGGCATCTCTGCCCACAGGGAATGCAAACTGGATCCGGCTTGAAAAGATTCTGCCATCTTCTCTCCTTCTTCATTTTTTTGCCTTCCATATTCTTCTCTCTTTCTTCATTTTTTTGCCTTCCATATTCTTCTCTCTTTCTTCATTTTTTTGCCTTTCATTTTTTTGCCTTCCAGAATCTTCTCCCGGCTACAGAGATGAATGGAAGAGTCGCTCCACTCCGGTGAATCCCTGGCATTCCCAGGGCAGATTCCAGTGCATGTGCTGATCCACGTAAACATCCTGCCTGCCGTTGATGTCAATTTTCAGACCCGTGGCTTCCCACGATGACAGCGCACGATCATCGGCCAACACGTCGACCAAACTGGCTCTTACATCTGGGATATCGGCGTCGAGGAAAGGCACAAGCAGCGTCACGAAGAGGAAGCTGCCCTGTGCGTGGTTCGTGAAACACAACTGGTCTGGGCTGGGGTAGCCTTCCAAGGGCTGAGGGCACG
Source organism: Planctomycetota bacterium (assembly GCA_030740295.1). Next base: position 14,474 of record JASLXP010001312.1, read on the forward strand.
GTTCTAGAGTTGGTTCCCCGCAGGCTCCTTCAACGGGGAGGAAGAGCAGGTTGCCCCCGTCCCCTTCTGTGACCGCGCCACCTTCACCGGTGAGCTTGACCGGAACGCCGACCTGGAAGTGCTGCTGATATCTATGAGGATCATCTTCGGATGCAGCAGTGAAGCGATCGACGAGTATCCAGTAATCACCGCGCAGGTAGAAGAGTTTCCGGCGGCTGCCGGGCACCTTCTTTTCAAGACGCTCATAGGATTCATGCGATCCGCTGAAGTAGGCATAATTCGCTTCGCTCCGCCATTCTTCGACCGTGGGCGTGACGACCCGATCGAATCGATAGATCGAGCGGATGGGAACGTGGTCTTCACCGTCCACGGTTGCGGTCGAGTGTGCGGCATTGCTGATTCGCCAGATGCGATCCATGTTGGTCATGTCCGACACGTCCGGCCC
>JASLXP010001313.1 GCA_030740295.1 Planctomycetota bacterium
GCTCTGCCTCTGCTCCTCGTCTCGACAGCCTTCGCCGGAGACGCGACCGATCAGATCAAGAAGACCACAGCAGACCTGAGAAAGCTGCTCGAAGATCCCGCGATGAAGGGGGACGCTAAAAAGTTCGAGCGGCGCAGAGCCATCCGTGAAATCGCGGACACCACCTTTGACTGGAAAGACATCGTCCGCCGCAGCCTTGCCCGGAACTGGTCAACTTTGAAAGCGGGCCAACAGGATGAATTCGTCAAACTCTTCGTGGAATTTCTCGAGGTTTCCTACCTCGAGAAGCTGGAGATCCACTATTCCGATCTCAAAGAGGTTCTTTACAGGAAAGAACGGTTGCTGAAGGGAAAATACGCTATGGTCGAATGCGAGGTTGTCACGCAGAAAGGAGTGTCCCACCCGGTCGAGTTTCGGCTCAAGACCAGCGACAACCGTTGGAAGGTTTACGACCTGAAGATTGAGGGGGTCAGCATGGTAAAAAACTATCGCAGCCAATTCGCGGACATCATGAAGAAATCCGGTTACGAGGGGCTGGTCAAGACGCTGCGACGGCGGATCGAGGATGCAAAGAAGGAGGCGTAATCCAGGAAGCGTGGTCTCTCGACAGCAGACCGGAGCTTCGGCATGCGCGGGTTACCCTCTGGGGTTACTTTTTCTTTAAGAAACGTGAAATCACACAGGCCGCGATGGCATCGACCTGTCGGCCCTCTTCACGCTTGGTGCGCGGCTTGGGACGGATGTTGAATTCCGTTCCGGCCTTCCGCATTTTGCGGGGAACGAGTGCCAGCCCAATCTGTTTGCCTTCGATTCTTGTGCAACTGGTGACGGCGCCGATGACCGCGCCTTCTCCGTCCACGACTTCATCTTCGGCACGCACGGCTCTTGCCCGATCGGCGATGATTTCAAAACGGACGACCTCACGGTTTCGGCTGGACCGATGCTCGACCATTGCTGCGCGGCCTATGAAGAACGGTTTCTGAAGTTTGACGAAGAAGGAATACCCAGCCTCGACCGGGCTGACGTCTTCCGGGCCGGCAAGCTCATGACCGTAGAGCGGATAGCCTGCCTCGATGCGGGTAGAGTCACGCGAGCCGAGTCCAGCCGGGGTGGCGCCGGCTTCCACGATGGCGTTCCAGATTTCGACCGCCTTGTCCGGATGTGCGTAGATCTCGTATCCGATGTTCTCGCCGGTGTAGCCGGTGGTCGCAACGATAGCGTCCGTTCCACAGAGTTCTGTCTCGATGAAACCGAATCGTTTGAGCGATTTCAGGCTGGCCTTTGAATCCTGGCTTTCCAGAAGCTGTTCGAGAATGTCCCTCGAATTCGGGCCCTGGAGCGCCAGATCAACACGCTGGTCATCGCCGGCCTCGGGGCTCTTGAGATTCCGGATATTTGCCGAGGCGTCCAGACCAAGAGAAGGCGCATCGGCATCGATCATCCACTTGCCTTCGTTCAGGCCGCGGAGCCACGCTTCAGCCTTTTCCGCGTTGCCTGCGTTGACGATCATCATGAATCTATCCGGTCCTCGGCGATAGATGGTGATGTCGTCGATGGGCCTGCCATTATGATCGAGCAGGAACGAGTAATGGACGCGGCCGATACTGAGATCGGAGACTTCGTTGGTCGTAACGAGGTCAAGGAAACGCTCCGAATTCGGGCCGCTGAACTCGAGCACGCCCATGTGGGTGACATCGAACAATCCTGCCGAATTCCGCACGGCAGCATGCTCTTCGGCTATCGATGTTGCGTTGTAGCAGACCGGCATGGCCCATCCTCCGAACGGGATCAGACGATTGGCCGAAGTGAGGGCGGCATGAACATCGTAAAGACAGGTTTTCCGGGGTTCGCCTTCCTCATCCTCCCAGGTGAATGCCTGGCGACCGTGCCCACCGTTGGCAGTCCTGGTCCGGCCGATGAAGTAAGGCTTAGTTTCCGCCACCAGAGCTGCGTCGTCCGGAGAGATTGAAAGCTCCTCGGCACCGGTGGCAGGGGCTGCCGGAACCGCGCCGGCTTCCGCCGCACGACTCCAGATCTTTCCAGCATCCGATGAAGGCACGAGAAGGTCGTAACGTGTTCCCAGATCTCCGGCGCACGATTTGGCTGCAATGAACGGAACGCCGCTCATGGCGAATGCGTCGTTGGTGTTGAGTACAAGGCCACTGATTTCTGCATTGAGGTTCTGAACGACGTCGTCCGCGTTTTTGCCAATCAGTGTGACCGCGGCGCTTGCCAGTTTTCGAATGATCACCGGTCCATCGAGGGTCCGGGCCGGGTCATCAGTGTCGAATTCCACAAGCCCGTCGGAAAGCAGGCTGAGCCAGCGTTGCACACGATCGGTCTGACCGGGAGCGACGTGGACCACGTAACGATTGTTGCCGCGAAAATGCACACGCGCCGTCCCCAGCACAGAGCTGGTCGCGGAGAGAAAGTTCGTTGGACAGCTCTGGCCCGGTTTGAGCGCGGCTATGTTATTCGTGGACGCACATTGCAGAAATCCTTTGGCCTTTGCTCCTGCGATGTCGAGGATACCTCCGCCCGGCAGCCAGGGCCTGACAGCGAAGCCTTCATCGGAATCAGACTCACGCTTCGGCCCGACCAGGGCGGTGGCATCTGCCGCTACCTCGGCGACGGAAGGCAGCTCCGAATCGACCGAGACCTCCTCGGGTCCGTGTGGGGAAGGCTGGTAATGAGGGTAGCCAAAGAGCTGTCGCTCGCGGCCGGGCTCGGCCTTGTTGATGAGGGTGGTGACTGTTTGCTGCGCTTCTTCGATGATTTCAAATGGCACTTTGACCCGATAGCTCAGCAGGCCCTTTTCGCCGCTCAATGTGTAACGTCTGGTATGGGTAAGAACCTTGTGGATGACGCCGGCCAGCGTGTCCATGTCACCCTCGTTCAGGCCGCGCTGGGTAATCCAGGTAGTGCCGATGCGAACGCCGTTTGGCTCGAACGCACTTTTGTCACCGGCGATAGTGTTTTTGTTGAGGGTGATGCCGCACAGATCAAGAACCTGAGAAGCCATCTCACCACGAAGCGGGGCTTTCTCTTCCGGATTGAAGCTCCGAAGATCGCAGAGCAGCAGGTGCGTCTCCGTTCCGCCGTACGCCACCTCGATGCCACGCGATTCAAACGCGGTGACCAATGCTTTTGCATTCGCAACGATGCGTTCGGCAAGGTTTCGAAATTCAGGCGTGCCGGCAATCTTGAACGACACTGCCCTGCCGGCGATGTTGTTGATGTGCGGCCCTCCCTGTTCGCCCGGAAAAACAGCAAAATCAATCTTCTTCGCATCAGAAGCTTTGGTCGTCAGGATGATCGCGCCTCGCGGGCCGCACAGAGTCTTGTGGGTGGTAAGCGTGGTGACATCCGCGATGCCGACCGGATTCGGATAAACGCCACCAACGATCAGCCCGGCGTAGTGGGACATATCCGCCAGCAGGATCGCGCCCACTTCATCTGCAATGGATCGAAATTCCCGCCAGTCTACGTGCCACGGGTACGCGCTGTAACCCGCTATCACCATCCGGGGCTTGTGCTCTATAGCCAGATCCCGGATCTCTTCATAACTGATCCGGCCGGTGTCCTGATGAATCCCGTACGAAACAATATTAAAGTGTTTGCCGGACCGATTGACCGGGCTCCCATGCGTCAGGTGTCCGCCATGTGCCAGATCCATACCCATGACCGTATCGCCCGGCGTTACGAAGGCTTCATATACAGCGTTGTTGGCAGCCGCGCCGGAAAGTGGCTGGACGTTGACATAGATCTGGTCAACCGAAGCATTCTCATTCGCGAAGATTTCAGCCGCACGCCGCATGGCAAGGGACTCAATGAGGTCGGCATACTCGCAGCCTTTGTAGAAGCGGCGATTGGAGTTGCGCCGGTAATCAGAAAGCTGGTCTGCGAAATCCGTGAGCTCATCCTCATTCGACCGCGCCGTTCGAACGCTGGGATAGCCCTCGGCGTACAGATTGGTGAATTCCGAGCTCATGGCCTCTCGAATCGAGGCAGGGCACAGGCTCTCTGATGCGATAAGGATCAGCTTCTCGCGCTGCCTCTCCGCCTCGAAATCAATGATGGACTGGACCGCCGGATCCAGATTACGAAGATGGCGATTTAACTGTTTCTGATACTCTTCCGACGCGTATGCCACTTCTGTGTTTGTGGACATGAAACCCTCTGAAACGGCTGAATACGGCACTTTTGGCCAGGAAAGGGAGGATTATCAAGCGGTGTTCCTGGAAGTCAATTGGAGAGATGGCCGTAACCTTTTTATTCGCCTGTACCTATTCGTCTTTCCGCCTTACATTCAGCTATCAGTTTCTCTGACACCTGGGGCAAAAGAATGTACCTCGCTGTCCCATGTTCGTCCGCTCGATCGCCTCACCACATTTGGGACATGGCTCGCCTTCGCGCAGATAAACCTGGAAGTGATTCACTGCTCCGACTTCACCAAAATATTTCACTTCGGCTGATGTCTCACGGCGAATCGTGTCTTTGCAGATGGCGACGGTATGTTTGCGAATGCTTCGAATATCCCTGTCATTCAATCTGCTGGCCGGCCGTGACGGATGAATGCCGCAGCGGAATAAGATCTCGTTAGCGAGAATGTTTCCAATGCCGCCGATGATGGATTGCTCCATCAACACCACCTTGATAGCACGTGACGTCTTGCCAAATCTGTCCGACAGATAATGCAGAGCCAGACCATCCACCAGTGGGTCCGGGCCGAGCGATGCAAGTTCCGGCAGCGATTCAAGTCCGGCATCATCGAGCAGCCAGGCTTTGCCAAAGCGGCGCGGGTCTTTGAATGAAAGGATTTGGCCATTGTCGAGATGCACTAAGAACCTTGAGTGCCGATTACCCTCATCCGGGGCCAGTTTGACAATCTTGCCAGTCATCCCCAGATGGCCCACCAACGTCCTGCCTCCCTCGAAATGGCACAGGAGATATTTCGCTCGTCGGGTAACCGCTGTGCACCGCCGGCCCTGGACATGTTTCTTCCAGGTCCGCGCGGTCAAGTTTTGCAGAATCTTCTCGTCGATGATTTCCAGCTTTGAGACGGTCGAGCCCTGCAGCCACTCTCGAAGATTGATGGCCACGATTTCGACTTCAGGCAGTTCAGGCATCTTGTCAGTTGCGCGTGGTGAGTCATGAGATGCTATCTATCATTCCGAGTTTCCCTCCGAAAAAGCCACCTCATCTTACAGGCATGAACTCGCTGGAAAACTTGGCCCAGTCTGTTCCAACTCTTCAAGGCCCGCGTGTCAGGCTCAGGCAATTCTCCGCGGAGGACATCCCCACTCGTACAGAATGGCTGTCAGATAAAGAGACGTTTCATCTCATCACCGCCCGCGTTCCCGAGCCGGAGGATCTCGATATGCACGCCTGGTTTGAGTGCTTGATGGACAATCCATACACCGTCGTTCTTGCCATAGAAAACGAAACGGGGAACTACATCGGCGACATTGAGCTGCATGTTGAAAACATTCGCCGCCGAGCCCTGGGGCTGAATATCCTGATCGGCAAGAGTGCAGTTCGGGGCAGAGGATACGGAACGGAATCGCTGCTCTGTTTGCTTGAGTTTCTCTTCAATGACCTTCGCGCGTTTGTCCTCTACATCAATGTTTTCGAGTTTAATCAGGGCGCGATTCGGTGTTACGAGAAATGTGGCTTTGAAACAGTTGATCGAACTGAGATTGCTCTGGAAGATGAAACCAAATCTTACTGGCTCACCATGAGCTGTACCCCTGGCACATTTCAAACGGCAAAGGAAACATGTCCGAACCATTCGTAGAACCCGGCCGGGTGGACGACGTCTCCACGGTCGTCCTGCACGACCCGGCCAACGACGCCGTAGCGGAAGTCGCGGCCGCTGCTGGCTTCAACTGCTTCCGATTCGAGAAGGTGATTGACGGAACAACCGTCCCGATCCTTTACTCCACGGATTCCGGCGAAGCACTCAAGGAAGGGGGTACCGGTTATGGTTTTCCGCTGCTCTTTCCTTTTCCGAATCGTGTGAAGGATGGGAAGTATTCCTTCGGAGGCAAAGACTTCACCGTCACCGAATATTTTAAAGCCGGTAATCACATCCACGGCCTGGTGCTCGACAAAGAATGGCAGCGCGTGGATTCCGGGGCCACTGAAGAGAAAGGCGCATACGTCACCGGCACAGTCCTGCCGGAAGATTTTCCGGGCACCTTCAACGAGCAGCAGTATCCGTTTCCGTTTCGATTCAGTCTCACCTACTCATTGAAGAACGGTGAATTGCTGGTGGACACTGTCGTTGAAAATACCGGTGACGGTCCACTGCCGTTTGGTTTTGGATCTCATCCTTATTTCCCCGTGCCAATATTACCTGGCAGTACGCGGGACGAACTCGAAATCAAAGTGCCGGCGAATCAAATCTGGGAACTGATCGAGTGCATTCCGACAGGCGAGCGACTCAACGTCTCCGGCAAGTTTGACTGCCGCGATTTCCGTCCACTGGGCCAGGACTCCTACGATGATGTCTTTACCGACCTGATTTCCGAGGGCGGCCAGACCTCTTGTGTGTTGCGTGATCGAAATGCCGGCCTCCAGATCCGCATCTGGGCTGATTCAGCCTTCCGTGAATGGGTTGTTTACGCGCCCATGGACAGGCCAATGATCGCGTTCGAGCCATACACATGCCCCACCGATGCTGTTAATCTAGAGGCCCGTGGAATCCAATGCGGCTGGATCGAATTGCCAGCGGGCGAGGCCTGGCGGGCCTCTAAGGGCGTCCGTCTGGAACAGCTCTGACAAATGTCAGAAGAAACGATTAAGAGATTGATAGCCATCATCGATCTGCTGGGCGAGTGCGTGCACAGTGGCGAGCGACTGCTCTCGCTCGAAGCGGAGCCGACCTTACGTGAACGCATCGCGGCTACGGTTCTCGGTGAGGGCGCATCCGATAACGCAGACGACGCGGCCATCATGCTGCACAACGCAGCGAGCGCTCACCAGGCCCTGGTTGCCCTGCTCGAGGATGAAGGCGTAAAACAGATCGAGGCCCAGGCGAAGACCTATGATTCTGCCAGTCATGAGGCTGTTGAATTCGTGGCAAATGAAAACATGAGAGGGAAAGTGATCGATGTGCTCAAACATGGTTACGAAAAGAATGGCAAAGTCATTCGCAGGGCCCAGGTCCGGATGGGGAGGTAGCTTTGTCCATTAAACTGATCTGTTTTGATGTGGACGGCACACTGCTCGATGACGGCGATGGCACGATCAACATCTGGCAGCAGATCCACCGCAGCGCCGGAGTTCCGGAAGAGCTGAATGAACAGCGATTCGAAATGTTCATGGCCGGCGATATTACTTACAACGAGTGGATGGATATGGACGTCGGCGACTGGCAGAGAGAAGGCATTAAGAAAGGCCATCTGATTTCAGTCGTCAAGAAGATGAGCCTGATGCCTG
>JASLXP010001314.1 GCA_030740295.1 Planctomycetota bacterium
AGACATCACTAAAACCGCGGCCGCACCATCTGTAACTTGCGATGAATTTCCGGGCGTGACTGTGCCGCTTTTCTTATCAAAGAATGGACGGAGCTTTGCCAGCTTCTCCATCGAAGAATCTTCACGGACGCCATTGTCATACGACATAGTGTCAGAGTATTGCGGTGGCACGTACACTGGCACGATCTCATCACGAAGACGTTCATTTCTCTGAGCGTCAATGGCCTTCATGTGACTTTGGTGTGCGGACCCATCCTGTGCTTCGCGAGATATGTCCCACTCATTGGCCAGCAGCTCTGCCGTCTGTCCCATCAGCATTCCGGAGAATGGATCAGTCAGACCGCGCCGTAAGGCCGGTATCGGTTTAAAATGGCGCGGGCGGAGCTTGAGGGCGGTGGAGAGTTTTCCAGTGGTCGTTTTCGCCTTCTGAATTCCCGCGGCAATGTCTGCAAATTCGCGCCCGAAAACGAGGGGCATGTTCGACATCGATTCAGTGCCGCCGGCAAGAACGGTTTCCGCCTGGCCGGTCAGGATCTTCTCGGCCGCGGTAGTAATTGCTTCAAAGCCGGATGCACAGTTCCGATGAACCGTATGGGCCGGACGGCTGCGGGGCACACCAGAACGGAGTGCTATCACCCTGGCGATATTCATAGCATCCATGGGATTGCCGACATTGCCGAAAACCGTTTCGTCAACCATCGAGGGATCGATCTCGAGTCTGTAGAAAAGCTCCGAAGAGGCGAGCCGGCCCAGTTCATCGGCCTCGAGATCCTTGAAGACTGTTCCGGCCTTGATGAAAGGAGTTCGGCATCCACCGACTATGGCAATATCTTTCAGCGGTTCCATTTCACCCTCAGTTGTTAGGACGCTTGTCTACAATGCGGCGTTCTTTCAACTCTGTCTCCATGCCCAGTTTAGTGAGCATGTCGTTCAAAGAAAGAACATTGATACGGCTCGGAGTGAGCTCGGTTGCAAGACGCAGTTCCTCCTTGAGACGGTCGGTAGCGGGCTCACGTTCGGCGCCTTGTTGAAGGCTGATGTTAAGCACTAATTCGTCGAGTTCGAATGGGTCGTTGTTTCGTTTGCCGATTTCAACTTGCCATTCATCGACGACTTTGTTGCTTGAGAGCACTTCACCGATGCTGTTCAGGTTAACCAGCGTGCCCTTGATCTTTGTGGCTTTCAATTCCTTGACATTAGAAACACGTGTGATGTCGCTCGAAATTCGGGGCACGTTGCGTCCGCAGTAGGGACACTGATTCGTCACGATTCCACCACGTGCAAGGTCACCTGTCCTGTAGCGGACCACACAGCTGCCACGGGCATTCAGTGTGGTGTAAACCAGTTCACCGTCTTCACCCTCGCCAACATGTTCGCCAGTATCGGGATCGATGACTTCAAATATTTCCATGTCGGGATAAGTGTGGTAGCCGCTGCTGATTCCGGGCGCGGCAGGGCATTCTCCCCAGGCCATTCTGGCTTCGGTGAATCCATAGGTGCCGAAAATCAGAGGTTTTTTTGAGCCCATCTGTTCAAGGAGAGCAGTCATCTTGTCTTTCATCCCCTGCGTGACCTTTTCTGCACCTAATACAACTTTGGTCACCGAACTGAAATCATGTTCTTCATTCGCCGCAACGCGCAGCAGGTGATAGGTGTAACCAGGCATACCGATAATCAGCGATGGCTTCATCCGATCTATGGCGCGAATGTTCCCGGCGGTTCCCATTACTTTTCCACCACCAGTAGACAAGACAAGCACGCCTCTTGAAAGCCCCGCCAGTGCCGTCTGCCAGAATGCAAGATGAGGCGCATACGGGAACATATTCACCACACGGTCGTCGCTGGTGATATTGAAAATGTCGAGCAGTCTTTCACCCGCCTCCTCCAAACGATCTATGTCGTGCTTTGTGTAAAGAAAAGAGACCGGCTCCGCTGAACGCCCGGTTGTGGCTGTCATCAGCACTGGCTTGTATTCGAGTTGGAGGTCTTCCTTGACCGCCTCGCTGCCGAAGATGACTTTCTTTGCGAGCAGTGCAGCCAGCCTGGTTTTTGGCCAGTGTTCCCGAATCAGCTCGGGGGTCGGCTGCAATATGAAGGAACGATAGCCCTGCGGATTGGCATCTGTGGGAAGAAAGTCTGCCTTTGTAGTGAGAGGCACATTCTTCAGATCTTCAAAAGTCTTGAGATGCTGCGGCTTGAACCCGTGCTCTTTGTAGAGCCCCCTGTAGAAGGGGTGGAACGGAATGATCTGCTCGGAGAGAAAACGGCGCAGCATTGCGACCTGCCGCTCTTCGCGAGCCTGTGGGTTGTGTGAGGCTACTGGCTTCCATAAAGACATAATGCCCCTCCTGTATGAAAGACTTAAAGCCCAGCCGAGTTTGGTCCTTGGCAACTCCGGATTGCGGTGTACGGGAAGAGGTCGGCTGAACGTCGTTCACCAACTCTCCTTGCTCAGTTCAACTATACCTCTGATTTGGCCCGATCAAAAGAACCGGGGGCCGACGAGGCGGCCGTTTAGTCTGCTCAGTAAACTGTCAAGTTTTGCATGAAGTTTGGCTTCTGTTGTTTCTGGGGTAAGTTCAGCAGCATTGCCGGGGAACGCGGCACGCCTATAATCCCCGAACTTGTCTTTTTACGAGTAGGTACAATGAATTCAGCAGAGCCTGAGGAACAGACGAAGAGTGAAAACGGGCCTTCAGATGAGGAAAATGAAGGTCCGGTGGCTCGTCTGGTTTCTCTCCTTAGACAGGGCAGAAAATTTGTCCTGGATGGGATTTGGGAAGTCGATGAGCGGGGGCATAAGCTTCCTCTGAAGTTCCTGATCATCTTTGTCAGGCTGGTATCGGTCTCTTTCAGAGGATTTGTGGAAAACAAATGCAATCTGCGAGCTGCCGCGCTTACCTATGCCTCCGTGTTTTCGCTTATTCCGATCTTGGCACTTGGCTTTGCGATGGCCGGAGCTTTTAAAGGACGGACCCAGGAATACATCACCAAATTACAGACTGTTCTCATTCAGAAACTCGCCCCAGGATCCGATGGAACATCGGGGGAGGTGATTAATCAGATAAATGGGTTTATAGAAAACTACCACAACCTCTCTATCGGAGCGGTGGGCGCATTTGTACTCGTGCTGACCGTGGTGTCGATGCTCACCCAAGTAGAATCAGCCCTCAACGAAGCATGGGGCGTAAGACGCAAGCGCCCGATCTCGCAGCGGGTGCTGATTGGATGGGGAATAGTGACACTCGGTACGATCATTCTGGCATCGTCGCTCAGTCTGACTGCTGGTGTCGCGGCCATACCCGCGGTGAAACGATTTCTGGATATCAGCTTCGTCGCTTCAGCGATTAAGTTTCTTACTCCCTACATAATTACCACGGGGTTTCTGGCCTTTGTGTACAAGTTCATGCCGAATACGGACGTGAATCTCAAGCCGGCTCTGCTTGGCGGGCTAGCGGCGGGCGTGATGTGGGAAACATCCAAAGAAGTATATGTTCATTACGTTCAACGAATGTTGACTTCCGATGCCGGAGTGTATGCGACGGTCTATTCAGGCATGGCAGCCGTTCCGCTGTTCTTGCTGTGGTTATATCTGAGTTGGATTGTCTTTCTGCTGGGTGCAGAAATTTCTTTTGCTGTCCAGAACACGCACACTTATATGCTGGAACGCCAGGCTCAGGGCATCAGCATGCGCTTCAAGCAGCTCATGTACATTCGGGTCATGCTACTCGTTGGAAAATATTTCAGATGCAAAAAAATTGGCCCTGATATCGACACTCTTGTGACAGAGACCGGAGCATCCTCTCGACTGCTTCGCGATGTAACTTACGATCTCTGCCAAGCTGGAGTTCTTGCGGAGACGGCGATGCCTGAGAGGCGGTTCACACCAGCGCTGCCGCTCGACATGCTGACGCCGCACACGGTCTTGACTAAAACGAATGAACTTGGCCGCCATCCCGATTCCGAGAAAACGCCGGCTGACCTGTACTTTGCTGAAGAGCTCCTGGGCAAGGCTGAGAATTCGAGGGAGACATTGTTCAAAGATGAGACCTTCGATGAGTTGGTCAGTCTTCTGATCCAACAGTCACCGGAGGTCTTGCCCGTTGGCGACCCCGATCACGAAAAGCCGGTTACCTCAACTATTGCTGAGAGCCAATAAGCGATTGGCTACAGGCGGCGAATTCACATATTTCTGGAAATCGGACGGTTGAAGGCGCACTGTCTGGCCTGCAAGAACAGGAGAAAAAGATGAGTATTAAGGACTACGATCTGGTAGTGATTGGCTCAGGACCAGCCGGTGAGAAGGGGGCGGCCCAAGTGGCCTATTTTGGGAAAAAGGTGGCTCTTGTTGAAAAAGAGCCACATTTTGGCGGGGCCGCAGCAAACACCGGCACGCTGCCGAGCAAGACTCTCCGTGAAACTTCAATCATGCTGTCCGGCTTCCGGGCACGGGGCCTGTACGGAGTCGATCTGTCATTGCGTCGCGAAGCGACTGTTCGCGATTTTCTATTTCGAGAGGAGCAGGTAGTAACGGCTGAAAGGGAACGGGTGACCTTAAATGTTGAACGTCATGGCATTGATGTTTTTCGAGGCATGGGCTCATTTGTAGATGACCATACGGTGAGGGTGAATCTCGAGGAAGGCGGCGAGGAACTACTCCGGGGTGAAGTCATTCTTGTTGCGACGGGTTCGTACCCGCACAGACCCGAAATCTACGAATTCGATCATCCACTGGTTTACGATTCGGATGAGATTCTGCAGATTCAAATCATGCCGAGATCCCTTGCCGTTGTTGGGGCCGGTGTGATCGGCAGCGAATACGCATGTCTGTTTTCGGCTCTGGACGTTGAGGCCCACCTGATTGATGGGCGCGAAGAGCTGATGGGTTTTCTGGATGACGAGATTTCGAACTCCCTGAAGGCAAGAATGCAGAAAATGGGAATCGAGATGATCATGCCGGATTCCGTGGAATCCTGCGCGGCCACCGATACGGATGTCACACTAAAGCTCACATCCGGGCGAGAGCTCGTGGTGGACGCGGTCCTCGTCGCATCGGGACGATCCGGCAATACCAAAAATCTGAATGTGGATGCTGCCGGGCTTGAGATGGGCCGTCGCGGACAACTGGATGTCAACGACAGCTACCAGACGAACGTGCCTCACATCTATGCGGCTGGTGACGTCATCGGTTTCCCCGCGCTGGCGTCTACCTCAATGGAACAGGCTCGGCTGGCGATGGTTCACGCGTTCGACCTCGAGTACAAAAAAGTGGTCGCGCCCATTCTGCCCTACGGAATCTATACGATTCCTGAAGTCAGCATGGCCGGAGAGTCGGAGGAATCGGCGAAGGAAAAAGGCATCGATTACGTCATCGGTAAGGCATCCTACACCAACAATGCTCGCGGCATGATCATCGGCGATTTCGACGGGTTTCTGAAACTGCTCTACCGGGCTGATGACATGAAACTCATCGGCGTTCACGTGATTGGTGAGATTGCATCGGAGGTGGTCCACATCGGCCTGATGGCGATGATGACGGAATCATCCAGCGAGCTTTTCATCCGGACCTGCTTCAATTACCCCACTCTCGGCGAGCTCTACAAATATGCCACCTACGATGCGATGGGTAATCTCGCCAAACGAAAGGGCGAAGACAGCGACGGTTGACCAAGGCTGTCTACTCAGTGCGAGCCTGTTGCCAGCTTGTCGTAGCGGCGGCGTCTCGCCGCCGAACTTCTGCGGCGGGACGCCGCAGCTACGCAGAAAATGGGACTTTGACTTTTTACGAACGAATCTGTCAGCTCACTGTTCCCGATGACATCTCGTACATGCCTTGAATGCCCTTGATCACCGGCGATCGAATCTTGCGGAAGTAATCGCCGAAATCGGAGGCAAGTCGCTGTGCAACTTCGTGGTGTTCATCGATGAGATTTTCCCGCTCCCTGGGGTCATCAACGAGGTTGTAGAGCTCGTCCGGTTCGTCCCCGGGACGCTGAATGTATGACCAGGTCTTGTCACGGATGCATCGGTCCGGGCCTGCATGAAAGCCGGTAATCATCGATTCGCGATGCTCGTCAGTCTCACCTCGAATCACGGCGGCGAAGCTGTCCCCGTGCATGGATGAGGCATCGTTGCCGCGGCCCAGTAATTCCAGAACGGTCGGCAGCCAATCATGAAACTGCACGATCGCGTCCGAGCGCCGGGCGCCCTCGCCATTGGGCATCCGAACCATGAACGGAATCTTCAGGAGCTCGTTGTACTGACGATCTGTGCCTTTCAAGAATTTGCCGTGGTCACCGAGCGGGTGACCATGATCGGCCATCAGCCAGATCATCGAATCCTCGAAGCATCCCATCTCTTCCAGCGCGCCGAAAAGCCGTCCAAGGCAGTGATCGACGAAGGTGGCCTCCCCGGCATAGAGGCCCTGAACGTGTCTCGCCTCATCTTCGGTTGCCCATTCAGAATACATGCCACCCATCGGCATGATCAGCCGCGGGCCCGTGTATGCGGAGTCGGTGTACGTATCGAAGCCTTCAGGCGGATCCCATGGCTCATGAGGATCGAAGGAATCGATCCAAAGGAATGTTTTTTCATGGGCACGATTGGACCTCAGCCACTCGACGGAAAGATCTGCCACCTGCGCAGGAAACCAGTCGTCCGGGGATTGAAAGTCATCCGTATTGCTGAGGAACTGGCTGACACGATTCCGCCATTGCACGTTGAAGTGCTCGTTGACGTAATCATCGATGTTGCGGCGTGTCGGCGCGGATGAATAAGGATCGTATTCCTGTCCCCGCACCCATCGGTAAGAGGCAAAGTCCCGATGATAATTCATGCCGGGCGCACGGTAATGGTAAGTATCGGAAATGAGGCCGTTGATGTATCCGTCCGGTTTCAGGAGTTGCGCGACCGTCCGGTCCGTTTTGGTCAGCGGCTCCCACCCCCGATAAGGCAAGGTGCGCTGGCCGGTCATGAGCTGCATGCGAATCGGAATCGTGGGCAACGCTTCCGGATAAGCGTTCTCGAAGATGACGCAACTTTCGGAAAACTTATCGATGTGCGGCGTCTTGCAGGCCTCGACGCGCTCAAAGGCAGGTTGGCCATGGTGGTAGCAGCCCACATGATCCTGTCGAAAACTATCGAGGACGATGACGATGATGTTCATACCAGATTGTTCCTTTGAAAAATCGAGTTCGTTAATGAGTCGCTCCGATCACTGGCAGGATGGCGGTCTTCACTGGCGAGAGGCGCTTGTTCCACGCCAGGGTCACTTCGCGAGTGGCTTGTATAACTCAACTTCCCAGATGCGTGAAATATCACCTCTGGTTTTGGTGATCCAGACGCGAAGTTTCTGGGTCCGGACGCCTGGGAAACGAGCTGCCCACGCGGGCTGAGTGTTTGCTTTGACGGGGGCGAGCAGGTCTTTCCACGCCTCGCCGTCATGCCACTGCAATCTGAAGTCGTCGAGTGGGGCAATGACGCTGCCGTTGGTGTAATAACCCGAGATGATCCGCGCTGCTCCAAGGTCGACGGGGTTCTCCCAATGAAATTCAATGACATGGGGCAGCTTCGCTCTGTTGACCCAGCGAGCGCTGTTGTCCTGCACGTTACCATTGCCGTCGTTGAGGAGAATCGCGGTTTGAATGCCGGTGTTCGGTGCCCCGGGCGTGTTGATGCGCGCCGAACGGGCCCGGTTGCTGCCGGCCTTGGAGAGCCAGGCGGGTGCGGCGAGGCTGACGGGTCTGCGGTGCGGCCGCTGGCCCTGGTTGATGTAGGGTTGTTGGTCCGCGTGTTTCTTGCCGACGCCACGCCGCATTATCTCGTTGAGCTCATCGAGGTGCTTGTTGTAGATCGCGCGCGGGGTAGTGTTGTGCTTCTTACACAGACTGGCGGCCATGCCGATGATTTCCCCCTCGTTGCCGCAGGTACGCATCACGCGCACGGCACCAAGCGCATCGTGGGTGACGCTGATGTCACGTCCGGCCATGAAGAGGTTCGCGATGTTTCGCGAGTAAAGACAGCGGTAGGGAATCCAAAACGGTCGTCCCTGATCGTGGGCCGGGAACTTCCCGAAGGCCGCGCGGGAAATGAAAGCATCCCCTTCGAAGCCCTTGTTGTACCTGGGGTCCGGAAGATGCAGATCATTGGACCAGCCGGTGGGAGCGCAGCCATCCGGGAATTGCCGGTCACGCTTGAGGTCGTCCAGTGTGAGGATGACATCGCCGAGCAGGCGGCGCGATTCACGTTTGCCCAGGATGTACGCCGCCCAGTTCAGCTTGTAGTTGGACAGGACCTTGTCCACGTTCTTCAAGGCGTCCCAGGCGCCATACATGGCGCGAAAGTTCCAATCGCGAATGTACTCCATCTCTGTGATCGGGTCGCGGTCGAATCCGCTCTCCCAATACCAGCCGCCCAGCTTCAACGGGTTAGGTCTTGTCTTGCTGCGACCTGGGAACGGCTTGTCCGAAAGGTCCAAGGCCCATGGACAACGGGGAAAGGGGACGGGTTTCGTCGTTGGCGCTGAAGCGGTGTTCAGAGCGTTGGTGTCCTTGCACTCACACACATTCCAGAGATTGCACGGCCCCATGCGTCCTTTGGGTTGCATGTCAAAGTCGGCCTTGGCCAGGACGCCCACGCAGCCATCGCCGGTGCAGTCCGCGAACCAGCGCCCACTGATACGAATACGTCGACCCGTGCGGACCTTCTGCGCGATGACTGCCTGTATCTTCCCGTCGCTGGCAACCACGCCGTTGACGCGATGCTCCAGAAACAACTGGATATTGGGTTCGGCCCGGACGATCGCCAGCTTCTTGTCGTCCTCATAGAGTTCCGCTTTGTTTGCCGGGCCGTAATGGGCCCGTTTGTCCTGTTCCAGCTCGGCCACCACGTCGCCGACGCGTGGCCAGGGCTCCTTGTTGCGAGCGCCCTGCAGCCAGACGCGCACTTCCGAACTGTTGTTTCCGCCAAGCACGGGACGATCCTGCACGAGCGCGACCTTCAATCCCAACCGCGCTGCCGATAGCGCGGCGCAAGTGCCCGCGATCCCCCCGCCGGTAACCACGAAATCAAAGTCGCCCACGGGCGCAGGTTCTACGGGATGCCCGAGGCAGTTACGGCGAAAGGCTGCCATCTGAGGATCAACGTTTGGCGGTTTGAAGTCAAAGACGGGAGACAGCAAGACCGCATCGCATCTGCCTTCAAACCCCGTGAGATCATGCAAGGTCAGACGCACCTTGTGTCCCTGTAGCTTCACCGTGCCGCCGTCTTGCCAGTGCCACCGCGCTCCAACAGTTCCGAACGTCGTCGCCAATGACTTGCCGTTGATGAGCAACTGAAATCGCCCCGGCGTGCCGCGGGCTTTCCAGCGCGCGACCCAGTCCTTGGTCCGTACCCACACGCGATAAGTGCCCGCCGCGGGGAGGGTGACCGATGTCTGGGCATCCTCCACCGGCGTGCCCAGGCCATGGGCCAACAGGTAGGGCGACCCCATGATGTCCATGAATTGCGGATCAACGACCCAGCCGCCAAGACTCGCGAAACTCTCAGCCTCAATAAGTATCGCAGGCTGATCCGCGTAGGCTGAACTGCGGAGAGACATCAACTCCAATGGAGCAAGACAGAACGCTACAGAGAGAAAGAGATACTTCATTGCCAGGATTCCAATCGTGTTGCGATCCTTCAGCCGAGATTTCCAACTTTGTCCTCTCCCGGCCACGTCGCCAGGATCTTGGGTGACAATTCTACGGCCCGCGTGCCCCCTTTGGTAAGTGGTGACCATTTGGCATTCGCCGGCACCGTGAAGGCAGACGCTTCGTCTTCCAGTTTCCAGGTTCTGGAATCTCGATGATACCTTCATGAAGCTGAGAGACCTCCCAATCTCTGAGGACCGAAGTTATGTAGAGCTCTTCAACGGGCAATTCCGTTGTTAGAATGAGTTCGTCGTTCCTTTATAGTTTTTCGCTGACAGGTAGGTGGGCAGTGACCGTGCCAGACTGTTAGCATCGACGTTCGGCAGCGAAGTAGCAATGGACACTCGATTGCGAATGAAAATGAGCCATCTGTCCGCGTTCACGTTGGTCGCTGTTCTGCCTGTATTCGTCTTGGCGCAAAGTGAGTTGCTCAACGGCTTCTCGCCGCCTGAAACTATCTCGGTGGGAGACACCAAGGTGCTACAGGTTCCAGCAGGTGCATCGACTGAGATCATCCAGAGATGGCTCGATCGGGCAATCGCTCTATCCTCCGGCAACCATACAGTGCGGTTGGAGTTTGCTCGCGGCACCAACTACCGGGTGGGGGCGACCGATGGAAAGACCGTCTTTAGAATCGAGAAAGCGAAGAGCGGCAGGGCGCCGGTGAATCTCGTGATCGACGGGCGCGGATGCATCTTCACGGTCACTTCCTGGTCCCGCTTCCTCTTCATCTCTGAGGCGCGCAACACGATCCTGAAGAACTTCCGGCTCACGTACGATCCCAAAAACATCAGCCAGGGGATTATCACGCGAATCATCGACGAAGGCCGAGGAATCTACGAAGTCAAGATCGATCAGGGCTATCCAGCTCCCGATGGACCACGCTTCGCCTCGGCCCAATTCCAGTGGGCCATCGCCATGCGGGAGCAGCCGGACGGGTCGTGGGGTATGAAGCCCGGATGTCCCACGACAATCAGCTTCAAATGGCCCAGGTCCCCCACCCGAATCGGGGACAGGCGCTATCGCATGCGATTTCACTCAGTCATGGACCACGGCCGCCTTCATGGATCGCATGAAGACGATCCTTTGCTGCGAGCCCTCGTGGTTGGCGACCGAGTGGCCCTCCTTGGCCGGACCAATGGTCGTGGCGGATTCTACGCCACTCGATGTCACACGCTGGTCTACCGGAACATCGAGATCAACCATTCGCCCGCCTCAGTCTTCGCTGACCAGTTCAGCGAGCGAACGTGCTATGTAGGTGTCAGATTACGTCCCACGGGGGGCGATCTGTTCGCTTCCACTGCGGACGGCATCTTCACCACCAATCAGCGCAATGGTCCCTGGATCGAAGGCTGCCGATTCCAGGGCGTCGGTGACGACGCGGTGGTTCTCAAGAACAACGTTGGCTTCTTCAAAGGCGCTTCGCAGGATCACGAGCGCCCCTATCGCATCGGCGGACACGAAGCATGGTTCTCTGTCTTGCCCGGCGACCGCCTTGCCGTCTATGACATGAGCAAACGCACTCTCGTTTCCCGGCACGATGTCACCTCCGTGTCGAGCGAGCTTCCGTGGGGGGAGAAGGACGTTGCGCTTGACCCGCCATTGCCCGTGGCCGCCAGGAACGACGATCTTTGGATCTACAACCTGAGCAACCAGTGCAATGGATTTGTCCTGCGGGGCAACACCTTCACGGATAACCGGCGCTGGGGCGTCCTTTGTTCCGGGGCAGGTGGTTCAATCGTGTCAAATCGATTTGCCCGCTCCCAGAACGCCGCGATCTATCTTGTAAACTCGGACAACTATTCCGACAACAAGAGCGGAGCGATTCCAAGGAATATCGAGATCGTCGGCAATCGCTTCGAGGATTGCTGGCACGCGGAGAATGCCCATCCCTTCGGCGTCATTGCCGCTCGCATGAATGGCCGTATTGAGGTGACACGCGGTGAGGAGAAAGACGTTGGCTATGGAGTCGACTGGAACGGAATCACGAAGATCCGCATCGAGCGCAACCACTTCGACAGATGGGATGCCACCGCACGTTTCCCGGTGGCGACTCGTTCGACGGACCTGGGTGAGCGTCCCGTGCACGCCATCTTCCTTCGGGACGTGTCCGATGTGCGTGTTGCCGGAAACGAGTTCATCCCTTCCGAGGAGATGGCTGCCGGGGTCTACGCGATCAGGCTCGATGACTTCAGCGACGTTCGTCTCGAGAATAACTCCTTCCGGAACTGGCCCGGCGGACCAGAGCGAGCAGTCTCAAAGACCGGCGAGTCGGAAAACAGACTGGATGCCGAACAAAGGGTTGCGCCAGAGCGTTGATCGCGTCCGGTGAACGCGCCGATATTCTGGTAAACCTGAATAAATGAGGATGCGTCCGCTCTTTGTCGGGATTTCGGTGGCGGCCCACATAAGCTGGCCGCCGCAATCCGGGCATGGGCTGGATGCTGGTTGCCGGGTGCTGGATGAGGCGGCGTGAGTGGCAGAAGCTGCTGTATCGTAGAGCCCGAACCCGGTTGGCCCGGTCTCATAGGTGAAAGCCATATTGGCGTCACGGAACTTGCGCTGGAGCCCGGTCAGTATAGCGGTGCCGTCGTAAGGGAACTTCTTTTCATAAACCACGGAATCCCAGTGCCAGACCGCAACGGAGATGGAACGTTTGTCCACATCCATTCCGACGAAAAGGTCAAAGTCACGGGGATTGATCCGAGAGGTGTCTGTGCTACGCTTCATGGCGAAGTCTCCTGAAAGAGGAAAAAGAAAACAGTCTAATAT
>JASLXP010001315.1 GCA_030740295.1 Planctomycetota bacterium
GGAGTCGCAAGACTGGTCGGGCAGAAACACCCGGATCGAATCGTAGGAGGGCTGGTCTACAACGCTTACACCTACCCGCCGGACGAAATCACGCGGGTAGAAAAAAACCTGGTGCTTGATGTTGCGGTTCTCGACCACTACGGATTCAAACTCTACAAGCCTGATAGAGCAGCGGAGTTCAGAAGACTTTTCCCGGCATGGTCGAAGTTCACTGGAAATCTTGCGGTCACAGATTACTCAACCTGGATGCGGGACTGGTATGGCCTGCCTGTCCCACCCGGCCGTGAAATTTTGAAACTCACTTTTCCGGCCTATGAAAAATATGTGCCTCTTTTTGTGAATTACACCGGCCACGCAGCATGGGGAGTCGGCGCTCTGCACAATTACATGGTCGCTCGCCTGCTGTGGGAGCCCGGACTGGATGTGGACTCGCTGTATGACGAATTCCTCACCCGTGCTTACGGAAAGGGCGCACCTTACATCGAGAAAATCTATTCGATTTCTGAAGATATCATCGCCGCTTACGTGCGTGCTCATCCCGGTTTCCGAAAGCCGGACTATGATGTCTCTTACAGGCTGGTCACCGAGTATTACGCGCCGCGATTCACCGAGTTCGAAACACTCTATGCAAAGGCCCGCGCCGCGGCGGAATCCGAACCACAGCGCAAACGGATCGAGATGTTTGGGGACTGCCTGAAACTGCTTCACTACAACCTGCGCTGCGCGGGGTTTGTCCAGGCGCCCGAGAAGTCGCTCTTCTATCTCACACACGATGACTTTAAGAAATTCATGGTGTTGCAGAAAGGGCTTCGCACCCTCGCCCCCCAACAGAAGCCTCAGAAAGGCAAGCCGCTGAAGATCCTTTTCGCACGTGAATCCCGTATCCTCAAAATCCCCCGAATACCAATTGGAACGAAGGCCCCGATGATCGATGGCAAACTGGATGAGCCTGCATGGAAAGCTGCGGGTGTCGCGCAGGCATTTCGCAGGCGGGGCATCAAACTCGAGGCCAAAGAGCAAACGAAGGCACGCCTGATGTATGACGTTCGTTACCTCTATCTCGGCATTACCTGTATGGAATCAGAGATCACGAAGGCGAAGAGCAGGCAGCACCCACACGACAGCTTCTCACTGTTCGAGGATGAGACGGTGGAGGTGTTCTTCTCAAGGGTGGCAAATGTCCATCGCTACTGGCAGGTCGCCATGAATCCGTCCGGTGCCTACTTCGACAGCTTTCAGAAGAAGAAAGAGCATGAACTGAAGAGCAATCACGCTGCCGTCATCAGCAAAGATCGATGGACAATTGAGCTGAAGATTCCTTTCGACGTGCTCGGATTCGATAATCCGCCCGAAGGTCAGAAATGGCATGGCAACTTCTGCCGCAGCCGGCGCGCCGGCAATGGGGAAGTCAGCTCATGGTCGATCATTGAGCAGGGCTTTCACGAGCCCGAGAGCTTCGGTACATGGGTGTTTGAGGGAGCACAATGACCGACAGGAAGCCGGCTCAAACAGAGGGAGACGCAAAGCCTCGTCGGGTGACTATTGCCCCATACGTCGGCTCATTCCTGCTGGGCGTTTTCGCAACGGGTCTCATCGGATTCTCCGATCCCGATATGGTGGGGTACGACGGTTACTACCACATGCGATATGCGGAGATCACCCGGACGCAGGGCATCATCAAGGAATTTCCCTGGGCTCAGTTCAGCCTGTTCAAGGACCAATTCTCCGATAAGGAATTTCTGTTTCATCTGCTGCTGATTCCCTTTTCGTTCGGCGATCTGATTCTGGGATCGAAGCTGGCTTCGTGTCTGATGGGTGGGGGTGTCTTTGCCTTGTTCTATGCGCTTCTGCGGGCGCTCGAGACGCGCTGGCCGTTTTCGTGGACTGCGTTGCTGCTCTGCGCAGGGCCGTATTTCATCTTTCGGCTTTCGATGACGCGGCCGCATGTTTTCTCGCTCATCTTTCTGCTCATTCTGGCGCGGCTCCTTCATCGCAGATCTTATCGATGGCTTGGGGTGATGGGCGTGGTGTACGCGCTGGGTTACTCTGCGCCGCAGCTCATTCTGATTCAGGTGGTCTGCTTCAATATCGGGCTGGTCATAGCCGGCGAAAAGTGGGACTGGCGTGCCTTGCTGTTTCCTTCGGCCGGGCTGCTGGCGGGCTTTCTGATCCATCCGAATTGCCCGAACAATTTCAGGCTCTGGTTTGTGCAGAATTTTTATGCGCCCTTCCATGCCTGGGGCTTGAAAGGCGTCGAACTCAGCCAGGGATCGGAGCTGGACTCGCTGACCGGTACAGCGTTCCTCTTCGATCTCACTCTGGCCAGCACTGCGGTGACGTTTTCATTCCTCGGTTTTCTGGTTCGTGGCAGGAAGCCGAGCGCTCGCACATGGAGCTGGCTGATGTTTGCGGGCGCGCTGCTCGGGCTGACGATGCTCTCGCAGCGGTTCGTCGAGTATTTCATTCCATTCGCGCTCGTCTTCGCCGCGACCGCGTTTACGGATATTCTGGATGGCGTCGATCTCGAGGCCTGGTTCTTCGAACGACGCTGGGCCCGCATTGCCATGCCGGTGGCTGGGATCTTCTATTTCAGTTTCCTTGGGGCGAACACTTTTCTTAAGACGCAGTCGTCCGTCATGAGCCACACGAACCGGTCAGTCGGCGCGGCCGCGGATTGGATGAGTGAGAATCTGTCTGACGAGGCCCTGGTCTTCCATACTTTTTGGAGCGATTTTCCCGAACTCTTTTTCCGCGCCCCGAAACTTCGCTACATGGTGGCTCTCGATCCCGTGTTCATGTTCGAGTATGACCCGCGGCTCTGGCGGCTGTGGGATTCCATCGTTGATGGCAAACTGGGAGACCCGGTGCCGGCGATATGTAAAGAATTCGGCGCACACATCGTTCTCATCAGGCGAGTCAATGAAGAACTTGACAGGCAACTGCGTGGCGATGTGAGAGCGGAGCGGATCTTCCTGAATGAGGGTGTTTCCATCTACAAGTTGAGGTGCGAATAGTACGCAGCCGTGGTGCCGCTCAGCGCACATTCTGAAAAAGTTCATCCCCGGGCTCTCCTGCATCCGCGCAGAATCGTTCATCTTTTCCAGCCCGTTTGTGTAAACTGCCGACCTGCGCGAACCCGTTCTGATGGCGACGGTTCAGGACGCCTTTCAAAGAAACTTTGAACCAGAGGTCGTGAATGAAAGTTAGAGAGTTCCGTGTTCATCCTTCGCTGCCTGAGAACCTGAAATCGCTCGAAACCCTGGCCTATAACCTGAGATGGAGCTGGGACCCGGAAGTGGTCGATCTGTTCCGCCGGCTGGACAGGGATCTCTGGGAGACCAGTCACCACAATCCGATCCTGTTTCTTGGCCGCATCAAGCAGGACCGCCTTCTGCAGGCGGCAGAGGACGATGGCATTCTGACCTACCTCGAACGCATGCTCGAACGGCATCGGACCTACATGGAAGGGCCCTCCTGGTATCAGCGGAGTTTCCCGGATCATCATGATGTAAAAATCGCCTATTTCTGTGCCGAATTTGGGATCGCCGAATGCCTTCCGATTTTTTCCGGCGGCCTCGGCATGCTGGCCGGCGACCATCTGAAATCCGCCAGCGATCTTGGCCTCCCCCTCATCGGCATCGGGCTGCTCTATCAGCGGGGTTACTTCCGGCAGTATCTCAATAACGACGGCTGGCAGCAGGAGTCCACGCCGGTGAACGACTTCTTTAACATGCCGTTGAAGCTCGTCCGGCATTATGATGATGGCTCGCCGCTGGAGGTCTCGCTTCCGTTTCTCGACCGCACCCTTAAGGCCCAGGTCTGGCAAGTGGATGTGGGACGGGTACCGCTTTATCTGATGGATTCCAACGTGCCCGATAACACCCCCGAAGATCGGCAGATTACTGACCAACTCTACGGCGGAGATAACGAGCAGCGCATCCGGCAGGAAATCCTCCTCGGCATCGGCGGGCTGCGCGTATTGGACGTGCTCGGCATTCGGCCGGAGGTCTGTCATCTGAATGAAGGGCATTCAGCGTTCCTTGCGCTCGAGCGGACCCGCCGCCTGATGGAAAATCACCACCTCTCATTTGATGAAGCCGCAGAGGCAACGGCATCCGGCAACGTCTTTACCACCCATACACCGGTGCCCGCGGGATTTGACCTTTTCCCGCCGGAACTGATGGAGAAATACTTCAAGAATTTCTGGGAATCAATTGGGCTCACCAAAGAACAGTTTCTGGCCCTCGGTAGAGACGATCCCAATAACCAGCACGCCTGGTTTAACATGGCGCTTCTGGCCATTCGCTTTTCCGGGGCGACGAATGCGGTGAGCAAACTGCACGGTGAAGTCTCCCGTGAAAAAGTGCTCGGTATCGCCTGGCCAAACGTGCCGAAGAATGACGTTCCCATTACGCACGTCACCAACGGCGTCCACGTGAACACCTGGATCTCCCGCGACATCAGTGATTTGCTGCAGCGCTACATCGGGCGTCGCTGGCAGGAGGGCATCTCCGGCGAAGATTGGAGCCGCGTTCAGAATATCCCGGACGAAGAACTCTGGCGCACACACGAGCGCGGCCGGGAACGCCTGGTTACCGCCGCCCGGCGGCGCTACATCGAACAGCTTGCACGAAGGGGTGCGCCAAGGGCAGAGCTGAATGCGGCCCGTGAGGTGCTCCACCCGGAGGCGTTGACCATCGGGTTCGCACGCCGATTCGCAACGTATAAGAGAGCGAATCTGATCCTCAAAGACCTGAAACGTCTGAAGCAGATCCTGACCGACAAGGAGCGTCCCGTGCAGATTATCTTTGCCGGCAAGGCGCACCCTGCGGACAACCTCGGCAAGCAGTTCATTCGT
This sequence comes from Planctomycetota bacterium, assembly GCA_030740295.1. The sequence goes on from JASLXP010001315.1 coordinate 4,859, forward strand.
GAGATCGTTCACTTTGCCCGCGAGCCGGAGATCATGCGGCGCGTGATCTTCATCGAAAACTACGACATGGACGTGGCCCGTGACATGCTCCAGGGCGTAGACGTCTGGCTGAATACTCCACGACGCCTGATGGAGGCCAGCGGTACCAGCGGAATGAAGGCCGCCATCAACGGCGCCCTCAACCTCAGCATCCTCGACGGCTGGTGGTACGAGGGATACTCATCGGAAGTCGGCTGGGCCATCGGAGAAGAAGAGGAATACGATGATCCTGACTATCAGGACCTGGTCGAATCGCAGGCCCTCTACGACATTCTCGAGCATGAGGTCATCCCAATCTTCTACGAACGAGGGGCGGACGGACTGCCGCGAGAGTGGATCAATCGGATGAAAAACACGATGGAAGACCTCGGCCCCGCCTTTAACACTCGCCGAATGGTTCGGGAATACTCCTCCAAGCTCTACATGCCAACAGGCGAACGCTGGAAGGCTCTGCGTGGTGACGGCGATTACCAAAACGCCAGAAACCTGGCCGGATGGAAGGCACACCTGCGCGCTCACTGGAATGAAATCCGGCTCGTCTCTGAGAGCGGCCCCATCTCCAAGCATCTGAAAGTAGGCGAGGAGATGGAGATCAGCGTAACGATTTCAATCCGGCCATTCGTACCAGACGACCTTTCCATAGAGGTCTACACCGGCACCCTCGATCCAAAGGCAGAGATCGTAAATGGAGAGTCCATCCCGATGACGCCCACCCACACCGGCGAAGACGGCGTCTACGTCTACTCGGCCCGGCTGCCATGCACCACCAGCGGCAGATGGGGATACGCAGTCCGAGTGCTGCCGAAACATCCAAACCTGATGTCGCCTTACGATCTGGGATTGATCCGCTGGTTTTGAGTGGCGGCAAAATGACGCACAAGAGTTCAGACCTTGGCTGTGGAATTGGAGGCAGACGACCCACGGCCTGCACGAGCCTGGTCAGTAAATGAATAGTGAGAACAAATCGTTCATAAAAGCGCGCCGTTAAGCATCGCCTTCACCTCGCTGCAGATCGATTCTCTGCCGGCTGATTTTGCGAGGGTAACGTTGGCGCCGAGCTGAGCTGCCGCGGCGAGGTCGAGTGGGTATGCCTTGTCCGCGATGGCCAGGATGGGGAGGGAGTCGAGTTCACGGATGTCCCCGAGCCGCCTCAGGATGCTGAAACCGTGTTCGCCGGGCAGCAGAAGATTCACCACAAACACATGTGGTGAGAGTTGGCAGAAGCTCTCAATGGCCTCGTCTGCTCTCTTCACCCAATGGATTTCGGCTTCCGTTCCCAGGCAATCCCTTAAGGCGCAGACCAGGGAATCGTCAGTATCGGCGACAAGGATTGATGTCACTTTATTCTGTGAATCAGATGCGAAATGTGCGCTCTAAAAGCCTTCGAAGGATTCTATGGCTGCCTATAACCAATGCAAACATATGCCGTTCCCTGCCCAAACGTGGATGCTTCGCCGTCGGAGTTGAAGAGGAAAAACTGTTCCTCGTTGTTCTCCTGTTCTTCCTGACAGCAGCGTTCGCTCAGTCCTGTCCAATGCCAGCGAGCACTTCCTCGCTCGGCATCTGAGCGGCGAGTTTATAGGTAACAAGCTGGTTGAGGCTTACACCTTCTCTGGTGGCTTCGGCCTCAAGCGAAGCGTGTAAAGAACGTGGTATACGCACAACAAAGCGGCCACTCTTTTGGGGTGTCGCTCCTTCAACAAGTCCCGTTCGTTTCATCGCGTCGCGTACCAACTGCCGGATCGCCTGATACTGATCTGATTTCAGGAAATCGGCGCGTTCTGCTTCGTCTGGAAATGCCCTGGCTATCAAGCCGTCATCAGGGCCGAACAGAGCGTTCGATAAGTCTGCCCAACTTCCTTCTGCCTGAGCGAGTTCTTCTGCTGCCTCTAATAGTTTGTTTTTCGTGGCCATTATTCTTTCCTCAAGATCAGTCTTCATCGGTCAAGGGATATATGAATTCTACGGTCGACTCAGTGCGTTCAAGATACATCGATTCCTGACCAAGGCGTTCCGCAAATGAGCCAACCAATTCCTTCAACGCATCAATCATCGATTCCTCAAGAGTGATCCAGATCGGGGATGACCAATCGACCTGCTTTGAGCCATCGGCCATCAAGTACGCGCCACGCACTTTCGGCAACACTGTAAAACCTTCTGCCAGGCTGAATATTTCATCGAGCATGCCCTCAAAGATTTCCTCAGGGACTTCTAAGCCATCGTTGTAATTCAATGGGATCAACAGAATGAACTTGACCATGTCTTTTATTCAGAAGCCCAAGCAGCATCGAAACCGAATGATACCATATGTGATACTAGAGACAACGGGAGAAACCAAGAAGTGAATCGGGATATCAGCCAGATTGTCGCATGACGTGGATGCTCCGGATCTGTTGTCTAGTCCCAGAACAAGCGCGATTCTTCGCATACTGTTCGTGGACAAGAGCTTCGGCATAAGTCGAGAAGCAATTCAAGTGAAACAACTCTTTACGCCGAAGGCGTTAAACAACGTAGCCCAGGGCAAAGT
>JASLXP010001316.1 GCA_030740295.1 Planctomycetota bacterium
GTACCTGTATGAAACCAGCATGGAATCCCAGGCTGCCGGTGACGCAACGGTTTCATTAAACGCCCAGGCCAACGAGCACAGTAGAGCAGCCGCTGCCACTTTCAAGGTCCGACACGACAGGCACTGGCACAACTACAAAACCGAGCTGCAATGCGAACTGCCCATCACAGGGATCGACTTCATACCGTGCGCACAACAGGGCACGATTAACATCAAGTGGATTCGCCTGAGCGATGCCAAAGGCAAGGTAGTAAAGGAGTGGAAGTTCGATCGGGCTCCCCCAAAGAGAAATCCCAAAGCCGGCGTCAAACCGCAACCGACAATCGCAGGATGGCAGGCCGGCCCCAATGGACACGCCACATGCATCCAGCGTAAAGACTCGCTCCACATGAAAGTCACAGGCCGCGATTCCATGCTGATGACCGCCAGGCCGCTGAAGTCAGCCAAAGGCAAGTACAGTTTCAGTATCCGGATGAAGTCCAACGCCACGGGAACCGGGCTGGTTTTCGGCAGGCCCTCAGACAGAGGCTACAAACCCGGCAGTGGAAAAACCTTCGTTGTCCACCACGACGACAAGTGGCACGAATACGAGGTCGAATTGAATTTCGATCAGCCGCTCGCACAGATCCGTTTCGATCCATGCACCGGTGCCGGCCAACTGGAGATCGATTGGATTCGTCTGGAAGATTCGGAGGGCCTGTTGGTGCGCAGTTGGGATTTCAAAGAGCAGTAGTAGGTTCATGGAATGCGTTGTCTCCACTACTGACGACAGGCAAGCTGTTTCTGGAGGGCTGAACGTATCTTGAACACCTGTGCGCCTGGGATAATGTGAAATAGCCCACATTTGCACACAAGAATCACCAAGCCTCTCCGGCATGCCCTCACGAACCGACATCCTTCGCAGTATGCAGCTCGTAATGGGTGATTGCCCTGACGAATCAAGGCGTGTCCCATTGGAGCCTTGCATTGAGGATGAGTTTGACGATGGAGACGTCGTCCGGCGGCTGGTGACCTTTGCCGTCGAGCCCGGTGACCGGAATTCTGCCTGGCTTATGATTCCCAAGGACCGGCTTGACTCGAAGCGTCCTGGGCCGGCGATGGTCTGCCTGCACCAGACCACGGGCATCGGCAAGGACGAACCTGCGGGCCTGGGCGGTTTGCCAAATCTGCACTACGCGGCCGAACTTACGAAGCGCGGGCATGTGACCTTCACTCCGGACTATCCGAACTTCGGGCAATACAAGATTGATTGCTACAAGATGGGTTACGCCAGCGCATCGATGAAGGGCATCTGGAACCACGGCCGAGCGGTGGACCTGGTCGCAGGTCTGCCGGAGGCCGACGCAAATCGCATCGGCGTCATCGGTCATTCTCTCGGTGGCCACAATGCGCTGTTTGCCGCCGCTTTCGACGACCGATTGAAGGTTGCGGTGAGCAGTTGTGGCTTCACTGCATTCGCCTGGAATGACGACGAAGGCCGAGGCCAGCCGGGGGACCTTTCGGACTGGTGTCATTCCGGGTACATGCCGCGCATCAAAGATGTGTATCACTGCCGCGCTGAGGAGATGCCCTGGGACTTTCCGGATGTGCTGGCATCCATCGCTCCGAGAGCCGTCTTCATCAACGGGCCAAAACAAGACTTCATGCGTTACGAGGGCGTCGTCCATTCTGTAAACGTGACACGTCCTCTTTACGAAGATGCGGGCGTGCCGGAGCGTTTCGAATCCGTGCACCCGGACTGCAAGCACGACTTCCCGCCAAACGTGCGGGAACAGGCCTACGCTTTCGTTGACCGAATCCTCCGCTGAACTGGAACGAAGTACCGCTCGTAGCCACGGGCTGCCAGCTTGTGAGCTCGTACTAATAATTTAACTTGGCTCACAGGCTGGCAGCCTGCGGCCACAGGATGTAAACGCATCCGCTCGTAGCCAGAGGATCATTTCCCAGCGAGTCCCAATGGGTAAGGGACGCCGAAGGTATTGATTTACCTCTCAGGATTCACCTCCACCTCCACATCGTCCAGCCAACTGGTGCCTCTGCCGTCCTGGCGGAAGATGATGCTGAGGGCGCTTATGTCTGGTGGGGGCTGACCGCAGATCCCAGCAGTAACCTTGGTCCAGTCATTTGTGCCGGTGAGTTTCTCTGAACAGATATAGGGATAGCGTTGCGGGTAGTTGTAGACACCCCAGCGGACCGCCAGGCAGGCGCCACGGCCGACGACGTTTTCGGTTCTGATGTATCCTGTCACTCGGAAAGCCACTGTCTTTCTCCATGGCTGTGTCCAGGCGCCATCGCTCTCTCGATCCATGATCCATTCGGATGGACCTTCGGTGTCTTTAGATATCTTCAGAGAGTAATCATCCGAGTGGCCTTCATCGCGTGACCATTCGCAGCCTTTGCCTTGAGGCAGCCACGGCCAGGGATCGGTGTCGCCTTCGGTGGGTTCACTCAGATTCAATCCACAAGCGAAGCTCGTCTTGCGTTCGTAGAGAGGCAGCTCATCGAAACCGTGGTAGCTCACTGGTGGGACGGGCTCGGCCGCTTCGAGCAGTTGCTGTGCCTGAGCGTCCGGGCAAAGCCGGATTCTGAATCGCGGGCAAATCTCTTCGTAGAGTTCCTCGCGGGAATAGTGTCCGGCAAAGTGGATATCGTAACCCCAGTTGCAGACTCCGATGGAGGTGCGGTCTGCGGTTTCGCCGACGAATTCGAATGCAGGATTATTTCCGGGATCGAATGCCGGGAAGAACAGGCCATCACGCTTCATCGATTGGGGACTGGGTATTCCGGTAGCCATATGGTTGAGAGGCATCTTCCATACCTTGCCGTCTCCCTTCTCGGCAACGAGCCACGAAAACTTCTTCTGCCACATTCCTGGAAAGGTCACCGTCGGACCGGGAGTATCGGCGTACCACGGATCGCAGTACTCGAAACTTAGCTTCTCTTCACCATCGAAGACTTCCGGGCTGTGTATTTTCAGATGACATTCGAAGTCGTAGATGTAGGACTCCAGATCTTCACTCCATGTCAGGTTCAGTTTCCTCCTGGAAGTCGCCACGCAACCGGGGTCGCTGGTGACAAAGGTAAGGGAAATTGAATCCGTTCCATCGCCTTCCACTTCTACGTTCAGAAGCTCCGTGGTCGCCAGCACGCGATGTTTAAAGACCCAGAAAAGCTGAACTCCAGATACCAGGGGCCGGCCCCCGGGTCTGAGTTTTAAGTCGCGCAGGTTCACCGGTTTCTGATTGCCATCGAAGTACCGGAGATTCTGCTCCGGCTGTTCGATGAGCTTGTTCTCGAATCTGGCGATTGGCTCATCGCCGTCGCAGATCCACTGTTCACCAGCGCAGACGCCGCCGTGAGTTTGGAAACTGAAAGAAGGTCTATGCGTCATTTTTCTGATCCTTGCGGTTGCGGAGCCTGCTTCTTTGAGCACACGCAGAAAGCAGGCTCGTATGCGTTGCATGAAAATTGTAGGATGGCCATCTTGGCGGTCTCGGGGTGACGAATCTTCAGGGACGGGCAAGACACCCATCCTACGATCGGAACCTGCGCATGCTCAATATCCAATCGAAGAGATCTTGGTGAAGACCACTCCCGGATTCAAATCTGGAATCAAACAGGTATGGAGAACTTAAAATGAGGTGGGAAGAAATAGCTACTGATTCCGGTTCTGCCCGTATCGAGCCATCCCAGAACGTGGTGGCCAGGACGAGTCAGGCATGGAAGATCATCTATACCATTGGGGCCGCGGGAATCGCCGAAGGCGGGGCCGTTCGCATCACCATTCCATACGGTTTTTCGACACCGCAGTTGGCCTACGCAACAGGCATCGGCTACACGACGGCCGAATGCTCGCGTTCCGATGCCGGGCTTTCGCTGCACACACACGATCCTGCAACGGATGGACCTGGGGGCGGCTGGGGACGCAATGTCGGGGTGTGGGGTTATCACGTCTTCATTCGTATTGATGAAGGGAACCTGACTGAGGGTGACACCATCACTCTGAACTATGGCGATGGTCCTGGCGACGGATCGTTCGCCAGATACTTTGAAGGCAAGGCGGAATTTACAGTCTCGGTGGACCGGGATGGTACACGGAGCTCGGAACGAGGCGGATTCGCGCTCATCGAGGGAGAGCAGCCGGCCATCTTTGTGGTCGCCTCCGGACCTTCGCAGTTGTTCGTGACTGTTCCATCCGTGGTGACTCCTGGCGAACCCTTTGATGCGAAAGTCACGGTCAGAGATTCTGAAGGAAATACATGCCCTGATTACTCAGGAGACGTTTCAGTGATCACGCCGGATTCGGGAACGATCTCGAAGCAGTTCGAGGCCGGTGACCGCGGTGTCGGTTCGATTGGAGACATCACCATTCACACGAAGGGCACCTGCCAACTCAGCGCGGTCGATGAAAGTGGCCACATCCTCGGAGTTTCGAATGCAATCTCCGTGGTTGAACCTGCGTGCGATCGGGTCTACTGGGGCGACATCCACGTGATGACCGAGATTTCCGCGGGTCTTGCCCGACCGGCGGAGGCTTACCGTTACGCTCGCGAGGATGCGCATCTGGATTTCTGCGCAATCACCGACGGTGATCATGCCGACAGCTACTTTTCGGACGAGGAGTGGGAAGAGACTCGCCAGGCTGTTAAAGACTTTTACGAACCAGGCGCCTTCGTGACTTTACTGGCCTCTGAATACCACGAACGAAAAATCGCGGGAGACAAGAATGTCTATTACCCGACGGATGATGTCCCGCTGATCCGCTGGAGTGATGTTGATGGTGCACAGCCGGAGGCGCTGTGGAAAGCGCTCGATGGTCAAAAGGCATTGACCATTCCCCATCACACCTCTACCGGCAGCGTCGGGGCCAAAGTCTGGGAACATCACGATCCGGATTATCAACGTCTCGTCGAAGTCTATTCCGTGTGGGGCAGTTCAGAATGTGAAGGCTGCCACCGTCCGGGATTCTGGCGCAACAATTACGAAAACAGCGTGCAGGCCGGGCTTCACAAGGGCTATCGCCTGGGCATCCTGGCATCCGGTGATTCTCACGATGGGTTGCCGGGCAACTCGCGCTGGCTCCGGCTGAGGGAAGGCTATCAGAGCGGGCTGGTTGCCATCTGCGCTCCGGAGCTGACCAGAGAGGCGGTCTTCGATGCACTGTGGAATCGCCGGTGCTACGGAACAAGCGGAGCGAGGATTCTGCTCTCCTTCACTCTCAACGGCCAATCGATGGGTTCGGAACTGACGAGTCCCGATGATCGTGCGGTCCGCGTCATCCAGGTCGAAGCGTCAGGCACGTCACCCATCGAAGAGATCACCATCATTCGCAACGGGTCAGAAGTCCACCGTCATGCCGGAAGCGAAATCACGGAAGACTTCGAATGGACAGATCGCGATTCATATAGGGAAGTCAGCCTGACCGATTACGAGGGTAAAGCCTTCATCTACTATTACGTGCGCGTCGTTCAAGCAGATGGCGAAGTTGCGTGGAGTTCGCCCATCTGGATTTCATGAGGCGATGCTCTGACCATTTTGAATGGGTTGAGTTAGGAGGCCGAGAATTGCAGGGTCTCGCCTCCATCAACCGTGCGCGCCGTTGGCCCACTCGATGAATTCGATGATGTTGTTATCGGGGTCGCTCAGATAAACCCACTTCTCTGCACCAGGGATTTCTGTTGGCCCATCGACAACTGGGATTCCTTTGGCCGCCACCATCTCCATTGTTTCCTCCATGCTTTCAGTCGGGAATGCTACATGGGGGCAAAAGGGGCGTCTTACCTTCGGTTTCTCAAACGGGACAGGCTGGTCGTTTTCGTCTAGTGACTGGATCAGTTCCAGGTTGCCACCATCCAGTTCGAGCATTGCGAAAATCTCGTGGTCATTCTCGTTGTGCTCGCGAAACAGGAGCTTCATGCCCAGCAGGCCGCTGTAGAATTCAATCGCTCTGTCCATATCGGAAACGGCAAAAGCAAAATGGTCGTTTTTCAGCATGGTTTTTCATTCTCCTGTTGGTCTGAGTTCTGGCGCGGGTTCTGTCTGGTGTCAGGTTGGACGAAGGGCCCACGGCGCGGTCTGGCTGGCCGCCACGATGGAGAATCATCTCATTCTGAATTCTCTTTCGCTCGCGAGTATTCCATAGGTAAGTAGTCGTCACCTGAATGCAGAATGGATGATCCCTTTGGCGCATTTGCTGGCCGTAGTGTATTGAGAACTGCAGCAAGGTTCAGAACGTGCTGACTGTGATGATTGCCAGTCCAGAATTGGAAATCGAGAAGAATAATATGAAACGATACGTACCTGCCCTGATCGCCTGCACCTGGATTCTGCTCGGGCTCTGCGGCTATTCCTTGGCCGAAACGGAAAAGAAGCCTGCTGTGCTCTTCCTCACCAATCCGGTACACCGGCATTCCGGCGGAGCATACCTGCGACTCAACATGGCCCGGCTCGACAAGCTGGGCTACCGGGTGGCCTACTATTCGTACCGTGACTTCTATAGGAAGGATGCCGGTCTGACTCAGTCTTTCGATGTCGTGGTGATGCTCGGCGTGCCCGGGCTCGATTGGTCAGGGACGAAAGAGTTGTGGCCCGATACGGTCAAGCTTTACGGCGGCATCCGTAAACACCTGGCTGCCGGCGGAGGATTGATGGTATTCAGCGCCCCGCAGATCTGGGGCATGAAAGCATTCGACGCGCTCATGAAGCCTTACGGAATCCGGCCACTCTCCGGATGCTTTGTCGATGAAGATCCCACATTGACAACGCATGGGGTTTTGAATTGCGCCTACACAACGGAGATCACGAGGCATCCGCTGTGCCGGGAGACCCGCGGCCTCTGGTATCCGGTGGGACAGAGGGCAGGCGGTACGACGAACTTTGACACGTTGCGCAACGCAAACACGGTCCCCTTCGACGTGGATAAGAACTGGACGGCCCTGGCCGCGATAGGTGCAACGACCTCGTTCAAGCATTTCGGCGCGAATGAAGGCGCCGATGATCCGTGGCTCCAACAGGAACGCTTTACGAAGCTCGATACGCAGCCAGCGCCCCTCGTGGCCGTCCGGGAAAAGGTGGAAGGCAAAGGCCGCCTGGCCGCCTGCGCGATTAACGCGGTCTTTTCTGATTTTTACGCTGGCAACCTCGCTTACAACGGCCTCTGTACGGGCAAAGGCGTCAAAGGCAAACGATCCGATCTCGACCGCTTGCTGATGAACGTTCTCGACTGGCTGGGCCAAGAATCAATCGCTGCCCGCCGTGATACGATGAAGCAGAGCGACCGCGAGAGTTTCTCTCTACCGCCGTTCAAATTTCCGGAGCCTCGGCGCGTCACAGACAGCCGGCCGTTCAGGCCGAACACGGATCAGTTTCGCGGCATCATCGGCGCGCGCAGCCGTTACAGCGGCGGGAAGTCCACCGTTCAGGAATATGCTGTGGCGGCACGGAAGCTCGGCATTCAGTATCTCGCCTTTCTAGAGGACTTCGCCTCTCTCGATCTGAAAGGCTTTGATCAGTTCAAGAAGGAATGCGAGGCCAACAGCGATGACAAACTCCTCCTGCTGCCGGGGATTCGGATCCAGTCGGAACGCGACATCTGGTACTTCGGCTTTCGCAAAGGGATCGAGCTTCCACAGGAGGGATTCCTGAAGCCCGGCACTCGGAAGCTTGCACATCACCTGCCGCAACCTGGACAGTATCAGTGGGTGAGAAACAACGGGGCGCGTTATGACATGGCCTGCGGCAATTTCCGCCTGGAGGAAAAGATGCCTTCCGGTATCCCGCCCGAAGACTACAACGTGCTCAACCCCTTCGTATCCATCTACACTTACCGCAACGGAAAACTGGTCGACACCATGATGGATACTTACCTGAAGTGCGCGGCCCGAACCGAATGGGTCTCGCCCATGGCCGTGCATCTGATCGACTCGGCCGAGGAACTGCGCCGGGAGTGGAGCTCCGATCATTTCAAGACCGTTTACCTGCGTGAGACCGGCCAGGGACTCAAGGGTTTCGACAAGGGCATTGGAGATCTGTACGCGAGTGCCCCGATCACCTACGTGACCAACGGCCCCCGCATCGATGAGTGGCGGAGCAGCGGGTTCGATTTCGCAGGTGGTTGGTGGGACTGGACCCGCTACCGCTGGTTCATCAAGATGGCTGTATCGAGCGAGGCGGGCATCAAGGAGGTCCGCGTGATGAACGGACAGCGGCTCATCCGCCGTTTTCTGGCGGGGGGTGCGAAGCGCTTCGAACACACCCTTGTGATGTCTCATAATGACATGAACAACCTGATCATGATCGCTACCGACGGCGCAGGCAGGCAGGCCATCAGCGATGAAGAGTGGGGCAAGAACCAGTTGTTCCAGCTCACGTGGTGTTCGGATCGAAACAATATTCCCGGCGGGTATTCCGGGCTGCCTGCCCCGAAATCTGCCAGCGGGAGCACTGCGGGCAACTACTCGGCGCCGGGTGTGGAGAAGAGCGGGTTCCGCGAGAGCCTGGCTATTGGCGTCAACATGGACCGCAGCCGGCTGCCGGGCTTTGACGGTCAACCGTATCGGGTCGCTCACGTGACTCCGGCCCCGGTGGTCTTAAGCGCAGAAGGGTCGGAAGGTGCCTCACGGAGCGCTCGCGACATCGGACGCGACATCTCCTCGCCGGACGTCGCAATCATGACCGCCCGATGCCGGCTCGCATACGACCGGTCCATCAAGAAGGTGCACCCGTGGCTGAAAGGGCCGCTGTCTCCCATGCAGTTCTTTCACGTGGACATGCGCTACGTCACCTTCAGCCATGCGGGACATCTGCCAGCGCCCGTCATCCTGGAGGGGAGGATAAAATTCCTCCGGGACGTATCGTTCAAGAAGTCCGGCCGGCCCATCGGCGTGCGGATTCTCACCATGTCGACCAACAACCCCCTGGCTGGGTATGACACTGCGGTGATCATGCATTCCAGGACGGGCAATCTCGTTACCCGCATTTCCTATGTCGGCGAGCCAACCTCGGGCGCCCAAGGCGCGTTCAATCGGGGGGCCTACGCCTATTTCTATCCTGGCCCGTTCGGTTCAGTGGGAGTGATGAGCCTCGACGACGATCTCTCGTTCCGGTACTACAACAGGTACCTGTTCGTCGGGTACGACATGAGAGGCAAAAGCATCAAGGCAGGCGATGAGCTCGAATACCGTGTCCTCGTATTTACCAGCGGCTTCGACGAACTTCCCAGCACGCGCCTGCCGGAGGCGCTGCGAAATCAGTTGGGCATGAACGAGAAGGGAGATGTCGGATACACCGTCAAGACAGAGCACGGCAGCGTGACGAGCCGCCAATACATCTTGCGCATCGACGGCAAAGGCGCCGGTTTCGCGGGCGAGATCACGCTCCCGCCCCGCTTCCCCGCCTCGCTGCCAGTAGTAATCGAGAAACTGAACGACCGATGGACGAGCGTTCTCTACGACCGCAAAGCAAAGAAACTGCGCCCCCTCGGCATGCATGACAACAAGGCATACTGTCACCGTGCCCCAACGGAACGGAGCGGCAGGATTTTCATCGGCCATCCATTCACGCTGAATCGTCCGGAAATGTTTCTGTCCGTCGTCCAGACCCGTGAGGCTGAGTTGACCATGCAGATTCACAATCCCACAGATAAGGCCGCATCAGTTCGTGTAACTCGGTCACCATTTTTTGATTTCGTGAATTGCACGGATTCTGATGTGGAGATCGAGGCTGGGCGATCCGCGGAGTTTGTGTTGAAAGGTAAGAGTTTCAGGAGGGTGTTTTGAAGGTAGCCTCCCTACACGCTCAAAAAGCTGCTGTCACCTACGCTGCCTTGCGGACGCAACCGTAGCCGGAATCTCTGAGTCCAGCTACGGTCATCTTCGCAACACGTGAAGATGACTTCAGATTCAAAACACGTTCTGAAAAACGATGCCTTCAGTCGAGCCAGTTCTCAAACTGAAGACCACGAACTTTCCCAAAGTCGCTGGTGTTCCGTGTCAAGAGAGTTCCGCCGTGGGCCATCGTAATCGAAGCGATCTTGAGATCCTGCGTGCCAACTCGAAGCCGCGCTTGCCGCAACTTCGCGTAAATCTCGAACGCGTCCTGGTCCCACGCAAGAACGTGAAAGGCCGAAGCAAATTCGGTTTGTCTGACCAATTGATCGTAGGCCTGAAACTGTTCTTCTGGCTTGGTTCGACGTCTGATTGCTGCGAGCCAACCGCGCAGTTGCTCCTCCACTGTAATCGCGTTGAGGACCACCTCGTCCTCTTGCTTCGTAATCCGCTCTTCCAGCCTGCGGCCCGCCGCCGATCCGAAGAACAACTCACTGGCATGGTCGGTGTCCAATACAATCATTCTTCCTGATTGGCGGTCTCTCTCCACTCACGACCGAGTTTTACGGCTTCACGCCCTAACTCGTCATCAGTGCCGATCCCAACCGCTTTCTTCCAATCCTTTTCCGGCGTGGAACTCAGAATAGAAAGTTCTTCACGAAGATTCTCGATCTCCGATTCTAATGCATCAATTCGCCGCTCGAGGGTGTCGATCACCCTGGATTTCTGAACTTGGATCGTGCTCATGATTTTCATTCTACAAGAACCGAAAAGTGAATCTATCTCTTAAAGGAAATCTCAGTCCTACACTACACCGCCATTGGATTCTGAAATCAGCCGAATTGAGGTACCATGAACTGACAACATTGTCTGCTTGGTCAATTACATCCAACGCTGAATACTCGGGCGAATGGCAGAGCATCTAACATGAACACTCCTCTCATCGACCAGCATTACGGAAACAACCTCGATGAAATGGAAGAAGTCATCTCCCAAATCGTGGAGCAGTATTTCGTTGATGAAGACGGGATCCTGATCGCCTGCATCAACGCTAACACAAACCGGCCTTTCGTTGATGATGACCCCGAGGTCCGAGACATCGACCTCACCAAAGCGTGGTTCGCGAACGGGGCCCTTCCCCATGAGTTGAAGCGGACCTGCTTGAACTACGAAGATTCAGACATGGCGACGGGAGAGCTTTTGATGGCCTATCTTGCGAGAGCGCGGGCCACAGATTCGCAAGAGCACATCGAAGCGGTGGAAGGAGTGGCCGGCGCGATGATTCACCTGAGCGAAACCGTTGCCGAGCAGAATCCCTTCGGCCCTGGCTGGCTGCCCAAGATCCACGGTGGTCTGAAGCACGTCCATGAATGCTTTGAGACAAGCGCCGACCAGTATCTGAAATGGTCGACCGCGCTTGAGGCGTACGGGGCGTTCACCAAAGACGCGGACCGCAAGGCCCGCGTGGATAGAATCCTGCTGGATATGGCGCAGTGGCTGGACGCCCACGATTTCGCCACGCCCTACATGGGTAACACGAACTATGCGCGGCTGAATCACCTGCGACACTACCACGTGGCCTTCGCATACCTTTGTGCGCTGGGGCACAGTCTTGGAGGTGATTCCCATCTGATGGAAGAGGTAGAGTTTTTCAAAGACCGCGCATTGATCGAATCAAAGCCATCTCCTTCGCCAAACTCACAGAACCTCGTTTCCGAGGCGATTGGCCGACTGCTGGTGCTTGCGCCGGAGCATCGCGACGCATGGTTGAATCTGATCCGGGACGATTGGGAAGCGCGCCACAACTTTGTGGAAACGGACGGCCGAATACGGTTCTCCGGCCATTACTGGAACCACACGACTCGCCTGGCCACCAACTACCTCGTCATTCGAAACTACCTTCCTGAAATCGAAGGCAGCCTCGATGTCGAATCCATCCTGCGGGATCACGACTGCAAGTCGACGTTCCTCCACCTCGCCCCCGGCCAGAAGCTCACCGGGCCTTTCCTGGACGGCAATTATCCCCGCTACGACAAATTCGTGCATGGATTTTCATACGCGAGTTGGCTTCGTGTTTACTGGGAGACGCGAGGCGCGAACTGAAACTGTCAAACTCATGAGGGACCGAATGTCTGACAAACTTGAGAGCATCGAACATTCTCACCAGCTGTCCAAAGATCGTTCCGCGCTGCTGGTTATCGACATGCAGCACGGATTTCTCGATGAAGGTGCCTCACTTGAAGTGCCAAAAGGGAGGGAAGTCATTCCCAATGTCCGGAGCTTACTCGAGGTCTGCCGCACGAAGGGCATGCCTGTCATCTTTACCGAATTTGTATATGCGACCAGTATCCCCTGCCTGAGGGGTGACCCTTTCGGACCCGAGCATCTACCGGTTGAACCCGGAAAACCCACCGGGTACGGGCAGCCCTCGAGCAATTGCCTCATTGGCCCGAAGGCAGGTGAAGGACCCGAATCCGCAGCGACCATCGAGGCTTTGGCCCCGTTGGAATCCGAGCTCGTCATCCAGGCACACACCTATGACAAGTTCTACGGCACACACCTTGATCTCGCGCTGCGCAGCCAGGGGATAGACCGGCTGATGGTGACGGGTGTAACCACAGACGTGTGTGTGAATGCAACCCTGATTTCGGCAAGCACGCGAAATTATCGAGTCACCGCGGTGACAGATGGCATGGCGACGATTCACGACCACATCCAGGATGCCTGCTTTGAGATCTGGGCGAATAAGTTCGCCAGGCTGAAGCTGACGGAAAATGTGATAGCTGAGTTGGGATAGTTGGCATCACCCACGTTGCGCCGGCAGGCGGGCGGCGAGTTCGGCTACCGGCCTCCTTCATCGAGTCAGCTTGAAATGCAGTTCTTCCAGCAGCTCGTACCTGTTCTCTGTTCCGTCAATCACGCGCTGTGGGTAGGAGACGGATCGGGTCTTGTCTTTGGTTACTTCAAAGCCGGGGCTTTCCTTGACGTGCAGTCTGGTGCCCGATTCCAACTTCTCGACCCGGGAGAGGTTGTAGCCTTTCGTGCTGCCGTCCGGATGGGTGACGACAAATGCGCCACGTGTGGATGAGGGGATCTCTTCCTGAACTTCGAACCAACCACGGGAGCCTTGGACACTGGCATTCCGGTCCACTTTTCTGATTATTCCGCCCCAGCCCGGCTCGCTGGCAAGTCTGAAGCTGCCGATGTTGATCTCTTTGGAACCGATGAGGTGGGCTTCGATGACTTTGCCTTTCCTCTGGCGCACCATGCCGTAACGGCCTTTGAAGTCGAGACGGCCGAGCGATGTTTCCCGTCTCAAGGTCAATGGGCCATCGAGAGCAACAACGATGAGGTCGGTGGTGTCTCCGTGGTTGACCTCGAATACGACTCCGTTCTTTCCTTTCCAGACCTCTACCTTTTCGATTTTCGGCCTGCCGTTCACAGGTTCGTGGACGGCCGCGAAAACGCTCGACAGATCTTTGCCCTTCCTGCGGGCACAGAAGAAGGGCGACTGATACTTGTCCAGAGTTTCGTCCACTTTCTGGGAGCGGCGGATGCTGGGCGCCTCACCCAGGAAGAGCGTTGTCTTTGAGCCCGCCGAGAGGAATGTCCGAGTACCGATACCTGGCTCGGTTTTCAGTCGCAGATCGAGGATGGTCTGTGCGGGTGAAACGGCAGATGTCAGGTTGCGCACAAAACCGTAGCCGCTGCCCGGCATCCCCATGTCGGTCTCGCCTCTGGGTTGGACAAATTGGACCCCGGGGTTCATGAGTGTTTGCTTGAAAGGCTTCAGATCGGCTTCGTGAATTTTGGCGACCGAGTCTTCGTCCGCGCTTCCGTGCAGCAGATAATCGTGCTGCGAGCCGCCGGTCACTTGAAATAGATCGACGAGATAGCAGTTCGTGGCGTCAGTGCCGACCATCATCAGGGTACGGCGATAGCGGCTGACTTCCTCCGGATAGGCCGTGACGCTCTCTGCTTCAGCAAGATGAAAACCTTGCCCGTCCGTGACGAAAGCCCGCAATCGGTGACCGGTGTAGTCACGGTCTCGTTTTGAATCGAGGCCGTTGACGACCACCGTATTGTGCGACATCGTGGTGAGCGTCCAGGCCCGATAACGAGTGTGCGTATAACCGATGTCCCGCAGAAGTTCCTTTCCGAAAATGAAGAGGCCGATGCTGAGGGCGTCGTAATGCTTGTGCTGCCGTCCGCCCGTAAAGTTGAGGTAGGCATGGACCTGCTCCTTTTTGTTGCCGCCGCCCAGAACGGCCACGCCCAGTCCGGGCAGCAGGAGCGGCTTCATGCTGGTACGGGCGGAGCGCCGACTGAACGACCACGTGTCGTTGACGGGAATCATCTGCCCGTTGGGAAAGCGTGGGCCCAACAGAGCCTGGTTCGCTGCTTCTACGACAGGGACGAGCTTGGCAAGATCCAGGTCTTCAAATCGACGGCCGTCAATTTCGTCCTTGTATTCCGGCGGATCGGTATGACCTTTTGCCGCGTTCATGACCACCCGCAGGCCGCCGATGACCTGCGAGCAGTAAGAAGACGCCGTTTCCATCCAGTGACCGTCGTGGAGGAAGCGCTGCTCGGTGAAAGTCTCGAATCGTCGCACGGCTTCATGCACCCAGTCTGGTCGTCGCAGCACGCGGCCAGCGTAGATGATGTCCCGCCACGTTCCCGGAGACATATTGGAGTAGGACTCCCTGATGCCGAGCACAGACTCGACCATGGGCCCCAGCAGATCGTTCTCAATCCTCTGGATTGCCCTGCCGTCATCCATCTTGCTGAGTCCCGGCCAGAACCTCAGCGCATCGTAGGCGGCCGTCAGTCTTCGGGAGATATCCATGTAAGCCCACCACTCCCATTTTGCCGTCCGGTATTTCCCGGCGCCTTTGATGCGGGTCTCAGTTCCCGGCGCGAATTTCTTCTGGCGGAAGGGAAGGTCGTAGTGGCAGGCATACTTCGGATAGACCTCGGCGAAACGCAGCAGAATCCTGGCGGCCCGAACCGCGTGCTCATCACGTTTCGTCGTCCAGTAGAGCTCAGCCAGATGTTCGGCCTGCTCCTCCATGTGACGCCTTGCCCAATAGGCTGCATGGGCGCGGAAGAAGATCCGATATCTGTCTTCCGGTCGCGTGTAACAGAAAAAGCGGGCCTTACCTTTTCCCGCAGCAACATCGATGAATTTCTCGTCCGGATACTTCTCATTTCCCGGATACTTTTCGCCGCAGTCGGAGCAGACGATCTCCTCCGGTCGCTCCGGAGACCAGTCGAAGTTCCCGCGATCCTGAGTGCCGAATTCGCAGTTCGGGCAATCGGTAAAGTATATCCCTGATTGCTCCGGCACGATGGCCAGCATCTTTTCTTCCGGCAGAGAGCGCACGAAGCTGGTCAGTTTCTCGATCCGTCTGATGTAACCGTCGTCAGTGCGGACGGGAAAGATCTTTTGCAGCTTCATGGGATGATCTGGCGTTGGTGATTCGGAATGGAGGTGAGGAGCAATCCAAAGTGGAACCGACAGAGCTATGAGTCTGGGGAAGAAAAAGCGTGAAGACGATCTGTAACCCCGCCCGCGCGGGCCGCACAGCAGGCTAAAAATGACCCGGATGTCCGCGAGGAGACTGAGAGACGAGAGGGAGGAATTCTGTTGGCTCTGCATGGACACAAGCATAGCGCACGACGCGCGCGCAGGGCAACGGGAACTCAGTTTCAGGCAAATCTCTACTCACCAATCCTGAGCACCACCTGGTCGCCTGCGGGCACTTCCAGCAGTGCCGGGCTCTGTGACGTCAGCGTGAAGAAGCGAGACTTCTCGATCGTGCACTTCATCAGCTTATCGGTCGGGTTGTGCACGGTCAGCAGGAACTTCTTCGGCCCCGTCTGCGCCAGAGCAATTACTGCCTCCGGCTGATCGCACGTGAAAGGATGGCCGACAAAAAGTCGTTGGGCCTTACCATCGAACTGCACGTGCGTGTAAGCGACGCCTTCTACCGAGCCTATTGGCCGATACCTTCGTGCTGCCATGTCGTAATGTATGGCCGACCACCTCGAATTCAGGTTCCTCACCTGCACAGGCAGGAAGGCCGGGAATTCGCCTCGCGGGGGAGCGAGTGTCCCTGCGAAGCCCTTCCCTTCGCCGTCCAGTGCGAGGACGTAGACACTGGAGACCGCCTTCCCCGACTGTACTTGGATTCTGTAGCCCGGCGTTCCGTCGAGACCCATTACATCGCGGAACCTCTCCACATATTCCGGCGTGGGCGGTCTGTCCCACGGCGTGGAGAGCGTCAAGTATTCGTATGCGAACCTCTCCCCCCGCCGGTGCTTTCCCGCCGGCACATCCAGAAAGACTTCGAGGTGCTGCAACTTGCCTCCTCCATACCGGTAACCGAATGGCCCGCCGCTCAGAGGAAAAAGCGCTAAAGCCGGGCCATGTGTGAGCGGATATCCGGTCCAGACGTAGGCCCCCACGGGAAGCGGTCCACTGCGACGATTAGAGAACGGCCGCTTCGGCGCGGAGCAGAACACAGGCGGTACTTCCTCCCCGTTCCGGCATACCGCAAGCACGCTCGTATCCTTGCCCGCCACGTAGTTGCCCACGGCGATCGGGTATCCGCCGTCCCAGAGCGACACGTCCCGCAGCAACTCGATCTCGCCCTTGACGTGAAACACGACCGCCTGGTTGGCCGGCGGTCCGAGATACCCGGCGTCATAGGGGCGGCTCACCCTGACCCTGGCCCGCATCACCTTGTTCGGGGCCGATCGCCGCTGCACTGATTCGCGCAGGGGAACGATCTCCGATGGGTACGTCCGTTCGTAGAGGAAGTCGTTGATCACGATATCAACTGACGCCATGGTGCGGAGTGACCGCCTCGCCGCGTAGCTCGATCCCTCGAAAGCGATTGGGGACTGGAAAGGGGTCTTAACACCGGGAATCCGGTCGAAACGAACCGTCGGGTACATGGTCACTTTACCCGTACCACCGGGGCGATGGATATTGTGCGTTCCGTCGAAGAAAGGGAAGAACGGGCGGCCGTCGTCGCAGACGGGAGGATGGGAGACCGGCACCGCGCTCCAGCTCTTCTGAAACTCGAACACGCCTAATGTGTTCCGCCTGTCGCCGCACCAGACCTGCTGAAAATTGTGGTTCCGTGTGTGGTACGTCCCACCTACGGCCCGGCGACCTTTCAGGTCGGTCACAATCAGCGAAAAGTATTGTTGCTGTTGCTTTGTCAGCTCCAGAACCCGTGCAAAGGATTTGGCGCCGTTGGGCAGGAAACGGAACCGGGTCTTGTCGCCGTCCAGGATTCTGACCTCCTTCAGGCCGGCATCGGATGAGACCTTGAACTGAAGCCGGGATCGGTACCGGGTGTAATCCCACAGGTTGCCGATGTAATCGTAGTGGTGTGCCCCTGCCTGCTGCCACGCCTCAATGACGGGTCCCTCTGTTGCGTAAGACTCAGGCGTCACAGTCGTGCCCGCCCCGAGACGCTCCCCGAGTGTGGATAAATCGCTCGCCAGCAGCACGGTGTGTCCCAGGTCCTTCTCCCGCACAGCGGCCAACTGATCCGCTGAGTCCATCACGCTGATGGCGATCGGGTTTGGCCACTCTCCGTTGCCCACCAGCTCGGTGTACTCGGTGACCAGCTCTTCCGCGTTCCGGCCGTCTTCACTCGTGAAGACCGGCACGCTGTCGTAATCGATGTGTGCCCAGAATGGGGTGTCACATTGTCCGGTCCGGAAGAAGCCCGTCGTGCTGTTCGCGATTGGATTCGAATGGTGCAGAAACGCGACCTGGAAGCCGGACCGTTTGTCCCGGCCCGGTATTCTGCTCAGCTTGAACTTGCGTGTGCCGGGTACCAGCATCCACTCCGCCGGCAGTTTCACCTTTGCGGAAAACACATAACGCCAGGCTTCGTCCTCGTCCTGGTACGCGATCCCGGGCGCAAGGAGCAGCTTGTCATCGGACAGCCGCGCGCACTCCTCCTGCTCCTTGCTGAACGCCTCGTAGTCAAGATGGTTGAAGTCCTCGAGGAACACGATGAAGTCCCACCCCTCCCGGCGTGCGACCTTCCCGTATTCCGCAACCGTGCTCTTCCCCGTCGAATAATTTGTCCGAGGCCCAACCACACCGTGGAAGCCCTTCCGAGGTGTGGCGAAACGAAATGCATTCCCGGACAGCGGCGGGAGCTCTAAGAATCGTCTCTCGGCAAACTGACTCGCCTTATGAGTCCCCCCGCCCAGCTTCTCGCTCCTGAGGGACGGCGCGCTCAACCAGTGGTACGTGTTAAGCAGGAGCTTCCCCATATGGCTTGGCTGATCCAGAAGTCCCTTCTCCAGGACGATCATCTCATGGCCCGGCGCCAGCCCTCCCATGAACGTGTAGGGAGCGTTTATGGCACAGAAGGCCAACCGTCCTCCGGATGGCAGCTCGCGAATGGCGTACAGGGGAACATTCTCGGCGACGCCTTTCTTCCTCATATGGCGATCAACGCTTTCGAAGCCGTATGAGTGCGGCTTTGAGTAGGAACTTGGCCCCCCATGCAGGACGACCGACCAGCTCTTGTCCACCGCGAACGCATCGGTAGTGGGGTTCCAGACGTGGGCAGGATCGTGGTACACGGGGTACCAGATCCGTGTGATCCCCTTCGTGACCGGGCTTTCGATGACGCTCGTGGTCGTCGCGTACCGCAGCTTGATCTGTGTTGCCGCGATTCCCTCCGCGTTGTGCACGCTGTCCGTCAATCGCGTGAAGCCGTAAGGGCCTAGAAAGTGCATCAGGCTCGAATAGCGAAAAGGCCCGGGCCAGTCCGTCATCAGTATGCCACCCCCTTCGTCTAGATATCTCCTGAGAAGCAGCACGCTCTTCTTCCACTCCTCGGTCGGCTTCTGTTCCTTATCGTTCCAATTGGGCACCGATGCGAAGACCAGCGTGTTGTACTTGGAGATGAGATCCCACGCGATGTCTTGGTGCCTCACCATACTTACCGTGAATCCCCGCTGCTCCAGAACCGCCAGGTACCTTTTCGTATGCCGGTGACTCAGATGCCCGGTATTCCAGAACAGGAAGAGCACCGCGGGCTTTGCTACCTCAGACTCCTTCGGCGCTGTCGTATCCTCACAGTCGGCCGACTTGAAAGCCGTGCCAGCGACGAAAGCTACGAGCAACGCTCTGTGAAGAACGGTGGTTTTCATTTGTATTCCATACTTTAAAAAAGGGCGCTCGAAGTCAGGAATTCTGATGGACAAAATCAAGAATGACGGTCTGCCAGCCTGGATTCCATGTTAGAGTATGTGGGAATCCAGTCTACTCCAGCAGATACCCCCGGAGATTCCACCATGCGCGCTGAGCTCAGAGACAGTCTCGAATTTCTCTTCCCCGATTCAGAAGTCGGCCCGAAGCCATGTTGTGCGACGTCGCTGGAAGTGGCTCGAGGCGGGACCGTGAGCGTCCACGTCTTGCTCAACGGCCTGGAAAAGATGAGGACTGTTCGAGCGAGAGTTCGCTGCAAGGACAAGATCCTTCGCGAGGCCAGGTGGTTCCGACTTGTCGATGTGCCGGTGGAGGTCAACACCGGCCCGGTCGGATTCGTGGAGAAGGAAGGCCAAGAGAACCCGCACGTTATCCGCCGGGCCCCGTACCGAGTGTATGACGCGATGGAACCTGTTGGCGCGAACATCAAAGCGTCGTCAGCTACGATGGCTTTCCGCCTTCAGATCCCGATAGCTCGCGACACCAGGCCGGGCCGCCGCGAATATGTCATCGAAGCGCGATGCGGCAAGGAGCAGCGATCGCTTTCGCTCGACGTCACCGTTTGCAGGCCGGTCATTCCGCCGACAGGCTGCGACAGTTTTCCGTACACGAACTGGTTTTCGCTGGACTTGATGGCCGAACGGCACGCGCTCGAGCCCTGGAGTAATGCGCATTGGCGGATGATCCGCCGGTACGCGGACCTGATGGCGCACGGGCGTCAGAACGCATTCTGGTGCCCTCTCTCCAACGTTTTCAAGGTAGTCCGCGGTAAACCGATCCTGGATCGTGAGCGACTCCGGAAGATCGTCAAGACCTTCACCCGGGCCGGCATGCACCACATCGAAGGCGGGCACGTGGCGGGCCGAACCGGCGGCGAATGGAATGCGACTACTTTCGACATCGGCCTCACCAAGGTCCCTGGAACGTCCGTTGAGGGCAATGCTGTCCTTGCCGGGATCTGTGGACAGTTGATGGAAGAGATCGAGCGCAACGGTTGGCGCGACCGATGGATTCAACACGTCGCGGACGAGCCCACAGCAACGAACGCGGCAGACTACCGGATACTTGTGGGAATGGTTCGCAAGTACATGCCGGGCATCCCGATTCTCGATGCGACAATGGATCCATCCCTGGCCGGCTCGGTCGATATCTGGTGTCCACAGGCCCAGGAATACCAGAGAAACCGTAAGCGATTCGAGGCCCAGCAGAAGCTCGGAGATCAAGTGTGGTTTTACACATGCTGTTTTCCAGGCGGCCCGTGGCTGAACCGGCTACTCGACATGGAACTGCTGCGTCCTGCACTTTTCGGATGGGGCGCGGCCCGTTACGACCTGGAAGGATTCCTGCACTGGGGACTGAACCACTACAGACCCGAGCAGGATCCCTTCGAGCAGAACGTCGTCGGGCACGGGGGCGGCAACTGCCTCCCCGCGGGCGACACGCACATCATCTATCCGGGAACAGGCGGCCCTTACAGCAGTCTTCGCCTCGAAGCCCAACGAGAAGGCACTGAAGACTTCGAGCTTTTCCGTAAGCTCAAAGACCGCGACCCAAAGGCCGCCAACCCGATCATCCGGAGAGCGTTCAGAGGATTTGACAATTACACCAGGAACGTGAAGACGTTCCGCTCCGCAAGGAAGCAACTGCTCGAGCGCGTTGCCGGCTTGTAGCTTGCCTTGAGTTGGCCCAAAGTTGGGCTTCAGGCGCAGCCGAAGTCACCCGACTTTGGGCCATGAGCACCTCCGCCCGCCGGGCGAGAGCAAGCGGTCACGCAGCGGACAGTCCGTAATCGAAGAAAGGAACGAGAGGGTAATGATGACTCATCGAGAACGCGTCACACGGGCCATCGAGCGCACGGGCCCTGACCGCATACCAATCTACCACTGCCCGTTTCCCGGAACGCTGGCGAGACACGGCCGGAAACTCGTCGATTTGCTCAATGGTCTTTCCGATGACTTTGCCGCCGACGGGTTCTCGGTGCCGCAGCCGGCGCAGGCGAATGCCCCGAAAATTGAGATCTACACGGATGAATGGGGGAGTGTGTGGCATCGGCTACGCGGCTACACGGCCGGCGAGGTCCGGGAATTTCCGCTGGCATCATGGGATTCCTTCAAAGATTACGCGTTTCCAAAGCTGCCCTCCTTCGAACGCGTCGAGGAGCGCATGCGGCGCACCGGACACAGGTGGTACGAATTCGGCTATCCGTACGGACTGAATCTCTTCGAACAGATGCAATTCCTCCGGGGGATCGAAAACCTGTACATGGATTTGGGCGAAGACCGGGACGAAGTGCACGAGCTAGCCGACCGGCTGGTGGATCACTACATCGCCGGCATTCAGCGTTGCCTGAAGAATGATGCCGACGGGTACATGTTCTCGGACGACTGGGGATCGCAAAACGCGTTACTGATCCATCCCGACAAATGGCGGTCGTTTTTCAAGCCGCGCTACAAGAAGATGATTGATGTCGTCAAGAATGGCGGACGTCATGTGTGGTTCCATTCGGATGGCTTCATCATCGATGTGCTGGATGATTTTGTAGAGCTCGGCGTCGATGTGCTGAATCCACAGCATCACATCATGGACAACGCCACGGTGGCGAGCCATATCGGCGGCAAAGTCTGCCTGCTCTCGGATCTGGATCGCCAGCACATTCTTCCCGAAGGGACTGCCGGGGAGATCGAGGAACACGTGCGGGAAGTCACTCGACTATTCGGCAACCACAACGGCGGGCTGATCCTGCGCGGTGAATTAGGGCCCGAAGTTCCGTATGAGAATATCCAGGCCATGTATGGCGCATTCGAGAAATACCGCGACTATCCATTGAATGGATCAGACGGATGAGGTGACGCCTCTTCTGACACCCATCGGCGGAGGATCTTTACGTTTTTGGGCGTCGACTTTCCCATCTTGGACCCGCCATTGTCTTTGCGTCTCGTAATCCTCGTGCGGCTTGAAGTTCTGCGCTACCTCTTGGATTTCATTGCCAAGCACTTCGATGCGAGCCAAGTCCCCGATCCCCATGCCGCATTCGTTTGCGTAGTAAATGGAGCCGACCTCGAGCGGCTCGAACCCCATGACCTTCGCGGCGACCGCGTCAGCCGCCACCGGATCGGCGCTCACGATAGCCGCTCTC
Source organism: Planctomycetota bacterium (assembly GCA_030740295.1). The sequence continues at coordinate 22,214 of JASLXP010001316.1, forward strand.
AACGGAACGGGATCCCCTCCGCACGGGCCGTTGCCTTCCATCCCTTCGAAACCGTCTATGACGGCGATGTGCGGCAGCAGGGATTCATTGAGCCGGACGATGTTTTTGCCAATGACGCGCACAATTTCGAGCAGCTCCGCCTTAAAGTCTTTGGTGTGGCCGTGCGTCTTCTGCCGGTCTGAATGCGCCTGTGCGCCCATCATGTTCTTCATGCTGAGGGTGCAGATCGCAAAATTGTGAGTTTTGGCGACGGGCGCAGAAATACGGCAGTCACTCTCCACAGCGGCCGAACAGATCTTCGCCTCGACCGGCTGTTCCCGCCCGTCGAGCAAAGTGATCGTCTCCCAACGCTCCTCCAGGTTCAGATCGCGAAGGGTTACTGGATACTCTTCCTTCAGTTGGCAGTACCCGTAATTCTGCCAGCCATTTCCGGTAGGCCCTGAATCGGCCGTACCTTCGGCCACAACGATCTCATCGGGACCGACTTCAACCACGAAATCCAGGATTGCCCGCACAGCATCAACGTGTGTGGCGGCCAACTGATTGCCTGTCGTAACAAGATTCGGCTTGATCATGACCTGGCCATGAATCCTGGGAAGCAGGTCTTCCCTGACCAGCCTCATTGCCTCGAGGATGTTCCGGCGTCGGTCGTCACCGGTGATTAATGCAACTCGACTCTTAGCCATTCTCTGATTTGTTCGTCTGTCCATATTCGTCTGTCCATTCTTTCAAGATTTATTCGTCTGTCCCCATTCGTATATCCGTCAGATTGAAAGCCGCTACGATTTTTTCCCGAACTTTTGCACTCGCTTCCGGATCTTTCTTTCCAGGTCTGGCGGCAGTGGCTCAGTTATGATTTCTGGAGGTGGCTCTTTGGGCATCTCAATGGCGGCCTCTCGCACCGGTCCAACATTCTTTGGTACGTAGGGCTCGAGTTCGAGAAGGTCGTGGAGGATAATGAGAGCGGCCTCTTTGTCCGGCAGGCGTTCCCGGGCGGCGGCTTCACCTTCGGTGGTGATGCCCGCGGTGATGGTCGAGCCGACGCAGGAAGGGCAGCCGCTTTTGCATTCGCATTCCTGGACAATCTTGAGCATGGCCTGCATGAGCTCTTCGACCAGGGTGAAAGCCTTTTCAGCGAAGCCGATGCCCCCATCGTATTTGTCGTACACGAACAGGGCTGGGATATCCAGATTGCTGGAATCGACCAGCGAACCGACGTCCGTTGGATCGCAGAGCACGTACATCGGCATGACGTCCCGGATCAGGTTGGCAATGCCTTCCATACCTTCGGCGGGTACTTTTTGGTATTGCACACACTTGTCGACAGCACTCTTCGGTGGGATGAGCCACAGTGCTGTCGTTTCCAATGTGTAAGTTGGCAGGTCGACGCCTTCGAAGCCGATGCTCTCGCGGGTCTGGAACTTCACCTTTTTGAACATCAACCAGTTGGTAATGACTCTTACGTCGCCGGTGTGGATTTTAGCTTTGCGCCATTGGTCTTTCTGATCCTCTCGGTCGATGACCAGTTCATCGTCGTCCACGGCCTGGGTGAAGTAATCCACATCCTGCCTGGTGACGTGTGCGATCTTGCGATCTGTATCGAGCTCATCAACGAAATAGGTCTCGCCCGAGTGCAGGTAAATGGCGTTAGTATGGACCTGGCTGTAGGCCGAAAGCTCATCGATAGTGCCGATAACTTTGCTGCCGTCCGTCGAATCCTGAATCGTGTAGACGACGTCCGTCGCAGTGCGGAGCTCGACGCT
>JASLXP010001317.1 GCA_030740295.1 Planctomycetota bacterium
GATGGCAAATTGACGGACGTCCAATGGAAGCGCGCCACCCCCAAATCGTTCGTCAAAGCCACCGGCAAGAGCAAAGGCAAACCTGCAAGCTACCCATCGACAGTGCAGGCCGTGTGGACACCGGAAGGCATCACATTCGGCTTTCACCTCAGCGAACCGACTCCGCATCTGCTGGAAAGAAAAAACGGGGGCCACGACAACGGGAACATGTGGTGGGACGATAACGTGGAGATATTCGTAGACGTAACCGGCAAGAGTGAGGGCGAGTTCTACCAGTTCATCGTGAACCCTGACGCCAACTACTGGGACTCGAAACTGAAGGACACCACCTGGGAATGCAAGGGTTTCAAAGCGGCCGCCCACACCGGCAAAGACTTCTGGAGTCTGGAAGTCTTTTTGCCTTACTCCGCATTCGCATCCGCGAAGAAACCTGGTTCGGGCACACATACGAAATGGACGGGGAACTTCACCCGCCACCGAGTTGCTGACAGGGGCCTCAAATCCAAAAAGCCCCAACAGGAAGGCAGCCGCCGTGAATACCAGCGCATGAACACGACCGGCTCGACAGCGAGCGATAATCTCGCGGATTTCGCGGAGATTCGTTTCATTGAATAGGCCCAGCATTTTGTAGTGCACGCTTTAGCGTGTTTCCTGCCGCGACAGACCACGCTGAAGCGTGCACTACAAAACGCCCACTGGACAGTGTCTTTCTCTTCGTTCCGAATAAGTGAAAGCACACGAAGTGACAGAAACGTCTGTTTGTTTAAGAATGAGAATCGATTCCGATGTATTCCAAAGGAGGACTTTCAAAATGAGACATTCTTCGTCATCTGCAAGGTATTCGAGAATGCCATCGGCACTGCTTCTTTCCGCAGTCGCTCTATTCATTGCTTCCCGCTTTTCTGAAGCCGGTGATTTCCCTCCGAAGTTGCCAGGGGGAAAGCTGGTCGTGTCGGTGAAATCTGCCGACCTGCTTGCCGTGCCGAGCAGTCTTAAACCGAAAGGCGAATACACGGTGGCCAAAACCCCACCCGAAGTGGATGTGCTCTATTACCCCGAACAGAATTCTGGAGGGAATTGCCAGACGACGAGATAAGATGGCTGTTGGGAATTGGTGTGCACTCGATTACCAACAACTACCTACGGAAGCGCCGGTATCACACTTTGAATGAAACGACACGCACACCCAACGGTGGGCCGGTTAAGATCGGTTCTCAGCGGCAACTGTTTCTCGACGACCACATCGTCGAGCGAATCGAAGGCTTGAAGCGGACCCTGCACGAGCCGCAGAAGCGTGGTCTGGTACTCAAGCCAGACCGGCCGTGGGAGAAAGGACGGGCCGGGGCCTTCAGCGCGCCGCTCTGGGATCCGGAGGAGCGCGTTTACAAATTGATTTACCGAGCCTGCTACAAGAATTGGTGCGCGCTGGCGGTCTCCACTGACGGCATCCACTGGGAAAAACCGCTACTCGGAATGATCGAGTTTGAAGGCTCGAAAGAAAACAGCCTGTTCTCGGATCGCCGGATCATCAAAGTCGTCCACGATTCGCACGAGCCCGATCTGGAACGTCGCTACAAGGGGCTGGCCATCAACACGCCGGTCGTCAGCGCCGACCTGGTGCACTGGCGTGACGCCGGCGGACCGGGCGTGCCGGGCGGTGACAGTGGCTCTCTGATCTACGACGAGCTTGAGCAGCGGATACTCGCCCCGGTGAAGATTGCCGATTCCAGCAACGAGACTTACCGGCAGTTCGACCTGGTCACCAGCGATGATTTCTTGAACTGGACAGATGCCCGGTTTCTTTTCGGCGCGGACGATGAAGATCAGCGAATTGCTGTCGACCGTATCCGCCGTTGGCTGAGTGACCCGGGACGGCCGCGGCCATTGTATGTCGAGCCGCCGCCGCATCTGGGCTGGACCCCGCCAGACGAGATTCGCAGCCTGCCGAAACGCCGGCATAGCTGGAACGCCCAGTGCAACAACATCACCGTCTTTCCTTACCACGGGCAATACATCGCTCTTATCACGCTGCTGTACCCGACGGGCGCTTACCTGCCCGGCCACCGGAACACCAGCGCGTTTTTCATGGTGGAGGTGGCCTCGTCGCGCGATCTGAAGACATGGAACCGCATGCGCGAGCCGTTCCTCGAACCGGCTCGCCTCGATCATGGTGTCGTCGAGAACTATGAAAGAATGCTCGTGCAACCGGTTAACCGGCCGATCATCAAGGGAGACGAGCTATGGATCTACTATACCGGCGGCAAGGAGCACCAAGGCTTCGAAGGGAGCCAATACGGCACCGGCCGCTACTCCGCCTATCTTGACGGCTCCCCGCGAGACGCGGCCAGCCTTTCCGATCTGGAACAAAAGGACATTGCGGCGGGCCAGTCGGCCATCTACCTGGCTTCCTTGCGGCTCGATGGATTCGTCTCCCTCGATCCCGAAAGCACAACCGGGCGCCTCCTCACCAAACCGCTCATGCCTGAAGGGGAACAGTTGTTCCTGAACGCGTCCTGCAAAGAGAACGGCTGCATCTCTGTCGAGGCCATCAGTGAATCCGGGGACGCCATCGCCGTTTCGCATCGAGTTACCGGGGACGGCGTCCGCCTGCCCGTTCGGTGGCAGCAGGACTTTAAGCTCAACTCGCCGGTCAGCCATCCGGTGCGACTGAAGATGAATCTTGACAACGCCAGCCTTTACGCTTTCTGGGTAGAATGACCTCGGCTGACATTTCACCGGCTGACATGGATATCGGAACCGGCAGGCAGTAGTTCATTGATGACCACCTAAATTAAATTGAGCGATTCTTGAAGACCCCACCGGGTTTATCCCGGTGGTGAATGAGGTTGTAAAGCTAAAATGCGTTCCCTAAACGAAAATCGAAGGGCAACCGGGCAAACACAATATCATCACCCATCCGGTGATGAGAATGTGTTTGCCCGGTTGCCCTTCGATTTAAATGTGTGCG
>JASLXP010001318.1 GCA_030740295.1 Planctomycetota bacterium
CCACAATCGTTTTCGTGTCCCCCTTTTGCTTCCCCAGGGTGTTCTTCGAGTCGATGATCGCCGTGCCGGACCAGATCTGCCCCTTGTGAGCACAGTGCCCCTTGTGCGGGACAATGGCATGCTCCAGTTGCGTCCAATGGATTAGATCTGTGCTGACGGCATGGCCCCAGTGTTTCTGACCTTTGTGCTGAAAATACAGATGCCATTCGCCATCATAGTAGATCAATCCGTTGGGATCATTGATACCTCCTTCACGCGAGGTGAAATGGAATTGCGGTCGATTGGGCTGATCGTAACTTGCGGTATACGTGTGAAAATCGAAACCCGCTTGATCTAACAGGGGGTCGGGCGCCGACTTCTCCGCCTCTTCAGCTGACCCCGGGAACAGGAGAAACAGGGCGGCGCATAAGGCACACGTTGCTTTACGCGGGTAATTGCTAAACTTCATATATCGATCTGTTTTCTATGTTGTTAGGCATTTTGCAACAGCTTGCGCCAAGCCAACTCTGCTACTTCTGAATTTTAGGGCGGAAATACGGAAAGATCTTAACGCGCTTTGCCCAGTTTTCCCATTCAGCCTCCAACTCCTTTGCCATCTCCGGTTTCCCGCTGATCAAATCAGACGTTTCGCAGCGATCGGAGTCTATATTGTATAATTCCCAGGTGCGTTTGTTATAACGGCCATTGCCGCGGACAAGCTTCCACGGCCCCTTGCGGATCGCGCTTGAACGAAAATGATCAAAGAACATGGTGCGCTCCGGGAGTTTATCCTCGCCGTCAAATACCGGCTTCATGCTCACGCCTTCTGATGGTGTGATGACATTGCCTTCAAATGTGTCGGGGTAATTTGCGCCCGAAACCGCACAGAGTGTCGGCATGAAATCCATTAAGTGCACCGGTGACCGCACCCATCGGTCGGGGTTCTTTATGCCCCCGGGCCAGTGGGCTATGAGGGGACTGCAGTTACCGCCCTCATGGTTGAAATGTTTATACATGCGCAGCGGAGTATTGCTCAGGCAGGACCAGGCGCTGCCGACAGACATCTCCTTGCCGCCCGGCAATCCCATTCCCTTCAGTTCCTCGCCCTTATGAAGAATATTGAGTCCTGCCCGGCTTCCGCCGTCAAAGCCAAAGGGCCCCCATTCATAACAGGCGCCATTGTCGCTGGTGAAAAGAATTAGGGTATTTTCAAACTGCCCGTTTTCCTTGAGCTGACTGATGATTCGGCCGATGCCCTGATCGACATGATCGATCATTGCCGCAAAGAGCGCCATACGATAGACGAGGTCCTCCTTGCGGTCTGCGTCCAGGGTATTCCATGCCGGGTTCTGCTTGCCCGACCAGCCATTGGCGATCTCGCCCATCTTGCCTTTCCCGTCTACCGGAACATCGGAGCGCTCGGCGAGCTTCCATGCATCGGTGAGGAGCCCGCTCTCTTTTTGACGTTCATACCGTTTCTTGCGAAGCACATCCCAGCCCTTGCGATAGCGCTCAAGATACTTGTCCCGTGTTTCTGCCGGAGCATGCAGAGGGAAATGGGGTGACGAGTGCGCAAGATATAAAAAGAACGGTTTCTTCTCTTCAGTCCCCTGCTTGATGAATTCAAGCGCATAGTCGGTAAAGACGTCTGTGGCGTAGAAGTTCTCCCGGGTATAAGACAATTCCGGTTTGCGGCCCGTGGGCAGTCTTCTGTAGGCATTCATCGCCCATTGGTTTTTGCTATGGAAGTCGGTGTAGCCGAAATACTCGTCAAAGCCACGGCGAACTGGGGACGCCGGCTCCGCCTTGCCAACGTGCCACTTCCCGACGCCGTAGGTGTTGTAACCTGCGGTTTTGAGAACCTCCGCCAGGGTCACGCATTGGTCGTTCAAGCGCCCCAGGTATGCAGGGCCGCGCGTGGCGGTCTGGTCGCCGCCGGTGAAGTCGGCGATGCCGGCCTGCTGCGAGTAGAGTCCGGTCAGGAGGGTGGCACGCGATGGGCAGCACCGGGCGGAATTGTAACTCTGCGTAAAACGCAAACCGCCGTCCGCCAGCCCATCGATATTGGGAGTCTCGACCTCACCGCCAAACGCGCCAACATCCGAGTAGCCCATATCATCGACAAGGATCACAATAATATTCGGCTTGTCAGTCGCGTTTGCGGACAAGGCGCACCATGCCATTAGCATCACTGCGACCAGTCTTCCCATTTTCTGTTGTTGGTTTTTCATTGAGTTAGAAATTGTCGGTTCGGAAAGGCAACGCCGGCAGACCTTCCCGGTTGTAGAGGTTGATCCCGGCTGGATTGCCCCGATAGCCGTAGCGAACTGCGACCGGAGTCTCGACCTGGGCGGAAGAGAGGATCACTGACTTTGCCTCCGGCCCGATCTTCACGTCGGCCCAATGCCAGGCCCGGTCCGCACCACAGATCGCAAAGCCCTTGAGTTCCGCTTCAACCTGCCCTGCGGGCTGGAGACCGTCTTTTGCCCCGGTCATCAGACCGCCGCCAGTGTGGTCAAACCAGGCGCGGGCATCGCGTCCCCTGATCTCCAGTTCCCGAAACTGCGGCCCGCTGTGCACCAGGTCGCTCCTGCCGTAATCCTTTGCCAGGGCCAGGAGCGCCAGGCGGGCGCCGACGTCCTGCCTGTTCTGCGCGGCGCGCTTGTCCTCGACCCCGATGTCAATGGTGGCGGCGATTCCGGTGTTGGCAATAGCCAGGCCCTTTTGCTGCTGCTCGCGGAGTTGCGCCGTTTTGTCGCCACCTTCGGGCTGGTCATCGCGCGGGCCTGAATTGGGAATCTGAGCAAAGTAAAACGAGAAATCCTGTTGCCAGAGTTTGCGCCAACTTTCGATGAGAGCTTTCTGCTTTTGGTAGAGTTCCTCCGGCCTGCGCGGGTTGTCGGCGTGGTCCCAGGTGACGCCCCGAATCGCATAAGGGATCAGGGGATTGATCATGCCGTTGAATGTCTTGGTAGGCACAATATTGGTAATCCAAAGCTCGGTCGGAATCTCCGGACGATCCGTGGGCGTCTGTCCGTTCGCGACTGCCTGTCGGGCCTTTGGCAGCCATTCTGCGAGCGCTTCCAGGTAGTTCTCCCACTTCTTCTTTCCCGTTTCTGTAGAGGGCCGCCCGTTGTAGATCTGGTCGACGGCCCATTTGAGCGACGGGGTATCGCGATAGCCTTCTCCGGGGATCCACGGATTGATTCCGGTCCCTCCCCAGCTGGCGCCGATCACGCCGATGGGCACACCAAGTTCCCCGTGAAGTTTTCTCGCAAAGAAGTATCCGGTGGCACTGAAGTTGGCGACGCTCGTGTTCGTGCAGGGTTCCCACCGGGCGTTGGCGTCGTTCTCCGGCAGCGGGGACTGAACCCGATCGATCGCAGCCAGGCGGATGAGCGGGTAATCAGCATTCTTTAGTTCCTCCCGGGAGTTGATGCATTTCCGGACCGGAAAATTCATGTTTTCGGTGCCGGAACAAATCCATACTTCGCCGACCAGGACATTTTTCAGCTGAATATGATTCACCGAGAGAACCCGGCCCGTCGCCGAAGCTTTCAGAGGCTTCAGTTTCGTCATCCAGCTGCCGAATTCATCCACCGTCGCGATGGCTCTCTGCCCGTCGAATTCCACGGTTACCGTCTCGCCGGGGTTTCCCCAGCCCCAGACCGGCACCGGCATGTCCCGCTGGAGGACCATGTTGTCGGTAAAGAAACCGGGCAGCCTGACTGCGGCTCCGGCCAGGGAGGCCGAACAGGCGAGGATCAGAAAAACAGCGGCCCGGGCGTAGAATGTTTTTGCAAAGTTATTCATCGAATCTTGTCTTTGTTTGCTACCAGTCATCCGTGCGAAAGGGCGCGGCCGGGAGTCCTTCCTTGTTGTAGAGATTGCTGTGAAACGGGTTCCAGCGATAGGCGTAGCGGACTGCTGCCGGTTCGCTGACTTGAGCGGAGGTCACGATCAGCGACTTGCCGTCCGGGGTGATTTTCGCCTCTGCCCAGTGCCACTTTTTGTCACTACCGGCAACAGCGAAACCTTCGAGCTTTGTCTGCACTGCCTGCGCCGCTCCGGGCCCGTCTTTGTTCCCGGCCATCAGACCGCTGCCGGTGCAGGTAAAGTGGATATGCGCCTCATTGCCCTTGATCTCGATGCGTTCAAAAAGCGGCCCACTGTAGACGACCTCCTTACCATAGTCCTTCGCCAGGGCCCAGAGAGCCAGCCGCAATCCGACATCCTGCTTGTTCTTTGGATGGATGTCGGTCGGGTTGCCGATGTCGTAGGTCACGGCCAGGCCGGTGTTTGATAACTCCAGGCAGCGGCGCTGCGCTTCGCGAATCCTGGCATAGCCATCGCCTCCTTCGGGTTTCTGATTGTAGGGGTGAAGGTTCGCCAGCTGCACGGTATAGAAAGAGAAATCCCTGCCCGGCATCGTTCGGGCGGATGCAGGCGGCTGGTTCCAGCGTGCCCTCCATCCTTCAATCAGGCCCTGCTTCAGATAAAAATAATGCGGGCCATGCCCCCAGCTGGATTCGCCCTGGTACCAGATGGTTCCGCGGATGGCATAGGGGATCAGCGGGTTGATGACTGCATTGTAGATCTTGGTCAGTCCATGGTGTGTGGCGGGCAGTCTGCCGGGCCGGGCTGGAATATTGACCGGCAGTTTCCCCCGGGCAACCTGCCTGCCTGCTCCCGGCAACCACTGTTCGATCCCGTCCAGGTAGCGCTCCCATTTCTCTTTTCCCGCGGGTGACGCGGGCAGTCCAAACTCGAGCTCTTCCAGTTGCTTGTTCAGTTCAGGGATCATGCGGTATCCCGCTTCGGGAATCCACGGCTCCACACCGGTCCCGCCCCAGCTGGCATCAATCAGACCGATGGGAATCTTCAGTTCTTTATACAACTTCCTGGCGAAGTAATATCCCACGGCGGTGTATTTTCCTGCTGTCCCGGGGGAACAGACCGACCATTCGCCGTCGGCATCGGTGTTCGGCAGGTAGGCGGCGGTTCGATTCATATTCAGTTGCCTGATTCCCGGGTAGTCGGCAGCGGCGATTTCCTGCTCAGCGTTGAGAGCCTTGTCGACCCGGAACTGCATGTTGGACTGCCCGGAGCAGATCCAGACCTCACCAACGACCACGTCCTCGATCCGTGTCTCACCGGCGGTCAGCAGGCGCCCTTCGGCACTGGCCTTCAGCGGATTCAGTTTCACCATCCATGTGCCGTCATCACCCGTCCGGGTTTCATGCTCCTGCCCGGCAAAGGATACCTTCACCATCTCACCGGGATCGGCCCGGCCCCATACCGGAACCGGCATGTCGCGTTGCAGAACCATATGGTGATTGAAAAAGCCGGGCACCCGCACCTCCGCCAGTGCGGCGGTGGGTAACCATAGCAGGATCGGGAAAACCCACTGCGTTTTGTGATGCAAAAATCGAATCATTGTTTTCGTCTTTTTACTGCCAAATGGATTTCATGGGATAGGCGGTCAGTTCATCAACGACCACTCCGCTGTCGGCGGGGGCATCAAGTTTAATGGAGATCGCGCCGGGCTTGGTGCCGGACATCGCCTTTCGGGTTTGCAGGCGGTAGGAATAGCCGTCCGCCATGAATATCTCGACGGTCGCCCGGTCCACGAGAATGCGCATGTTGAGCCGCCCGTCTTTTAAAGGTGCGGCGATCTTACCGAAGCGCTCTGTCGCGAAATTGTAGACGAGTGACACCTTGCCGATTGTGATCGTCGCGGTTTTCGGAGCGCCCTTCTTCCGCAGCGCCACGGTAATGTCGTAGAGTTCGCCGGACAGCGCCTTGCTAAAGCTCCGGTTGCCGTCGGTCAGCTCAATGTCTTTCTCCCGGAACTCGGCGGATTTACGCAGCGACTCCACTTCTTTGACCGGGTTGGCGAAGAGGTGAAGGCTGCCGTCTTTCACAGTTCGCAGGGTCAGGTCCATGGGAATCGTAAATCCCTGGTTGAAAGGCATGCCTTCCGTGGCCAGGCCCGCCCAGCCGATATACACCGCGCGCCCGCCGGGTGAATTGCTAAAACACTGCCCCGCGTAACAACTGCGCGGAATCATCGTGACCTTTTTCTCTTCGTGCTCCGGGACGAAGGTCTTGCCGTCGAAAGAACCGATAAAGTATTCGCTGCTCGCCTCCATCAGCACCCAGCGCTTGTTGGATTCATCCCCATCGACCGGCAACTCCATGAACTCCGGGCATTCGTGCACGTCGGTGAAATTCTGCTTCAGGGTCCAGTTCTGAAGATCCTTGCTGGTGAAAATCGGGAAGTGGCGGCCATGCTCCTTGTTCTCGAGGCAACTGACTGCGACCCAATCGCCGGTCGGTTTGTGAAACACGAACTTGGCATCGCGCCCCGTGATGCCGAGCGGATACTTCTGCATCCAGCGCTGGAAGTTGATCCCATCGTGAGAGTAGAAAGCCGATATCCCCGCGTTCATGTCGGAGTTGAAGAGCAGCAGCGTCTTTTGATCGCCGACATTGAGACCAGTCGCATTGTTGTGATCAACGTTCCCGCTGCCCGAGAAACAGGCGCCAGTGGCCATCGACGGGTGGCGCTGCTCCAGCGGGACCCCTTTGCCGCCGCCGGATCGCAGGGCACGCTTATGCTCCGTCCAGTTCACCAGGTCAGGACTGGAGGCATGCCCCCAATACATGTTGCCCCACCCGGTGCCCAGCGGGTTGCATTGCCAGAACAGGTGATAGCGCCCGTTAAAATACACCATGCCGTTGGGGTCGTTGTTCCAGCCGTTCAGCTGGGAGAAATGAAACTGGGGACGGTATTTTTCGCCGTATTTCGGCAGCAGGCAGCGTGGCTCCGCCGCGCATTCGATCATTTCCCGAACCGAGCCTCCGATCTCCTCCTCCAGCTTGATCGTGGCGGTCTTGCCGATCTGGTCACCCATGTCCAGGTAACCCCACCAGGCGATCTCGTCTTCGCTCATGGCCAGGCAGGCGGTGAGGTCATGAACCACTATGCCGGCCACGGTAATGACCATGCGCCGGCTCGTGCCGGATTTCGCCACCGGGAACAGGAGCAGCTTGTCGGTAATTTTCATGTCCCGGGTCACCGGCTCAAAGCCGACCTTGGTGTCGCTCTGGCGAATCTGGTCGACCAGGATCAGCCCCCAGTAGCCCGGGTTTTTGTCGTAGATCTCGATGCGGGCTTTCTTGCCCCGGAACGCTTTGACCGGGATGCTGGTCTCGTTCAGGTGAAATCCTTTGACCGCTGCGATACAGGCAACCTGTTCTCCTTCCACCAGAACCTTTACCCCGGCGCTGTGTGTGCTTGGAGAGCCCCCCAGCAGCAGGTTGATGTAGTCGCGCTGGATGGTAAATTCAGGGCTGGTCAGCTTTCCCATCGGCTTGAGGCTGTGCCCCCGGTAGGAACTGGCGAACCCGTCGCCCATAAATCCGGTCACCTGGTAAGCCGTGCCTGCGTTCATGGATGCCGGGCCCTTACGGAACGCATCCCCCTCAATGGTCCAGCCGTCATACCGATCGTCTTCAAAATCAGCGATCAGAAGATCCCCTGCCGCCATGACAAGGTTTCCCAACCCCATCGCTGCGAATGCTATTAGCAACAGTATTTTCATCGGTAATTCGTTGTTCTCTTTACCACTCCATCGACTCTTCACCGATCCCTGCATCGATGAACTGGCTGCCGGCCCGCTTCTCGACATCCGGCTGCCGGGTATTCAGTGACTTCCTGTTGTCCACGTGAATGGCCAGGGTGTTCGTGCCGGGCTTAAGCGCTCTTGCGGCATGCGCCGGAAGCGGAATGTCCTGGTAGCTGCGGTTGTTTCCTTTCTTAACGGATAAGGCTTCGATGCCATTGAGATAAACGGTGGCGTTATCATCATAGGCGATGCGGAGAACCGGGCGTTTCAGTGAACCTTCCGGAAGTTCAAAAGTTCGGACGACCCACAGATCCAGCGATTTCCATTCCGTCCCTATTTTAATCGATCCATTTCGGTGGAACTTGTGACCGAAAACACCTTTGCCCTTTTTCCATGCGGAGAGATCGGCTCCGGGTTGATTCCAGCCCTCGGCGGGTTGCTTATCGGTATACCGCCATTCCTGCGGTGTCTCCTGCGAAGTCGGCACCAGCATCTCGATAGTCGGTTGCTTTGGGAACTTACGTTGGGCAGCAGCTCTGGCAAAGAGTTCGACGTCGGCCTTGATGACTTTGCGGTCGTAGCTCATCAGGCCGTTGACCTCGGTCTCCACATCGGTGAGCTGGGTGTAGATCGCGGCAGACGTGCCATCCATCCTGTCGTGCTCGTCAACCTTGCGCCAGGCATTCAGGTATAGGTTCTCGAAGTCGCGCTGATCAGTGCAGGTGCCGTAGACGGAGGATTCGGTCTGTCCCTTGACCCACTGGTTGTCCGCAGCGACCAGCCCGAAGCCGCCAAATTCTCCCAGGGTTCCGATGCGTTTTTCTTCTGGTGCAACCGGGACCGTTCCCTTGTATTTGTGACGGTCGACCACATCGCCGCAATCCTTCGGCAGAAACCAGCCACTGCCGCTGTTGATCAAGCGGGTCGGGTCTTCCTTGCGCGCCATTTCGGTGAGGCGTGGAGTGTCGTATTGCCCCCAGGCTTCGTTGAAGATCACCCACATGATGACGGAGGGATGGTTGTAGTGCTCCCGGATCATTTCCCGCATCTCCAGCTCGAACTGGCCGGCGAGTTCCTTCGAGCGGGGCACGCCATCCTGAAATCCCCTGGCATCTTTTCCGGCACTTCCATTGGGCATGTCCTGCCAAACCAGCAGTCCCAGTTTGTCGCACCAGTAGAACCAGCGAGCCGGTTCGATTTTTACATGCTTGCGGGTGGTGTTGAACCCGAACTTCTTGGTCATCTCGAGGTCGAACTTCAGCGCTTCATCGGTGGGCGCGGTGTAGATCCCATCCGGCCAGTAGCCCTGGTCGAGCGGGCCGGCCATGAAGATGGGCTTGTTGTTGAGTAGGGGGCGCAGGTGACCTTTCTCGTCCTTACCCATACTGATCTTCCGCATGCCGAAGTAGCTCGACACACGGTCCTCACCCAGTTCGATTTCGAGGTCGTAGAGGAATGGGGATTCCGGCGACCAGAGCTTCGCGTCGGGGACCTCGAGGACGATGGGCTCGCCGGCCTCGCCGCTGGCACTCGAGATGGTCTTTCCCCCATCCTTGACTGAGACCTGAGCGGTGCCGCTGGAGGCCTTCACGGTTACAGCGACCGTGCCTTTGTCGATATCCGGGGTGATTTTCAGCGACCCGATGTGGGAGGCGGGAACCTTTTCCAGCCAGACCGTCTGCCAGATGCCCGAGGTGGCGGTGTAGAAAATGAAGCGTGGATTGTCGAAAGCGCCCACTTTTTGTTTCCCTTTCGGGCCGCTTTGGTCATCCGTAACCGAGACGACGAGGGTGTTTTCGCCGGGTTTGAGGGCATCGGTGATGTCGAAGGAAAAAGCATCGTAACCTCCCACCTGCGTTCCGACCTCTTGGCCGTTCACCAGGACGGCCGTCTCGTAATCTACTGCACCGAAGTTCAGTCGGAGGCGCTCCCCGGATGTCAGCGGCGGCGCAGTGAAGCTGCGCGAATACCAAAGCCGGTCGTCGCGGGTGAACTTGCGCTTCACGCCGGACAATGCCGACTCGATGCAAAACGGAACGAGGATTTGACCTTCGAACTCGATGGGTTGAGACGCGTCCTTCGGGGTTACCGAGTAATCCCACAGCCCGTTCAAGTTGACCCAGTTCGAGCGCACCAGTTGCGGCCGCGGGTATTCGGGCAGGACATTGTCCGGATCAACATCATCCGCCCATTGGGTCATGATGCGGTCGGACACGGGCTTCCAATCACAAAAGGCCTGTGGTGCGGTCAGGTCGGCAAGGGTTGGATAAAGGTCTATGAGCTCGGTAATATGTTTTGTTCCCTTGCCGTGTTGCTTGTTCATCCATGGAACACTGACGATGAAGGGGACGCGGGTGGCTTCCTCAAACAAGTGCTGTTTTTGGAACTTGTGATGGTGCCCCAGCAGGTAGCCATGATCGCTGGTGAACACGACGATTGTGTTCTTCGCCAGTCCCAGTTCCTCGAGCGCATCCAGCACGCGGCCGACTTGCGCATCCATGTAGGAAATGCTCGCATAGTAGGCTTCGAGCAAGCCCTTGTGCAGTTCAGGCGTGACTCCGTAGGAGGTGCTGTTGCGCTTATAGTTGCGAATGATTTCAGGCACGTCTTCCAGATCGTTCTCCGGCACCACGGGAGCGATCATTGCGTCGCGGTCATAGCGGTCAAAATATTTCGCCGGAGCAACCAAGGGGACATGCGGCCGGACAAAGCCGCAGGCGAGGAAAAAGGGTTTGTCCAGCAGCTCCTTGATCAAACTAGGCCAATCGGGGTTCTGGACGAATTTCTCGATGCTCTCCGGATCGGGAGGCAAGCCCAGCAAGTCGAAATGAGCCCGCCGCAGGAGGGTATGGGAATCGGCTGGTTCCGCAGGAGCGCGTCCTGCCTCTTCCAGCATTTGCAGGATGAACAGGTCGATGGGGTTCTTCGCCCACGACTTTTGCTTCACCTCGGGCAAGGCGGGTTTCCCAATGGGCTGAAAGGCCCAGTGAGCATCGGCTTTTTCAACAATCTTGACCTTCAGTTGCGGCGCTTCCTCCAGGAAGGGCAAGGCTCGCTGCGCCTGTGTCGCAATCGTCGCCAGGACACAACAGGTCAAGCCAAACGGTAATCGATGAAGCAAAGATGAAAGCGACCTGAAATTGAATATTTTGATGATCAAAGTTTATAGCGCCCAAGACCCATTTGTGAAGGAATTTCAAAGGCTTGGCCCCGGAATCATTGGCGAAAGAAATTATTCGTAGCGGAAGGTCACCGTGGCGGTTGTGTCAACTGAACTTACGGCCCGGACCCAGTAGGCGGAGAAACCTTCGGGGAACTCGTGCTCGGTCGGAGCGTCCGCCTGAACACTAAAAGTTTCGTAGGGCGCCCAGAGCCCCGTCCCGTCGACGTCGAGCTCGAGAGTGACCTCCGCATCGCGCTTGACCGAGATGGTGACGGACTTGCGATCGTAACCGGTCATCAGGTAGGGCAAGGAGGGCTCGCCTGCTTGCACCTTCGAATTCTTCCAGACCCCACCGACACCGCGTGGTTTCCCCAGCTGCCAGAGGTCGTCGATCACGCCCGCCCAAAGGGAGCATTTTCCATCGACGCTCTTTATGATGCGCTCTCCCTCCTTTCCATTCAGCCCGGTCAGAAAGAGCAGACCGAAGTGGGACGCGTAGTCATGAATCTTCAGGTTGTGGGTGGCAATCGGGCGAATCTTGGCGAATCCCTGAGCATTGCGGGCAGGCAACTCGTAGAAAGTGCCGCCAAAGTTGAACAGGTCGCGCTCGGTGGCCACTTCCCGGCAGACCCGGGCATGGTGAAGATTGGATGCCTCGTGACCGGCGATCTCCGGTTGATCGGCGAACACCGCGACCTCGTATACCCGATTGAAGTCCTCGTCCTTGAACAGGAGACGCAATTGACGCGCCTTTACCGGCTTGTCCATGAGCATGGGGATGATCCAGTTCGTATTTTCGCGGATTTGGCCGCCCGGCAGGATTTTCCACTTCCCATCCGTCTTCGCCTGAAGGTCAAAGTTCTTCGCGGCATGCTGGGGGTCGCGCTTCCAGCCCGAGGCAAGGTAGACGCTGCGAAAGGTCTTCTCCTCGCCTAGGTCAAGCTGCAGCGAACCCGTCCCCTTGACAATCCAGCGCGAATTCTCGGACATGCTGCCGTCGACCGCATTTGCGGCCGCGTACTCTCCATGTGTCCCGCTGGCCGTGACCGTCGCCTTCTTGGCCAAGCTCCGGGAAAGAAGTTCCTCCAGCGTTCGGCCCGATCCCGGTTTTTTCCCAGGCTCGTCCTTGGCGTCATGCCCCGGGCTCATGGGGATGCGATAGCTACTCCCGTCCTCCTCCACGATGGCGGAAGCCGCATCCACCCGAATCTTTGTTTTCGGTTGGGCCCCCTCCGCCACCAGCGCCGCACCCGACTTAGCCCCTCGAGCCAGTTCCAGTCGGTCGTTCAATTCATAGTACGCGCCATCCGCAAGCATGCTCAACACCTTGCGGTTACTCCGGATTATTCCCTTTGACGGCGCCTTTGTCCCAAGGGTTGCGACACCGTCGAAGATCGGTGCGTTTCCCTTTCCGCGCAGGTCCTTGTCACGATAGTGAAAATGAACCGTCGCCTCCTTCACCTCCTCGGCGACCCGCAAGCGAACCCATGCTCCCTTCTCGGTATCCTGGAAGATATGGACCAAGGAATTCTCGACCTTGAACTTCTCCAGCTTCGTCCATTTCCCATCCCCCTTTTTGTCCACTTCCAAGGTGAATGCGACGGGCCCCTTGCTTTCATGCCTGATGACCATCATGCGGTGGTCGTACCCGGAAAACAGGTAGGGATCGCTGACTTGCCCCGCCTCGAGGCCGTGGCGCAGCCAGACTGAGCCGCGCCCGATCGCCGGGCCCAGTTGGTCGATTTTCTCCGCCTCCACGAACCAGAGATTGGAGTTGGACTGGAGCGGCGCTCCCTTGGTGGACTTGAAAGGCCGGTGATTGAGAAACTCCTTCTGGGCGGAGTCGTCGCAACCGAATACGATCCGGCCTTTCCAGCGTGCGAAGTCGCCAATCACCTTGAGGTAATTCGAACGGGGGCCGATGCCGGCGGAATTGGTTTTGGAAAAGCCCTTCGGGAAGCGCCAGAAGGTACCGTGCATGGTGGCGAGGAGGTCATCCTCCCCTATTTCCCGGATGCGGGGCCACTCGGTGTTCCAGCCATGAGCGCCATCGTAACTGTGGCTCGCCTTGGGCAGGCGGTACGGATGCCATTTTCCGTTTTCCAAAAGCATCAAGATCAGGGAGCGTGCGTCCCAGCCCATCGCCCAGATGGGGTCCTTGTCGTCGGCGTTCCCGTAGATTCCCCCCGGTCCGGTCACCTCGGTGAACTGGTTGCGGCGAACCAGTTTCCAGTCGCCACTCCCCTGCCAAGTGGCAAGCGCCCCGGAGGTCGTGGTGGGATTCGTGCGGACGGATTTCCCATGCTCTCCGTTGTTTGCGTAGACCAAGGTTCCCTGGCTGGAATAGAGCCCCTTGCCATGGTAGCCGGGCAGTTTGGTTTTGATCCCCTGCCCCCGGTATCTCTTGTTCGGGTTGCCGTCCTTGACGTGTTCGACGACGCTCAAGTCATGCACGTCGATCGAATACAGCCCCTCCTCCATAGTTGCGACGTAAACCTTGTTGACCGGATCCTTCAAGTGCCTGGCGGTCCCCGTGTGGCGCCCCGGCATCTTCGCGTAGGGAATGACCCGCACCTTTCCTTTGTGGTCGATGAAGTACGGCCCGATGCTCAACTGGTTTGATTCCTTGTGAATCATGCGGTTGGCGGGCGTGCCCCCGATGCTTTCCGGGCGAATGATTTGCTTCAGGCCGGGAGTGATCTCGTAGAGTTTGTCGGAAGAGCCCTGCGGTTTGTGCGGCGCGTAGGTAATGACCCAGAGGCGACCGGCCCACGGAACCACCGCGCCCGTCCCGCATTCGCCCTCGTCGTTGTACATGGTGAGGCTGGGGTAAACCCCGGCAATGGAGACGGGGTCCTCGGCGAACAAGAGCAAGGGGTGCAGCAGACAGATGGTGAGGAGTAATTTACTGATATGTTTTCCTTGGTTCACATATTTTGAGTGCCGCGAATGTCTAGTGGATCAGGAAAAAGAAGGACAGGCAGTAAATGAAACACAGGGGCATTTTCATTCCTTGCCCGGTTTGGTTTTTCCGCCGCGCACGTCGCCAAGATAACCGCTCCCTCCGGTTGCGGCGGAAGTTCCACCGCGTCAAAGGGATATCGCTCGAACGATTCCGGCGGTGCCCAGAACGGGAGGTGCGGGCGAAAGATCCCGGCAGCGAGAAACAGCGGCTTGTCGCGCTTCGCCGTTCGCATCACTTCAGTGACGTAGTCAACGGTGAACTCGTCGGTCTGTTTCTCAACATCATGAACACCCCAGTCCCAACTCTGGCTCGCGAGTCCGCGGACACCGGGCTCGCCTCGCCGGTAGCCGTTGTGGTTGGTCTCCGGTTTCCCTGAATGAATCCTCAGTTTTAAGAACTCATCAAACGACGGGTTGTCCTCGCGGTCAGTGCCGGTTCCGCCGTGATGAAAGATCTTGCCGCCGCCCCTGGTCGCGAAACCGTGCTGCCCGAAGTATTGGGGCAGCGTGACAACATCCGGCAGCAGTTTTTTCCACGAGTTGCCGTTTCCGTAGACGCCCGAAGTTACAGGGCTCAGCCCGGTCAGGATCGCCGTCCGAGACGGATTGCAGGCGGGGACAGCGCAATACGCCTTGGAAAAAAACGCACCACGTGCCGCGAGCCGCTTCAGGTTTGGCGTCTGGATCGGGTTGTCGTCGTCGAACAAGGTCGTCCAGTCGTTCATGTCGTCGATGGCGATGAAGAGGATGTCGGGCTTGGGCTTGTCAGCGGCGTAAGCGAATGGCACCGCGGTCAGGCAAAGCGCCGCAGCCGCGAAGAGTTTTTGAGTGGAGGTGATCATCGTTGAGCGGGAAAAGTGGTTATGGTTTCGCACCTTTGGCAGGTTTGTTGGATAGGAAAATCTGGTCCACGACGATGTGTCCCCAGCCGGAGGTCGCCTCATCGACGATCTGGATCTGCGCCGTCTGACCGCGATGTTTCGAAACGTCCCAGGATACCCAGCGCATCACTTTTTTGCCGGCGGGATTCTTGGAGGCGGAACCCGTTGCGCTGAAAACAGGCTTCCCATCGATCAACAGGTTCACGCAGGTCTTCCCCTTGTGATTGCCACCGCCGATCATGAGATTGATTCGATCGCGCTCGATCTTGAAATCGGGCGAGGTCAGTTTCCCGGTCGCCCCATCACCGCCGCCGATGACGAAGGAATCGACGAGTTGTTTTCCCGAATGAATATCCACGCGTCTTTTCGAGGTGGGACCTGATCCAAACGCCGTGCCGGTAGTGGTCCAGTCGGCCCAGGTTTCGTTTTCAAAATCAGAGATCGAGAGATCGTCAGCAGCCAGGGTAACTTTTGCCGCGGATTTCCCGGCATTGGCACCTTTTCCCTTGCGGGGATTCACCGGCGCCGGAGCACTTCCTTTCGGCTTGCGATCCGTCGCAGGGGTCAATTCCCGCGGGTCGTCGTCGAGCCGCTTCAGGTAGACGTAAATCGCGCTGCAGAGCATGCGATCTTCCGTATCGAGGAAGTAGGTTTGCAGTTGGGTCTTCCCCGCCGGCAGCTTCACCCGGAATGTCACTTCCTGCGATCCCGGTGCGGCATCCAGAGTGTAGCTTCCCCCGGCGATCTGCAGGTTTGCGGCCGCGATAGGCCGGGCGCTCCGGCTCTTGTCCTCCGGACCGCCGAAGCCCTCGACGAGTGTCTTCTCAGACTCCTTCGGCCAGCGCCGGAGTTCCATTTCGTAGACGCCCTCGCGATCGACGATCGTATTCCAATAGCCTTTTGCTGTAGCCGCCGTCAGGCCGCCGCGGTTGTCACAGTAGTCGCCGGTCCAGTCCTGGGCGTAAAGAATCGAACTGGGCTCAGCCTCGCGCCCGATGGTGATCCAGCGCCGCTTGTCGAAGAGCGGCTTCGCCTCGGCATGCCAGGCGTCATAGTGTTCCGACATCGCCTGGACTACCTCCGGATGTTCAGGCGCGACGTTGTTCTCCTGCCCCGGATCTTTCGCGACGTGGTAGAGCCGGTCACCGCCGATGAGTCGCCACTTGTCCCACAACACGACCGCGGGATCCCACGGCGCTCCCGATGCACGGTATTGAATCACCAACTTGCGGTCGCCCAGCTCCGCTTCGTCGTCGGTCAGCAAGCTAGCGAGGCTCGTGCCATCGAAGTTGGTGGACTTTTCGCCCGTCTTTAAATCGCAAAAATCAATCAGTGTCGGCAACAGATCCTGGACCTGGGTGAGGTCACCGATATCGCTGTCGTGACGGAGATTTCCAGCAGGCCAGCGCACAAAACACGGGACGCGGTGACCGCCTTCAAAAACGCTGGTCTTCTTGTCGCGCATCCCGGCGTTGAAGATCTCCTTCGCCTGGCCGCTCTGCGTTCCGTTGTCGGATAGAAAAATGAAAATCGTGTTCTCGCGGAGCCCCTTTTCCTTCAAGAACGCCTCCAGTTTCCCCAGGTTCTCGTCGAGGTTGGCGATCATTCCGTAAAAGGTGTCGGGGATCGGTTTGCCGTCGTGCTGGCCCCGGTAGGGCGCGGAGAACTTTGCGGGGCAGATGTTCGGGACGTGTGGAGTGTTGGTGGGGAGGTAGAGGAAGAACGGCTTGTTGGCGGCCTGCTGTCTGCTGATCCACTTCATCGATTCGTCGAAGAAGATGTCGGTGCAGTAGCCAGAGAACTTCTTGTCGATCCCGTTGTGGGAGAGGATTGGGTCGAAGTAGACGTCGGTGTGGTTCTCCCAGTGGTCGGCGAGGGAGGTGATCCCCCAGGCGCGGTGGTGGATGGTCTCCTGGAATCCGCGATCCTGCGGGCGATGCGGGTAGCTGTCGCCAAGATGCCACTTGCCAAAGTGGCCGGTGGCGTAACCGGAGTCGGCGAAAAAATTGGCCATGGTGGGCAGGTCAGTGCGCATCATCGAGCGCCCCTGGCAAACGGCGGTGCAGCCATTGCGCATCGCATCGACGCCGGTCATGAGCTGGCCACGGGTGGGGGAGCACATCGGGGCGACATGGAAGTCGGTGAAGCGGACGGACTCGGAGTGCAGGCGGTCCATGTGCGGCGTCTTGAGCACCGGGTTGCCATGCGTCGAGAGGTCGCCGTATCCCTGGTCGTCGGTGATGAAGACGATGACATTGCAACGTGACCTGGCATCCATTTTCGGCTTCGCCGGTGAGACGATGCTGAGGAGCAGACTGGCGAAGAGAATTGTCGCGCGGAGCCGCAGAGACGCGGAGTTTGTGGGTTTGAGATTCATGAATGAGGTGTGAGTGGAGGCTACTGAGATGGTGAATCTGAAAATCTCCGCGACTCCGCGCGAGATATTGGCGGGAAAAATTGTCCGCTCTCCCTATTTCCAGCTGGCGTTGAGCTCGTTGACGTCGATGGACAGAAGTTTGGCCTCGCCGCCTTCCGCGAAGGCCTCGACGGACTCGATGTTGAGGTCGTTCTGGTAGGTGGCGGTGATGACCATCTGGCCGTCGTTGACGAAGGTTTCCATCATGGGGCGGTCGATGAGGATGCGGACGCTGACCTTGCCGTCGATGGGGCGGATGTCGTTCTTCGGGCTCTCGAGATCGCAGACGAAGGCGGGTTTGCCGTCGATGTTGAGGCCGATCTTCTTGGCGGAGCCGACCTCGAAGCGGGCCTCGATGTCGAAGAGGGCGCCGGAAGTGGCGATCTTGACGGGCTTGCCGTCGCTGAGCGGGCGCTTGGCGGTGCTGTGGGTTTTGGACCAGAGCTTTTTGATCTCGTTGACGGGGTTGCCGAACATGCGGACGCCGTCCGAGGTGGTGCGGAGGGTGAGCTCGGTCGGGAAGGTGAAGGTCTGATTGAAGGGCATGCCGTCCATGTTGATGCGGGCCCAGCCGATCTGGATGCGGCGCCCGTTCGGGGTGTCGGAGAAGAGCTGGGAGGCATAGTAGGGACCCCAGTGGAGTTGGTGTTTGCCCTCGTGTTCCGGGGTGAAGGTCTTACCGTCGAAGGTGCCGACGGCATACTTGGCATCGGCGGCAAAGACGACCCAGCGGACGACGTCGGATTTCCCGTCCACCGGCAGCGGGTAGAGTTCTGCGCACTCGAAATACCCGGACAATTTGCTCTGCAGGGTCCAGTCCTTCAGGTTGGTGGAGGTGTAGAAGGCGATGTTGCGTCCGACCTTCTGGTCCTCGTCATAGACCACGATGACCCAGTGGCCGCCGAGCTTTTGGGCGTCGGCGTCGAGCGGCTTCTCGCCCTTCGCGTATTCATACCAGATCGTCTTCGGATCCCGGCCCTTGTGGGTGATGACCGGGTTGCCTTCGTACTCGGTGAAGGTGCGGCCGAGGTCGTTGGAATAAGCGATGCACTCGCCGCGGCCGGTGCTCGTCCATGTCGCGATGATGACGTCGTTCTCGCCGGTCTTCCATCCGCCGGTGTTCTTCCAGTCGACTGCCGCGCCGCCGGAGAACATGGCGTCGCCTTTCCGGTGGTGCAGGACGTTGGGAAGCTGCTGCCAGTGGACGAGATCCTTCGACACGCCGTGCGCCCAGGTCATGTTCCCCCAGCGCCAGCCGACCGGGTTGTGCTGCAGGTAGAGGTGCCACTCGCCCTTGTAGTAGACCATGCCGTTCGGGTCATTGTTCCATCCGACCTGTTGGGAGAAGTGGAATTGCGGGCGCTTCGACTCGTCGCCCCAGCGGTCCTGGCCGGGGACGGTGTCGGACTGCTTGATGAGCTGGAAGCCTTCCTTGGAGAGTCCTCCGACGGCGAGGGTGGCCTTCTGGCCCTTGAACTCGCTGACGTCCTCGTAGGCCCACCAGTCGATGTCATCGGCGCTGGACGCGAGCTCGCCGGTGTAGAAGCGGACGACTTTGCCGCCCATGCTCAGACTAATGGCCGGCTTCGGCGCACCGTTCTTGATCGGGTAGATCAGGAACTGCTTGTCGATGGTCATCTCGGCGACCTGTTCCCCACCGGTGAGCGGGCGGGGTGGTTTCCTGCCTCCACTGGAGGTCGGTTTCTTCAGGTTGGCCTTCTTGGTCGCGGTGGGTTTCACGACCGTGGCGGTCGCCTTGTCGGAGGCAGTGAAATTGTCGGCATTGATGTGCCCCCAGCCGCCGGTGACATTGTCGAGGACGACGATCCGGGCCTTCTTGCCAAGGAAAGCACCGACGTCGGCAGAGCGCGCCTGCATGGTCTCGCTGGCGAAGCCGGGGGAGAGGAGCCAGGTCTTGCCATCGACGAGGAGGCGCACCGAGGTGCCTTCATGGGCACCGGCGCCGACGAGGAAGTTGATGTAGCGGTGCGCGATGGTGAATTCGTGGGACGTGAGGCGACCGGTCAGGCCGTCGCCTTGCGTTTGACCGGGTTTGCCCGACTTGCCATTGTAGTTTTCGAAGGTCCCGATCCAAAAGTCGCCCTGGTGCTTGCTGGCGTCCTTGCGTCCGCGCTTGGTCGGGTTGTCGCCCTTGGTTGGCTGGGTCTGGAAGGCCTTGCCCTCGGCGGTCCAGTTCTTGAGCGTGCCCTGCTCGAAGTCGCTGTTCTCGAACAGAATGACGGGGGTGGCAAGGGCTGTGGTGGCCAGCATGACGCTGACGGAGGATGTAAGGAGCGTTCGGTGGTTCATGGTGTTGGATGAGTTGAGGGGAGAGGTCTCGCGCGGAGTCGCAGAGACGCGGAGTTGTGAATTGAGATTGGTATTCGGAACGAGGATTTGACCATGTCACCATGCTGGTTGGCGAGGTCTTTTTGTTCCCCGATATCATTCTTTAGGTCGTAGAGTTGCCACGCGGGCGGTGGATCGTCCGAGCCGATCTTTTCGTTCATGCGCACGAGTTTCCAATTTCCCTTGCGGATGGCGGAGTTGTGAACCTTGGGAGCGGGCACACCATAGCCGCCCTTCTGTCGGGGAAACCAACTGCGGTTTTGCCAACATAGCCATTCGTGCGGTTTGGATGTGTTCTTCCCATTGATAAAAGGGAGCAGGTCCACGCCGTCTGCCGGTTGTCCCTTGGGCATCTGCAAACCGGCGGCGAACAACCGAACCGCATCGGCATACCGCCCCTCATCATAAGCCTTCGCGGCCGCCTCTCTCCCCGCTACTGGCTTGTCCTGCGCCGGAGCAGACAGACACAACAACACTGCAAGTAAGACTATGAACGTGACTTTCATCCCCGCGACTATACCGCCGACACCGCCCGGGGCAAGTGCTGGGGGAGGGAGGAGTTAATTACAGCAACTACCGTCACAGCCGCTGCATTGCTTGCACGTGCAAGCCTTTCCAGTGCCGTTAGCGTCTCGGGCTTGGCCTGCTTCCGGTGCGGCAGCACAACACCCCGCCCCCAGCACCAGAGCGAG
>JASLXP010001319.1 GCA_030740295.1 Planctomycetota bacterium
GGTTTCGCCTTCGAGACCTTTCACCGTGAATGACGAATAGACGAACTTGGACTTGCCCAGCGCGGGCGTCCCTGACGCTATGTCGTAAAGACCGAAAGGCTCGCGCAGATAATCCTGTTCACCCGACTCCAGATTCCACCAGCAAAGAATGCCTCCGACGTTGTGGCGTTCGCCATGCATCGCGGCATAGAGCGTGCCGTCGTTGTCTTGCATCAGCGCGTTCGTGAATTGAAAATTTCCGGCGCGGTGCCATCGGCCGTACTTGCGGGGATTGCTTTCCGGTTCGGTGATTTGCACGTCCGGATGATCCGGAGTCATTCGGCACTGATTCCACGGCTTGGAAGTGTCCCACACACTTAGACCGGTTCCGCCTGGATAGGCGGCGACATACATCTTTTCTTCAACAACGAGTACGCTTGAAACGCTGCCGTTCCCGATGCCGCAGAATTTGAATTCGCCTGACTTGGGGGCCAGCGAGTAGAAGCCCTCATAGCCCTCCGTGCTGGCAATGATTCGACCGTCCGGCAGTGTCTCGGCCCGTTTCAGGATCACCGCCTCGGTTTCGACCTGATAGGATACAGTCCTCCAGTCGTGGTCTTCATTGAGCCGGTAATGCAGGATGGTTGAGCCGTCTGCGTCAACCAAAGTCGAGTTCGGCAGCAACTCCGGCTTACCTCTGATTTCGGGAGCAGACTTCCGATGAGGAAGTTCCCGTTCCGGCCAGGGCGGAAGCTCTCCCTCGTCTGTTTTCGGGATCGCCAGTCCCTGCCAGAGCCAGTAATCCTGCCCATCAAACGAGGCGGTCACTCCAAGCCGCCCCTGGCGAATGTCCGCTCCTTGGATTTCTTCGAGCATGGCCTGCTCACCTGATGCCTTATTGGTAGAGATCGTCCAAGTCTCCTTCGGCACATTCCCGAACGTCGTATAGATGTAATCGTCATCCACGCCAATGGAGCCGGAATAGGAGATGTGGTAGTCCCGTTGAGGGCCCTGTCGGCCAAAGTGGACCACTTCTCCCGTGGCTGGGTCATAAGAAAGCACGTGCCCCGACTGCCCGGTCAGCCCGTAGATCCTTTCGTCGGTGCCGATTGTCAGATGAGGGATGAATCGTTCGCCCTTCTCGATAGCGCCAAGGTGTTCGTATTCCACCTTCGCCGGGTCGTAGCGCATGATTTCCGCCGGGCCCCAAAGCCCCATGTATAACATCCCATCCGGCCCCCAAACTTTACCCCACGGCGCGGCATAACCGTTGGGTAGAACCTGCTTCTTGATTTCTCCACTCTCCAAATCGGTGAAAAGTAAAGTGGGCGGCAGCAGCGAACGGTCCACCTGACGAGGACTCCACCGGACCAGGATCGGGCTGCCGTCTTCCCGGGGTAAGAACTCACTGTTCCCGGCATTCAGTGCCACCGCTTCGCCGGGAAGAGACTCACAAGGCAAGAGTGTCTCGAGCTGTTTGATTGTATTCATGGATATCTCCTTGCGCGATCTGCCGCGGCTCACAGTTCAACTCTGTTACCTTCGACAGCAAGATAGGTCTCTGGCAGTAATTCTCTGGCTTCCCTCAGGAGCTCTTCTCCATCACCGTTGAAGTGGATGAGAAACAGACGGCCAACCTTTGCCATCTTGCCGATTCGAGCAGCATCACGTGGGGAAGTATGGCCAATGTCGTGAATCAGGACGGGAGTGTTTCTAATGGCTTCAACTATTCCCGGGTTGCACGAGGTGTCCCATGCGGTGACGCACGAAGCGCCCGAATCTTTCTCACGGAAGATGTAGCCGAGCGACATGATCGGCCTGCCAGGTTCACTGAGCGTGGTGGTGTGTGACAAGTCAATTGCCTCGACCAAGATTTCATCGTTTTCGTATATATCACCGGAAGCAAGTGGGACCAGATCTAAGTCCATCTGCAGTTCGGGAAAGTTATCCCACTGCAGGAACTGCTGCGTTCTCTGCACACTCTCGTGAAGGAATTCGTCGGGGCCAACGATCGTCAGCGGTTGCCGATTCGGTCTTTCATCTCTGGTCCGAACGCCGATAAAAAACAGGAGACCGGCGAGACCCAGATAGTGATCCGGGTGAAAGTGTGAGATGAAAAAAGTCGTGAGGTTTCGCGGGTCGATTCGATATTGCTTGAGTTTGAAGACACAGTTCCAACCAGTATCTACGAGGTACCTTCCATTCACGAGAATACACGGGGAATCACTTCCGATTTCCGGCTCGAATCCGCCAGTCCCAACAAACAATATTTTCATCTGATGAGTCCTGGTTGCTTCCACTCAATTGGCATGTGCATCAGTCCTTCCGCAGGCCGAGGATGAAGCCCACCATCTCTGCACGCAGTTTATCCAGGTCTCCGGTAGGATCCAGGTTGTTTACCCATTCCCGCGCCTTACTGACACTCTCAGGATTCTTGCCGGTCGCCTCAGCTTCCTTGATGGCTTTAAGCAGCGTTGCCAGGTACCGCACGTCATCGACGCCTTCGCGGAAACCTTCCCAGGCCAGGGTGTCGATCACGCCGTTGATGGTGGGGTAGACGAACACGTGGTCCCGGTAATGGTGGTGGTCGAAATCATTCCAGATGTGGCCGAAGGCATGCTGATAGGCGTAGTCCATCGCGCCGTCGAAGCCGGCTTTCCAGAGGACCAGGCCAAAATTACGACGGTAGGTTTCCGATTCTTCAACGCCGACCTGCGGATTGGCGTAGCTGAAGATAAGGCTGCCCACGTCGTGAAATTTCTTCGCTTCCTCCGGGCTGGGATATCCGGCATAAACAAGGCAATCGAGCAGGCCGCCCATCGCCTCAAAGGTCTTTTTGTAGCCGGCGACAAAGGTCTTGGCGCCTGCTTCCTGCGCTGCCTTCCACGCCTTGCGTTGAGAGAGGAGCCGCTCGCCCCTCGCTTCATCCAGACCGTAGATGTAAAGCGTGTCGTAGCCGAATTCGCGGATCAGCTTCTGCCATTTGCGGATGCGTGCCAGGAGAGATCTCAGGCTGGCCGGGCTGCCGGAATTGCCCGTACCGATTCCAAGCGAAAAGAAAGGTCCCTGGGGCAAGCCTGCCTGCTTTCGCATCTCCAGCACCTTCCGCAGCCCTTCGTTGAATGCCTGATAGTTGGATGGGTGCAAAACTCCATGGGCCTTCATGTTCATTACCTCTGCGAGGTATTGCTCATCTGATTTGTACTCGGAACTGATGGTCGGCTTGCCGTCAGATGAGAGCTTTGACCGATAATAGATGGAATAGATGAGTGGTGAATCTGCGAGGCGAAACGGCAGCACACGAAGTTCCAGGGAAAGCGTTTCTTCGGGAGCATTCGCCGAACGCAGACGAACTTTGCCCTGATAGGCGCCTGGCGCTGCGTTTTCCGGCACGTGGATATTCAGCCAGAATTGCCGCGCTGTATCCTGTTCCACATCTACTGGCTGAAGTTCCTCCGTGTCTCTTGGCCGGAGCTCCTTCAAATCGTCGGCAGTTGCGCCCTCGTCCAGATCGCGGCTGATGTCTACCCAGGTAGTACGGCCGGCATCGTCCGTGTGCCTCATGAAGTTGCGCTTCTTTTCCAGGTCTACACGAATCAACCCATCATCCTTGAGGAGCAACTCTGGCTTGAGCACGCGCACCTGGTTGCGCCCGATGTTTCCTTTGCCCTGAAACCAGCTTTTGACGACCCGAACATCCACCGCGTTTTTCGGGATCGTTCCTGCCGGCCCGCTCAGTTCTCCAACTTCGACG
>JASLXP010001320.1 GCA_030740295.1 Planctomycetota bacterium
TCCTGGACCGTGCTGTTCAGAGCATCCTCATTTGCATCGGACGCGGCGACTATTTCCGCATCGGGAACAGTCAGAATATTCGGAATGTGTGTCTTGTTGGCAAAGTTTCCTGTGCCGTAAATGGCGATTCTGAGCTTGCTCATCTCTTCCTTAAGAATCTCCTCTGTTCCTTAGTCGTTCGCTTGCGGCTACCAATATTTCGCGCTCGTCTTCGGTCAAACTTGCTTCGCCCTGCTCATGTATTTTCTGCAGAATCAGGTCGACCTGTTCTCCTAAATCATCATCAGGTGGCGGGGGCATGGTCTGAGGTCTGTCAACGGGTCGAGGGCCAACAGGGGCCGAAGAGCGGAACCGAAATCGACCAATGATTCGTTCCATGCGCATGCCTGACCATGAATAGTAAAAACCAAACGCAAGGCCCCCGAGATGGGCCGCGTGGGCAATTCCACTGTGCACCTCTTCACCTGAGAGGGTCAGCAACACCGGATGCAGATCATAAATCACATAAAAAAGAACCACCCAGCGAATCTGGACCGGGATAAACCAGAAGATGCAGATCCGCTCACGGGGGAAGTGGATGGCATAGAGCATAGTGACCGCCATGACCGCGCCGGAAGCTCCGATGGCCGGGTACGAACTCCCCGTGAAAAGTGCCAGTGCGATGTGGGCCATGCTCGCCAGGACTGCACCGGTCAAATAGAACAGCAGAAACTCCCGCGACCCGTACATCGCTTCCAGCGCGGTGCCGAACCAGACCAGGAACAGCATATTGAAGACAATGTGCAGGATTCCGAACCGATCGTGACAGAACGCGCATGTGATCAGCCGCCAGATCTGGCCGCCATAGACAACTTTTTCTGCCTCTAACTGCAGCCACTCCTGCACGACCGAAATCTTCGGAGCGCGAGCCAGCATGTCCGCTTCGATCTCCTCCATGGCACTTGGCGGAACGCCTTCTGAAGACTCAAGCTGCAATCTTATATCCTCCATCTGCGGCGGGCGTGTGACAAAGATCTGCAGCAGGAAAACAATGCCATTGGCCAGAAGAAGGTATTTGCAGACTGGCGGCAAGCCGATCCCCCAACTGGAACTGGAATCGGAGAACCGAGGTTTCTCTCTGATGTAATCTCGATCTTCAATGCTCAAGAATGTCTCCTGTCAGTTCCACCCGAACCGGAGGGCCATCATAGCAGGGATGATTCGTTCGACTAGCCCGGGGATTCGCCCGCCTAGTACGCTGCCATGTCGCGTGCGCGAATGGTTGCCGGGTAAGGGTCGAAGTGCCACTCCGGCAGTTCATGAAGTGAAGCTGTATACTGAACGGTTGCCATAATCCTCACATCACGACCGAAGCTCTGACACAGAACAGTGAAAAACCGTCGAATTGAATTCTTCCTCTTGGGCGTTCTCCTGGCGTTTGGGATTTCGTTCATAATCAAGTCCAGTAATGCTCCGGGTGAAAGTGATAATGATAGATTGGAGGACGCGGATATCAGGATTCGGTCACAGCTTTCCGGTTTGCATGGGGTCTCTACCCGGGAGCTCACCGCCAAACACACGTTGTATCACTATGCCATCGTCTATCTGGAGCAGACCGGGTCGAGCAAAGCGAAGTTTGAGAAGCTCATTTCGGATGACTCAGCGTTCAAGGTAAGCCACAGGTCTCCCCGGAACATGACGGAGCCCACACTTTTTCTCAGTGAAAAGCAAAACCTGCGTTGGGAACCGGTCGATGAATGGGGGATGGATGAAGAACCGCCCAAGACGTGGCCGCACGCGATAGAAGTCTGGCTGTACTCGCCCGACAAGGGATTGCTTCAGAATGTTCTCGACGCGCAGACTCTCCTGTACGAGTTTGCCAAGGCTACCGGTGGGCTTATCGCGGACATCGAAGCAAAGACCGTTTTTGAAGTCGACGCGTGGAAGAAGAATCGCCTTAACAGATGGGTCGACAAGTATCCGTACGTTCCCTCACACGTGACCATGACCTACCTTAAGAGAGGGAGATGGTATCGAGCACGCACCATGGGGATGCGGAAATTTGGGTTGCCGGAGATCACCGTCGCCGGCTTTATCTCTTCGCATCTGACCGAGCTGGATGCGTTGCTGAAGCTGACCTGTCAGACGCTGATCGAGAGGCCCTTTCTGGATGCAGGTGGCCGGTATCGTCTGAATGTATCAGAGATAGCTGAAACCAGGCTAAAGGATCAGCTCAGAAAAATTGGAGATGAATCCGCGCCGGGCACAATCGAGATCGAGCTGGCCCTCATCAAGACGGTCGACGAGCATGCAAACCACAATCTGGAGATCCGTTGCCTTCACCTGCCAGGGTTGATGCTGATGCAGAAACAGGAATACCTGGTGGCGCAGCTCTTTGGTGCAAGCGCGCATAAAGTCGGGGGTAATGAGTAGTCAATTTGCCCACAGATTCTTCGGCGAGCTGAAAGAAGAGCTCTACCATGTCGGGCAGTATCTGTTGACCGTCTCGCATCCTATGAAACGCCCAATTTTCGCATCCGTACTATTTGCCGTTCTCATCGGCTTCTCCGATGCGAAAGAAGCTTTCACCAAGCAACAGCTCGAGTTCTTTGAATCGAATATCCGGCCTCTGCTTGCCGGCAAATGCTTCAAATGCCACGGCCCAAAGAAAACAGAATCCAGTCTCCGCCTCGATTCTCGTGAGCGCTTGCTCTACGGCGGGGACCGCGGCCCGGCGGCCGTCGTGAGTAATGCGGCGGACAGCCTCATGCTGAAGGCCGTGCGCCGTCAGGAAAAGCTGAAGATGCCTCCGAAAGACGAGGAGGCCCTCAATGAGCACCAGATCGCGGTGTTGGAGAAGTGGATTAACATGGGCCTGCCCTGGCCGGAAGGCGAGGTGGTCGAGCCGGACCTTGGCGACCAGATGTATCTCTTTAAACAGGCCGAAACGCACTGGGCCTTCCAGCCGATTAAGAGCCCCGCGATGCCGAAAACGCGGGGCAAAATCGAAAACGCAATTGATGCGTTCATCGGCCGAAAACT
This sequence comes from Planctomycetota bacterium, assembly GCA_030740295.1. The sequence goes on from JASLXP010001320.1 coordinate 3,022, forward strand.
CGAATCCAAAAATCTCGCCGCTTCACCGGCCGCAGACCGGCACACGCTGTTGCGCCGTGCCTACTACGATCTCGTCGGGCTGCCGCCCACCTTCGAGCAGCATGAGGCTTTTAAAAAAGACAAGAGTGCCAACGCCTTTGAAAAAGTCGTCAACGATCTTCTCAAATCTCCGCACTTCGGTGAGCGCTGGGGGCGTCACTGGCTCGACGTCGCCCGTTATGCGGATACGCGCGACTGGCATTCCGCGATCGATATGCGTTACCCGTACGCCTACACCTACCGTGACTGGGTGATCGATGCGCTTAACCGCGACCTGCCTTACGACCAGTTCATCAAGAAACAGATCGCGGCCGACTCTTACACCAGAGAGAAGGATTCACCGGACCTTGCAGCCCTGGGCATCCTGACCGTCGGCCCCCGGTATCTGAACCGTACACACGAGATCATCAACGACCGTATCGACGTGATCATTCGCGGCTTGATGGGCCTCACCGTCACCTGCGCCCGCTGCCACGATCACAAATACGACCCGATACCGACCCAGGACTACTACTCGCTCTACGGCGTCTTTGCGAGCATTCAAGAGCCCGGGGAATATCCGCTGATTCGAGGCTACACCATTCCCGAAAAGGCCAGGAAGGCATTCGATGAAGAATTCGGAAAGAAGCGTGCCGAGTTCAACAAATTCCTTGAAAAGGTGCGTCGCGACGCAAACGCGGACCTCCACAACCGCATCGGTGAGTATCTGCTCGGCGTTCTTGATTACGATCCCAAGGCTCAGCGTGACCGCGCATTCACATCGGCCAGGAAGCTGAAGAGGAACGTGTTCGCAGCCATGCGATCCCGCATGACAGATCTGTATCGCAAAGAGCAGTGGAATAAAGACCCGGCCCTGTCCTCGTGGGCCGCGCTGAGAGCGGTAAGAAAAAAAGAGTTTCCCGCCAGGCTTGAAGAGTTTCTGAAGAAGCC
>JASLXP010001321.1 GCA_030740295.1 Planctomycetota bacterium
AGCGCGAGCCAGCGCGGATATTTTACGCCCACCGAAGAGGATGACGCGCTGCACCTTCTCGTCTCATACTGGCAGACGAGAAATGCGCTGTTCGAGCTCATACATTCTCTCGGCGCACAAGACGAGGATCCGGAAGGATGGCCAGCGGACGCGTTCGTGATTGCCTTCGCGGCCGCGCTGGCGCTGGTCGATGCCGCGCGGTTCATCTACGAGGCGTTTGATGATCGGAGTGTGATCCGAAAGAAACTGAATGAAGGTGCTCCGCTCTTCGGAGTGCCACCAGGCTTTTACGATTCCGTGCAGCGTTCGCTCACCAAGCTGACGAACAGTTGGCGACTCTATCATGCGACCCAGTTTTACGAGGATAATGCGAACTCGCTCAAAGAACAGTTCGAGCCTGATCTGAGTCCTGTGTTCGCAATCGTCGATAAACTCATCGCAAGGGTTCACGTTTCATTAAAGCAATACGTCAAGGCCAAATTGAAGACCAAGGCCCGGCAGGCGCTTTCAACGGTGCAGAGAGACGCGGTGGGCCAGGCGGTTTACACCGTGCAGGAGCTTGCATCGAGAATGGTCTCACACATGACCCTTAATCCCATCCATGCTCCCGGTCTGCCTGGCGAACGCATCGCTGAATTTCGTGAAGTCATGCAACCTGGCGATGTGTTAGTGACTCGCCGGGAGTTCGCGCTGACGAATTACTTTCTCCCCGGTTACTGGCCGCACGCGGCGCTCTACATGGGCCGGATGGAAGAGCTGGAATCGATGCAGCTTCAAGATCATGAATCGGTGAGAGAGCGATGGGAAAGGCTGGCAGGACTGGACGAGACCGAAGACGGCAGGGTCCTCGAAGCTCTAAAGGATGGCGTCTGGCTGCGGACGGTTCACTCGCCTTTTAGTGCGGATGCTTTGGCGATCGTCCGGCCCAAGCTTGCGCGGGGGGAGGTTGCCTCCGCTCTTGCACGTGGTGTTGCCCACGACGGCAAGGCATACGATTTCGATTTCGATTTTACCCGCTCGGATCGCATGGTCTGCACAGAGGTGGTGTATCGAAGTTTCGAAGGGGTAGGAGAGATCAGATTCAAACTCACTCGCCGCGCCGGCCGGATGACTCTCTCCGCTGAAGACCTGCTGCACATGGCGCTCAGGGGCGAGCACTTCGAGCCGTGCGCGGTTTACGTGCCCGGCGAAACAGAGAAAGTTGTTACGGGCGGTCAGGTGGGCAGACTCCTCGAAAAGACGATGGGCCAGATGGATTGATTCACCCACCGGTCTGCGGCTCGCAGTTCAGAGCACCGTCATATCTGGCGGGCGGTAGTCGCTTTCGAGGGGGCGCCAGGGCTTGCCGCACATCTCACTGATGACAAGCCATTCCCCTTCGGTCAGATTGCCGTGGTGGTGGTAGAGGCAACGTTGCAGGCCTGCTTCTCCGGCGGCTTGCAGGAGACGTTTCAGATCCCCGGCAGACATCGGGTCGCCATCGTGCGGCGACCGGCCGGCATCCACCCACGGGACGATGCGATCAGGATCATCAACGGCTGCCAATGCCCGGCGGGTCTCCTGCTTCACGATCTGCTCGAAGAATTCCGGCGAAAGCGCAGTCTCAAAATCACTCCTGCTTTGGACGCCCGGCAGCGACAGGCCAAAGAGTGCTTGGACCACCGCCAGCGCGTCCTCGTCGCTCAGGCCAGGACTCCATTGGGTGAGAGTTTCCACATAACGGGCGACGGTTCCAATCATGCCGTCGAAACCTCGGTGAAAGAAGTAGTGCTTCGGCAGTAGCACGTCCATGAATTCGGCCAATCGGGCGAAGTCGTAACCACAGAGCGGAGCAAACGCGGCCGAGCGCGGGCCGACGCCGAGCTTCACCGGCCGGCTCATCTCCGCATCGATTCCGTTTCGCACGTTTCGGAAATAGTCGGTCAGCGCTTCCACTCGAAACTGAAACCACGACATCAGGTCGGGATCGCCGCCCAGCAGATGAAAACCTCCAAGTAGTCCACCGTTCCCATGTAGCTGCACTGCTCGCGAATCCAGTGAATGAAGATGTGCAAAGAGGCGATCTTTCGCGGCCGTCAACGCAGCAAAGTCGTATCCCAGTTCTTCGCATTTTGGGGCCACCGAATCCGGCAGGTCATGAAAGATGAACGACCGGTGGTTCTGGTGATGAGGAGCGATTTCGTAACCCCATTCAGGACCGTCCATGATTGCGCCGTCAGCCATCGGATAGTGCTCCAGCGTATCCACCATCCGTGCGCAGGCTGCCGCGCGAGACTCTTCGTCGGCGAAGATGTGTCCTCCCCCGCCCGGCCCCGCGCCGGACGATGCCTGGAAAATCCAAACGGACAATCCTCTTTTCTTTGCGTCGTTCAAGGCCTCTACCAGGAGCTTGCGCCGGTCGGGGAGCTTATCTTCAGGCGGGGGAGGCGGCTGGACGCCCAGCCGCTGATACACCTTCGGATCTGGATCGAAAGTGGCTATCGGAGGTGGCCTCTGGGCGCCCCTCGACCTCAGTCCAGGCAACAGCTTTCCCGCACGAAAGACCATCGGCCCGATCACCAGCCCATCAACGCCCCCCGCTTCCCAGGCGTCTAAGATCTGTTCGTAATCGTCGATCAGATGATCGACGTCTCGCATCACATCCATCCAGAGATTCATGGTGTTCTGTTTTCAGGTCTGTAAAGGCTTTCTTAGGGACTCAGGAGACTACGGCATCGCACTGCTGAGGCGCAAGTCCGAAAGCCCTGGGGCGCTTATCATCTGCCTCACGCCTGACGGTAGCCCGCGGCCTCTGCATGACCCATTCTGTATCGGTCCAGGG
>JASLXP010001322.1 GCA_030740295.1 Planctomycetota bacterium
GTGTGATCGATTGCTTCCGCTCATTCCCGCGAGTATTCATTCTCACTTGCCGTCACATTATGGTCCTCCCTCCTCCCTCCCCATGCTCGGACGCATCACTGTCTGCCTGTTAATTCTTCTGCCCTTTCAGGCCGGCGGGTGCATAGGCAGCAAGAGAAACCCAGAACCTAAGTTCGAAGTTCTCCACACGCTCGAGAATCCAAACGCGCCCATTATCTTCAAGGCGGTCAGGGGCAAGGGGGGCATCACCCTGGCCTATCTCACTCGGCAGCACGGCCGCTTCGTCGCTCGCCCGATTTACCGCACCACGGGCGGTCGATTGATTCTTCTATCATATTCGAATGACGTCCTTGACATCGGTTTTGTCCCGCCGGAAGTGACAAACATCAGGACGTTCACCGTTACTGTAGACTGGATCATTCGCGGCCTCGAGGGCGCAAGATCTTCAGGCATCACCGAGGTGGTAATCCAGGCCGAAAAGGATAAAGAGCCCAGCATTCTCACCGCCAGAAACCGGATCGATTGATCAGTATGTCTATATCTGGAGGAACAGGCTTGGTCTGAGGATTGCCCGGCATGAAGTGGAGCGGTTCCGCAGCGCGGAACTGGTTGTTGTCTCCTCATCTCTATTCAGGTTCCATGACAACCCTGAAGCCGATGTGCACGGACCTCTTATCGGGATCAAATCCTGAGCGGTATGCGCATCTGAAAGTGTCAGGATCGAAATTCCAGCCACAGCCACGCAGGGATTTCTTGTTGCCTTCTTCAGGACCTGTGGGATTTCGGAGAGGCCCTTCCTTGTAGTAGCCGGTCTCGTACCAGTCTGAACACCATTCCCAGACGTTGCCTGCCATGTCCAGGATGCCGAATGGGCTTACGTCTGTTTGCTTCGAAGCCACTTGAGCGTATGTGCCATTCGCGGTGCCTGACTGCGTTCCGTTGTAATCGTTTCCCCATGGGTAACGGCGTTCGGCAAAACCTTTCGCCGCCTTTTCCCACTCCGCTTCGGTCGGAAGACGATAGGTGTGCCTGGTTTTATCCGACATCCATTCACAGAAGCTGACAGCCTCCTGCCAACTGATCCAGGCAACGGGATACTTGTCTGTCTTGCCCCATTTTTCTGTGTACCAATCATCCAATTGCCGGGCCTTCGGGTTGTCCTTGAGGAATAGTTTGTACTGCCCAATCGTGATTTCCGTCTGCGAAATATAGAAGCCATCCACGTGAACCCACCGCTGAGGAGTTTCGTTGCGCCGTCCCTTCGTCAATGGGCTTCCCATTGGGAACTCGCCCGGAGGTATGTACAGCAGCTCGAGGCCGAAGGGACCCAGCTGTCTCGCTTCGGGCAATCTCGTGAAGTGTTTCCTGCGAGTACGTTTTGCAGAGGGCTTTCGCAAGTTTCGAAAATCGTAAACCAGCGTCCTGCCCCGGTCCAGGATTTCGATCACCTTACTGCCCCGCACGGAACGCATGTGGGGCGAATCGAAAAGCATATTGCGATCGAGCCGGATGGGGTGGCCGTCTTCAAAGGCCGCCATCATTTGCCAACGAGTACCGACTCTTCGATTGACCATCCTGATCTGTCGGCCATCGGGCATCTTCCAGGTTAACAGGCCATCCTCGAACTTGGCTTCCAACTTCTTCAGAGCCGTCCTTAATGCCGCCTCATCGTTGTCGCCACGATTTTCGAGCATGAAGAGATGGCAGCCATCGGTGAGGTCAACCTGCCCGACGATAGCACGATCGTCTCCGCCAACGGTGATCGTTTCACTGGTTACTTTCTTCAAGCCACCGTGCCATCCGACGTCGCCGAAGGTGGCCAGAACGTTTCCGATCTGCAGGATGTTCCTTCCGTCTCTGTACGTCCCGGTAATGACCTTTCCCGGTGCTGAAGTAAAACTGATCGTCCAGTAACACCCATCGTAGTAACTGCCTGCGCCCTGCGCTGAGGCCATTGTTCCGTAAGGTGTCACCCAGATGCTGATCGGGATGCGCAGCTTTTCGGGGCCTGTCGTCGCTACTTCCGTCATCAGGTAGGAGCCGCGCTTATCCGGATTCTTGACGAGCCACGTCGCTCCTTCGGGAGGGACGTACCTGCTGTCAAAGATATGAACCAGAAAACTGCCGCCAGTGTATTTTGCCCCTTCTGCATCGTCACCGAACCAGAGCCGCGCCAGCTCAAAAAAAGCGTTCTGCCGATTGTTCTTTTGCGAGGCCTGGCCCCTTGTGAACGGTACACCCCGCCAGTGATTGAGACACTGATTGGCGAATTCATAGGCCAGAATGTCGAGATGCATCTTCGCTGCTTCGCCGACTGATTTATCAGGAGCAAAGTCGCTCAGGCAGGTAAGCGCCTTGGCAGTCACCACTGCGTACCTGGGTGAATGGAACTCGCTCCAGCCCCATTTGGCACGGTCGCCGAGGAACTCTTCCAGCAACTGCTGGTGGAACTTCCGGTTTCGCTCCATGACAACATCAAAGAGATAGGCGGCAACGAGAATATTTAGCGAATGGTTTTCCGTGTACTCAGACGGCCACTCGTACTCAGTGTCCGCATTTCTGTTTCGGTCCGGGTTGGGGACTTTCCACTCCCCGAACATTCGCTGGAGGTGTGCTTTG
>JASLXP010001323.1 GCA_030740295.1 Planctomycetota bacterium
TTACACCCTCAGCCGCCAGACGGTCGATATTCGGAGTCTTGAGCATATAATGCCCCGCGCACCCCAGACAATCGGCCCGCAATTGATCTGTTAGAATAAACAGGATGTGTGGTCTCGACTCAGCCATGCCATCTCCTTCACGCATCTAAGTTCTATATAGGCACCTAGGGCTCCTCACGTCTGATTATCGCGTCGGGCACTGCCGTTGTCCAGCGGTTCGATACATTACAGGCTGTAGAAACAAACGTTCTCCGGAATTATCCTCTATTTCGACGCGCGCAAATGTTACAGCAGGAGAACCGTTCTTTTGGGGTATTCGACAGGTTGCACTTTCCCCTTCGCTGATCCTTTCACGCCCGTCGTCCGTTACAAACTTTATTCGAGCCTTCGTATTTGTACTGCAAGTGATTGAGAAATCCGTGGCTGTGAAGCTCGTCACCGTCAGTCCATTGTCCTTTAGACAGCCATAGAATTGCCCTGTTCGATAGGCACGCAAGCAGGCGTGATCGGTGAAATTATCCACAAGAAGAACAATCCTCCCGTGCCAGTCTGCCAAACTCCTCACACTGTGGTCTGGAACACAAAATCCCCAGCAGCATCTGCCCGTTGACAACACTCTGTCCCACATGGCAAGCGAGAATCCGGGCTCCGCTTCGTGTTCCGCTGGAGTGAAAATGCTGCCGGCATAGTCTCGATTTGCCGACAGGTCATTGTAGATCTCTATGCCCAGGACTCTGCTGTCAAAATCCAGCATCTCACACACAACATCATCCGTGAGCTTGGAGAACCAGGTGGGATGGGCTATTACTATTCCCCCTGCGTCATGGTGATCCAACGCTTGGATCATGCCCCTGAAAGCATCCTGCCAGCTTCCGCCGAAACCGACAGGGAAGCCATGCTTCTGCAGGCAGAAATGATGTCTAACATCAAAATTGCCCGAACAGAAGGATGATCCAGGACAAAGGATATGACAATCCGAGTTCGTAAAGCCGTGGTGTTCGGCGTTATTGCTCAAAATAGCGTCGCCCGGTACGTTGGAGAACACAGGATCGGTTTGGCGAAAGGGTAACTGCGACCGGTAGGGCTCCTCAATTTCATCCAGCCAGGAGATCTCATCGTTCCAGTTGATATGTTTGTCGGGGGTTTTGACGTCGCGGTTAATCTGCCATGTCTGACGCAGTTTAAAATCGCTGAGCCTGGTTCGGGCTGAATACGGTGCGGATGGGTAGTAGTTGGACATAGGAAAATGCCTTATCCCGTGCCGATAGCCATTGTCCAATGCTGCCTGACTGGCAATGTGCATGTGAGAAGCTGACGGAACTCGAGAGACAGTATCCCACTTTACATTCTCGTACGGGTTGTACATTCTTCTGATCCTCTCCCTGAATCCTGATTAGCAGTTGGGAGTTTTGACCAATCCCGGCCCGTCGTAAATGCTGAAATCGCTCGGCTTTACGCCCGTTTGCTGAGCAATATTGCTGATCCAATCGAAGTCGCCAACCTGCTCGAGCTTATGCGAATCCGAGCCAATCGATAACTTCACGCCTAACTCGACAGCTAAGGCAGGTAAATTGTAGTAGCTATCCCGTTGCTCCGGGCTAAGAAACTTGCGCTTGACGTGCTCATTAAGTTCAAAGGCTACGCCGTGATCGCGCATAACAGCAAAAAACTCCGCAAAGCAATCCAGAATCTCTCCCTCAAAGCGCACCTCCGGCCCCTCCCGGCTGATCAGAACTCCGGGATGAGCCAACACATCAGCATCATTCCGCCGCACGGCAGCAGTAACCCATGCAAACCAGTTCTTCAAAAGGCGACGCCTGGTACGTTTGGAGACACGGCTGTCCTCATACCACATCAGTAAACTGTCCGGAAAAGCGTGTGTAGATACTACCAGCGGGCGAAACTTTGAGGGTATCGGCTCGCTGAGACGACCATCGGTATAGCAGGGGTCAACGTCTACCTCCACGCCAAGGTAGACCTTAATGGAAGGCTCGATTCGATCGAACTCCCGCACCAAAGGGTCCAGCTTTGATAAGTGATTATAGATCCAGACGTGCTCGGCAATCGCAATCTGCTGTAGACCAACTTGCTCAGCTCGACGTACTATGTTCTCTACGGTCATGTCGGCCGCAGCGTGGCCGCAATGGACCGTGTGAATATGCATGTCGACGGCCGGCAAGTTATCAAACTCCGGTCTATTGAACACAAGGCGATCCGATCAAGAATGGCTGCAGATTCCGTTGAAAAAAATTCGCCAGGAAAATACTTCTTCTATTTTTCCGTTGGCACAACAATACCTCTCATGATGATTCCCTGGCAGAATACAAAGATCAGAAACGTCGGGATAGCCCCGATCACCAGCGAAGCATAAATAACCGCCTGGTGGGCCTGGCTCTGCAACTGGAATATCCAGACCATAAGCGTCCACATGTTCCTGTCGGGAATGATTATCAATGCCATCATGAACTGGCTGTAGGCTCCTGTAAAGGCCCCCAAGGCGACTACCGCCAGGATTGGCTTGGACAGATTCATGGTGAACGACCAGAATTTCGTCCATTCGCTGGCTCCGTCCAAGTCGGCGGCTTCATATAACTCACGAGGTAAACTATCGAAAAAGCCTTTTAGTAGAAAGATGAGATAACCATTGACCATGCCCGGTAGTACCAGGGCCGCGAAAGTATTCAGCAGGCTGATATATGGCTTACCCGTCACCGTTGGCACTAGCCACCAGCCGACCACTATCGCCACCACCAGCGACAGCAACAGCCGTACATTCTCACCCAGATTCTTGAAGAACTTGCTCAGCAGCCAGATAGCCACAGAGAACCCGGCAGCCCCGCCGAGAATCGACCATAGTGGAAAACGCTTTAGCAGCAAAAAGGCCGGAATCATGGTCACCGCAGCCGGGAAGGCCATGGTGGCCATGCAGATCAGCAGTATCTTGTACTGGCTCGGCGGCTTGTATCGGCTCAAAGCGTACGCTGCCAGCGGATTCACCAACAGGGCCAGGCCGACTGCCAGCGAGCAGTAGATAATGGTATTGCGGACTCCACGTCCGTGAAGCAGGATATAATCGAAGACTTGTTTATAGTTTCTGGTGGTAAATTCCCAGCGGTAATGACTCTTGTTGGCCATGCAATCCTGCCAGTCCGCCGCAGCAAGTGGCAGTCTCAACGGCCGCACCTGCTCTACGGGCACGCCGCGTTCCTTAGCCACATACTTTTCGAAGGCTTGCCGAGGCCCATAGATTTCAATCCCCTCGGCCGCGCAGAACTGCCTGTTCTTGATGAACTCGCCCCAGTCCACTTGTTCCAACCGATTGCTGGGCAGCGTAGATGACAGCGGAATCTGATCGAAGGATGTGTATGTCTTCTCGAATTTGCGGTTGTAGTCCTCTATGCTGCCGGCATACTTGCTTTCACTGGATAGAAATCTGCGGTACGATTCAGTCAGTTCGCCCGAAAGCCGAATGAACTGAAAGTGTAATAGCTCTCTGACGAATTCTTCCCAGTCTGCCCGCTGCAGTTCGCCTTTCGGCAAACGTCTGCTCAAGAGTACTTCATCGTAGCTCGTATGGTCTGTTCCGTGCTTGGCGTTATACTCCTCGATATTGTTGGTGTATTCGGGAGACAGGTATGACTTCCAGAACTCGCCGTCCAGATTCGGGATCATTCGATCGCGGAGGGGCTGTTGCTCCGCGAACTCCAGGAACGCGCCCATCATCCCTTTCCTCGCCCGAGGGAAACGGAACACTCCCTGTACCGGGGGTATAACATCCGACCAGGACATGAGCGGCATGCCCATTTCCGTGTTGAAAGCCTCCAGCCCGACTGGGCCGCCGCCGAATCGCTCGGACATCAGTTCGCGGAACTCTCGGCCGTTTTCAGGCAACATATAACTGCCTCGGGTATGGCCGAGTTGCCACCAAGGGCATTTCTCACGCCAAGCCAGAAAACTCTCCAGAAGTTCCGTATCGCACTGTGCGGGTTCTTCAATTTTGTCGTAAATAGATACATTCCGATGCCAGGCCTTCTCAATATCGGGTAGGCTAACATTATATTTGGACTCGGCATATTTTTGAAACAGGGCCAAATCGTTGAACCAGTACCTCGGCCAAGGCGTGATCTTCATGAGATCCGTTTGGCTCTTCACTGAACCCGACAGCATAAGCAACAGCGGATAGATCATACTTATCGCCCCGATGCTCAGGATCAGGAATATCGTCCCGTACACCAGGCGAACCCTGAGGCTGCGGCTTCCTATTTTACTGATAATAGGCATTTTTACTCTTCTACTTAATCCCGGACGCTGTTTTGAACTCCATCTTGCTCAGCTTCTGCAACTGAATAACCGTAAATCCGACCAGCATTGACCCCAATATCCAGGCCATTGCTGTAGCCACCCCGAATCTTAAATAACCGAAGGCCTGGAAGAATATCTTTAATCCCACAAATTCGGTTTGTCCGTAAGGTGTGTACGGCCCGCCGCCCGTCATCGCCAGTGCAAACTCACCCCCGCCCTTCATTACCCCCACCATGGCCCCGATGAAGTTGATCATAATCAGGGCCCTGATGTTGGGAATGGCCACATGAAAGGCCTTGTACAGTATTCCTGCCCCGTCGATATCGGCCGCCTCGTAGATTTCCTCTGGCACTGTCTTTAGCGCCGCCAGGTATATCAGGCAGCCCGGCCCCATCCCTGCCCAGATGGCTGGCAGCAGCAGGCAAATCAGGGCCAGTTGCGGATCCTGCAGCCAATTCTTGTGCAACTCCGCGATCTGAACACCAGGAAGGTAGTTCAGTATGTGCACAAAGAAGTTCACCACCTGATTCATCATCCCGAATTGCCCGTAGAAGCCCTTCCACAGGTAGATCACGATCAGCCCGGTCAGCACCGCCGGCAAATAATAGATGGTCCGGTAGAGTATCTTGCCCTTGGGTACTTCCGTTAGAAGAAATGCCAGCACGATAGGAGCCGTAA
>JASLXP010001324.1 GCA_030740295.1 Planctomycetota bacterium
AGGCCGGCCTTGACTTCCAGTGGATGGAGACCTTTGAAACCAGCCTTGATGATGTCGGGGATGAAATCTCTTACGTCGCCGTCCGAGTGAAGTATGGGCGGTGTGCCGTCTGCATTCAGATGGTCGCAGATTCTCTTGTGCGCGGGAAAGATGATCTCCAGATACATCTTCCTCGAAAACATCGTTCCACTCCTGTAGCCCATGTCGTCGGCGATAAATGCGCCATCGAACACAATGCCGATCTTCTTCATCTCCTCGTAGTTTTCGATCACCAGGTCGGCGATGCGAAGCGCTATATCGCGGACCAGGTCGGGGCGTTCGGACATCCAGATCAGTTCGTTCTCCTGACCGATAAGCTCCCACACAGGGTGAAAAGAAGCGTGGCTCATGAAAGTGATGAACTGCCCGTTAGCCGTTCCCCGCTCGTACATTTCGAGCGCGTTGGAAGGCAACCGGTCAGGGCGGAAAGCCATGTGTGGCTCGAACTGTTTCCAGTCTTCCTCGTTCTTTATGGACCAGTCCATACGATAGGTCACCCATCCGCGGTCCAGCCTGTAATCCTTGCATGTGACGCCATTGTGGTCGGTATAGATGCGGTAGTCTTCGGCCTCTTCGAGCGTCTTCACCGGCAGCATGAGACTGTAGTCTGCCGATATCTTGCAGAAGTCGTTCACGCCAAAATGTTCCTGTGGTGAAGTGTCAGCCGGCAGCCCTTCCCTGTGCCAACGCTCGACAGTGCTCGACCAAAGGCTGTCGTTCATCGCGATGCGGTCATCGGGAATTCCGCCTTCGAGAATAGTTCTGATGCGTTCTTTGGCGGTCATGGTTTCTCCTGTTTGAGACTCAGAGTCATTTTGCCAGACACCCTTCAAACAGCGTGCGTCGAGTAGCGACTTCAGGATACTCGTTCGCCAGCTTCCTCAGTTGCGGCAAGAGTGATTTGTCGCCCAGCCGAACCAATGCACTTGCGGCGGCCTGCCGGACTTCCATGGCGTTATCGAAATCCTTGACAGCGGCGAGCAGGGATGGAACGGATGCTTTCGCTCCAATGCGACCGAGGGCGTCAGCCGCAGCGGCGCGGTAGGCAGGTGTCATGGCGTTGTGAATGAAAACGTTTGGCGGATTGGGTACGCCGAAGCTGAATTCCGTGGGGTCATCGTCCAGCGCGGCACGCAATTCGGCAACCGAGGCTTCGTCCCGGAGCTTGCCAAGAGCCCTCGCCAGGAAGAAGCAGACCCAACTGCGTTTGCGAGAAGGCGACTGCGAGCGGTAGCGCGTTAATGCAGCCCGAACACGGGCCGCATCCTCCGGGCGCAGGCAGACCACCGAAAGCAGTTGAGCGGCCCTCGACTCTGGCGAGAGAGGTCTGACGGAAACAGCGGGCGGGGATTTGGTGACGGCCTTCTTCAAATCGGGGACGCCTTTGGCGTTTGCTTCGCCAAGAACGCCCAGGCACGTCTCGAGGACGGCGGGGCTCATCCCGCTGCGGTGGATGAGGCGGGCAGTCACGATTTCGTAGGCATCGTTTTCGTAGATCAGGCCGCGGTCCGTGTCGATGGGGATGGATTCGAGCAGTTTTCCGGTCAGGTCTCGCGCTTTCGCAGAGCCGATGGCATCAAGGGCTTCGATTATGCGGAAATGGGCAATGGAGCTGTGGCAGCCCATCAGCCAGGAATGATCGGCCGTGCGGAACGTGTAATACCAGAATTCGACGAGTTTCCCGAAGGCGCCGATAAGCCGGGTCTCGGCTTCCGGTGTGCCGATGCGGCCGTGGGCCTCGGCCGCGGCCCCGGCCAGATGGTCCGGCACG